>JAFWXY010000004.1 GCA_017522905.1 Clostridia bacterium
AAGTATTATCAATATGCAAATTTGAAGAATGTAATAAGCGCTTTGGCTGCGCTATTGTCATTGGAATTGTATGCTTATAGAATTATAGCTACACAGAATAGTGAAAAACTATTTGTGCCGACCATAAGATCTATATTCACAGTTCAAAATTCGTATTGGAAGGATATTGGTTTTGGTAACGAAAGTGTTTTCATTGATGGTTGTTTATACATAAATGACTGATAGCTATTAAAAAGAGAATATACGAAAAAAACGCCACCTTAGACTTTCATCTAAGATGGCGTTTTTCTGTTCGTATCAGAGCGAAACCTTTACGGCGAAGCCGCCGCTAAAGAAGTAGGTGTTCGTCCAATACACGTTTGGTGGAGCTGAGGGGAATTGAACCCCTGTCCGAAAACCTCTTGATACAACTTTCTCCGGGTGCAGATCATCTTTTAGTCTTTTCCCATGCACCGCCGGTGATCAGGCTATGTCTGAGAGCAACCGTTTAGTTCATGACCGGCTCAACGATAAACCACCGATGCAAGTTCACCACTGACATGACGCTCAGTCCCGACTCGTGGTCCTGACGGGAGGAACGGGCGGTCCGCAGACCGCAGCACTGCCATCATCAGCTCCCGAGGGAGCGATGATTAGGCAGCCATAGCAACACTATTGTTGTCGTTTATTTTTTAAAGCTTGAGCAGTTTAAGAGATTACTCGGCTCTACCCGCTTATCATACCTCAAAATCCCCGTCGAAACCTTTACAGCCCCGTAATACGCCGTTTTGAGGCGTAAAATGTGCATTTTGAGTGTGTTTTGTGGTGGGCTATTTATAGCTCTCCTTCATTTTCCTGTCGATTTCTCGATTTGCGTCGCGCTCTGCAATAGAATCGCGTTTATCATACATCTTCTTACCTCGGCAAAGACCAAGCTCTACCTTGACGTGCGAATTCTTGAAATAAAGCGACAGAGGTATCAGCGACATGCCTTTTTGTGCCACAAGTCCGTGCAGCTTCATGATCTCGCGCTTGTGCATAAGAAGCTTGCGACGGCGCAGGGGATCGCGGTTGAAGATGTTTCCGTGCTCGTAAGGGCTTACGTGCATTCCAATAACGAAAAGCTCGCCGTCCTTGATGTCACAGTAGGAGTCCTTGAGGTTGACACTTCCTGCGCGAATGCTCTTGACCTCGGTACCGAAAAGCTCGATGCCCGCCTCATATTTTTCCTCAACGAAATAGTCGTGGTACGCCTTTTTGTTCTGCGCTGCGATCTTGATTCCGCCGTTTTTGTTCGCCATGAGTGCTCCTCCTCTCTCCTTTTCTTTTGCGCAAGGGATATTATACATTATTTTGAGGCTCTTGTCAAGGCTTTTTTTGTCGCAGAGAAGATAAGGGGAGTAAATAATCAAAATATTTCTCAAAAACCACTTGACAAAAGCCTTAAAATGCGGTAAAATAACAAGGTGCTTGACATATATGCCGGTGTGATGGAATTGGCAGACGTGCTGGACTCAAAATCCAGTGGTAGCGATACCGTATCGGTTCGACCCCGATCACCGGCACCAAAAAAGATGCCATAGGCTTCAGCCTATGGCATCTTTTTTGCTCCCAGTTCTCACGGTCTGAACCCGCCGACACGCGTCGCGTTCGGCGCGCTTTGCCAGACAAACGCGGGGTTAAATTGAACACTACGCAAAGCAGGGTTCTGACCCCGATCTTCCTCACTATCCAAGTGCTTCATTAGCTAAATAGCGAACCTGCCGGAGCGAGAGCGACGGCACGCTTTGCCAAAGTAACAAACGCCACAAATAAGCTCCACGCAAAGCAGGGTTCTGACCCCGATTTTCCTCACTACCAAGGTGCTTCATTAGCTAAATCACGAACCTGCCGAGCGCGGCGGCGCCGGCACGTTTTGCCAGAGTAACAAACGCCACAAATAAACTCCACGCAAAACAGGGTTCTGACCCCGATTTTCCTCACTACCAAGGTGCTTCATTAGCTAAATCACGAACCTGCCGGAGCGAGAGCGACGGCACGCTTTGGCGGATAAACGTGGGGGTTAGTTAGGCACTACGCAAAACAGGGTTCTGACCCCAGCTCGCCTTTGGCGAGCAGTTGTATTCGCCTTCGGCGAGTGGAATGCGTTTCGCGCGTTAAAGTAACAAGGCGAATACAATATCACTGCGCCGAATGGCGCAATATCACTGTCGCACGGCGACAATATCACGCCGAGCACGGCGAGGCATATCACTCACAAACACGATGCTCATAGCTATATCCTCCTATTGAAAAAATTTACTATATGTGCTATAATAATTTTAATGAATTGACATGGAGTGATATAATGCAAATAATAGAATATTCCACCTGTGCAAACAAGCCGCACTGGATACAAAAACTTCGTGAATGCGAGTGGGGTGCGGGTAGGTTTCTCTGCGATATTTTGGAAAACCAAACGATATATAACCTTCTCGGCGAGAACACAAGAGTCCTTATGCTTGTCGACGGCGAGCAGCTTGTCTCCTTTTGCACGCTTGCAGAGAAGGACGACATACAGCCCACGGCTTTGACCCCTTGGATAGGATTCGTTTATACATATCCAAGCTACAGGGGACACCGTGCGTCCGGAGAGCTTTTGAGATTTGCGGAGTCGCTTGCGCGCTCCGACGGGCAGTCTGCAGTTTATATTTCAACAAATCACATAGGACTTTACGAAAAATACGGCTATTCTTTCTTTCAGATAATGAAGGATATGAACGGCGAGGATTCGCGTGTCTATATCAAGCGTCTGTAAACAAAAGACCAACAAATTCATTTGAATTTGTTGGTCATAATTTTTCTTTACCGGTTAGATTATCCCGCCGCCACCGACTCAAGTCTGCACTCGATAAATCTCTCGACGTCGGCAATCGGAATATCAAGTGCCACCGACAGCTCGCCGTACAGGCAATGCTTTGCCTTCTTCTCGTAGTCATTGTCTGACTCTGAGGGTCGCTTTTTGACCTTGGCAAGCTCCTCGCGGCGCCGGATAACGGTTTTTATGATACTGATCATAGCCTCCGCGCTTGCCACCTCCAGTGCCTTTCGATAGGTGTCGCGACGGTCTTTCTCGCGGTTGACGGTCAAAATCTCTACAGAGGGCATTGCGTCAATGAATGCAAGCGCTTCTTCACGAGACATAACGGGGCGGATCTTCGCCTTCTCGTTGTCAACAGGAGTCATAATTATATTTCCGACGGGACCGTGAATCGGGCGCAGGACATAGAACTGCCTTGTGTCGTTCTTATCAATGGGAGATGACGCATATTCGGAGACTGTAAAGACGCCATCAGAGCCGTAGATTATCTTATCGCCGATCGAAAACAATTTGGGTACCTCTTTCTGTTCTGGGAAAATGCTGTGCGGAAGTGCCTATATTTTATTTTACCATATTTTAGCAAAAAATGTAATTGGCAATTTAAACAAAATTATGTCAACTAATATTTGCATAATTTCCAAAACGAGTTGCAAATTGTAATTTCGAAAATATCAGAGGGAAATGCCGCTTATCTTATATGATACGCAAAGGAGGGAAGAATCATTGTTAAGAGCGAGAATTGAGAACTCAAATCCGCCTTCCTCTGCCGTGAGAAGCTCATATTTTACGACTGCCGCGCCCGAAAGGCTGCCGTCGCTCTCTGTTAGAGCTGCATTCTCCAAAATAAGAGCTTTTGCCTCTGCGCTTTCTGCAGGATTGAAAATAAAAGTTGCATTTTCGCCGTTCTGCTCAAGGGAGACTATCTCAGCGCCCGTAAGGGAAAGCAGGCATTTGGCAACTGCTCCGCCGATCCTTTCGTCAGCCTGTTCGCTCGCATTGTTATACTCACGCAGGATTGCCTCGCAGAGGCGGTTTTTCTTGCCGCAGAAGCGCGTTATCTGCATAGCAACGTCATTGGTTGCCGTGCCGAGCGCGAGGATGCGCACGTCCTTTACACACTCAAGAATCTCGCTCGGGAGATTAGCCTTGACGAACTCAAGGTTTTCTTTATAATTCTCGGCAAACTCGCGCGCAGCCGCTTCCTTATCGAAGCTTTGCTTAGCGGCTTTGGCATTGCGCTTTACATACTTCGCGTAGGCGTGCTCCTCGACTGCGTAGAGCTTCTCAAAGAATCTCTCGGAGAAAACAGCTGCGCTTTCGTTCTTACGGAGCTGGAAGCACATATCGGCGATCAATGTGTCATTATACCATTCTTTTGTAAAATATCTCATTTTCTATCCTTCACTAAAAGTTATTGCCCGTGACACCCACGGGCAATAAGGTTTATTTGTATCAATTATTTTGCAAGCTTTACCGTTACTATTACGCCGCCCTCGTTTGTACCCGAGACAGTGTATTCGTTGCTTGCGGGAACCTTGATGGTTTCGCCCGCCTTGGCGGATACGTAGTATACGTAATACTCGTTGCCCTCGGCATCTTTTGTTGTAAGGCCCTTTTCGTTGCTTGTATTCTTCTTGAGAAGCTCAACATACTCGGCAAGAGAAAGCTTCTCGTCTGCAATGTACTTTGCGTGTGCTACGCCAACGTAGCGGTATGCATCCTCAAACTCGTTTACAAAGCCGTATTTTGCGGCGTTGTCATCAAGCCAAGCCTTGTAGTCCTCACCAAGAGCGATATGGTTGCCGGAATCGGAGGCGTTGTCGGAGAGGAACATAAGAAGACCCGTGTTGTAGCCCTCTGTCTCAGCTCCGCCGTTTACGATTCTGTCGAATGCGGCGTCGATGGTCACTGCCTTGGAGTCTTCAACTCCTGCTCTGAGATCTGTAAGAAGCTTGTGGGCATTCTCCATTGCGGTCTTATTGAGCATCATACCCTTGTAGGGAAGGTAATTCTTCTCGGTAATACCCTCTGCGCTCATTTGTGTGTCGCGGTAGCCCTGGCAATCAACAAGATCAAGAAGAGCTCTGTCAACTGCATATTTGTGGTTTTGATCCGCAAGGACGAGCGAACCTGTTTTGGTATCGTTTTCCTCGAGAACGTAGTCTGTAAAGTTCATATCCGTGCCCTGAAGTCCTGCGGGCTCGATACTCATTATTACAATAGCAAGGAGAAGTCCAAGTGCCGCGAGCATGAGCGCGGAAATAGTTATGAGCAAGATTTTTTGAAGCTTTGCCTTATCGACATTTTCAAGAAAAGCCATTTTATATCTCCTTAAATTTTTATTTTTATCCTGCCGAGGGAGGTGTTTCCCTCGGCAATCTTTTTTGTTTTTTGTACTGATTATTCAGCGTCGCGGATGGAGAAGTCCATACGGCCCTTCTTATCAAGACCCATAAACTTAACCTTAACTGCGCTTCCTACGTCGATGCCTGCATCTGTTACCTTGTTGATGCGCTTCTGGCAGATCTTGGAGATGTGAACCATTCCTTCCTTACCGGGAGCGTACTCAACGAAGCATCCGATATCCTCGTTGGGCTTATCCTTGCTTGCAAGGATCTTAACGACTGTACCGTTGTATGTGCAACCAACCTCGGGCTCAAACACGATAGCATCGATCATAGACTTAGCGATTGCTGCGCTCTCGCCGTTGATAGCCGCGATCGTAATGAGACCCTCGTCGTTAATGTCGACCTTAGCGCCGGACTCTGCGCAGATCTTCTGGATCACGGATCCGCCCTTACCGATAACCTCACGGATCTTCTCGGGATCGATGTGGAAGGATGTCATCTTGGGAGCGTACTTCGATACCTCAGCTCTGGGAGCCTCGATAGCCTTGAGAATTACCTCGTCGATAATGTACTCACGGCCTGCCTTTGTCTGCTCGAATGCGCGAGCGATGATCTCGGGTGTAAGACCGTCGATCTTGAGGTCCATCTGAATTGATGTGATACCCTTCTTTGTACCTGCAACCTTGAAGTCCATGTCGCCGTAGAAGTCCTCAAGACCCTGAATGTCGATCATGGTGTCCCAAGAGCCGTCCTCAGCGGTGATAAGACCGCAGGAGATACCTGCAACGGGAGCCTTGATCGGAACACCTGCTGCCATAAGAGCGAGTGTGGAACCGCAAACCGAGCCCTGAGACGTAGAGCCGTTAGAGGATACTACGTCGGATACAAGACGGATCGCGTAGGGGAACTCCTCCTCGGAGGGAAGAACGGGAACCAGAGAACGCTCAGCCAGCGCACCGTGACCGATCTCACGGCGTCCGGGGGAACGGGCAGCCTTGGCCTCACCGGTGGAGAAGCCGGGCATGTTGTAGTGGTGCATATAGCGCTTGGAGGTTTCGTTGTCGATACCGTCAAGCATCTGAGCCTCGTTCAGGGTGCCCAGGGTGGCAATGGTCAGAACCTGAGTCTGGCCAC
>JAFWXY010000064.1 GCA_017522905.1 Clostridia bacterium
AAATCACCTCTAATATCTACGTTCACATCTTCAAAGAATACAAATTCAAAGAATACAAAGCCAAGATGGCGAATCTATCGAGCACGATTTGCTTTAATCAAAAAGGGCGGTTCAATTTGTAAAGAATTGAGCCGTCCTATTTACTTTTCACCGTTTTTATGGTATAATACAACTAATAGATAAACTTGAATTTGTAGGTGAAAATATTTCAATAAAAATGTGATTGAAAACTATTGCAAATTCATATAAAAAGGTGTATAATACAGTTACAACTGAACAAACGGGAGCTTGTATACAGGCTGAGAGGAAGGTGTGACCTTCGACCGAGAACCTGATTTGGATAATGCCAACGTAGGAATGCCCGACACACAGATGTTGGGAAGAACATAGAATTTACGGAAGCTATCCGAAGATGGCTTCCTTTTTGTTTGCTTGAATAATACGAAAGGAGATATTACAATATGAAAGGGCTAAAGAAAATGTTGCTTGGCATCGCTTTTTTGATGATTGCGTTAATGGGAGCAATTATGTACGAAGGTGATTTTGGGTATGTCTTGTTTATCATAGGTGTACCACTTGGATTGATATTTTGTGTTATCGGGTGCTATGACGAGCAGTTGTCAAACTTTTTCAAAGAGTACGTAAATGAAGAAAACGAAGAAAAGAAAGAGTAGTTTAAATTTCATCAAATTCCAATTTGTCGAGCTGAATAGGCGTTAAGCGTTGGTGTGATCTTGGTGCAAATTTGGTGCAACATTTTATCAAACGATACTCACGATGTTCACGATATCGCACGAAATCACACGATAAAGCTACGATATCAAACGATATTACACGATATTCACGATATCAAACGGTGTTGCCAAAACTCCAAGAGATAATTACCCATTCGGGATTATTTCGATATACAAAAAGCTCTGCTATGCAGGGCTTTTTGTTTTCCTATTTACTTTTCAGGATTTATATGATATAATGTATTTGTAGGGATATCTAATTTACATTTAAACAAGACAATTTACAGGTGACACATTATGAAAAAGCCAAAGGAGCCACAGAAGATCATATTACTCAACGGCCCGTCGAGTAGCGGAAAATCAACGCTATCACGTGCTTTACAAAAGCAACTGCAGGTATCTTTATTCGTCAATTATTCCATTGTATCAATTGATGATTTTATGAAGCTTGGCACTAACAAGAAGATACACGAGGCTGACTTTTTTGAGATCTCGGGCGATATGTGTAAGCAGGTTATAAATGACCTCGAAAAATACGACGGAGTTATCATTGATCACGTTATTGTAAGCGAGAGAATCTTCGATAAATTAAATGAAATGCTAGAGCAGTATTCTATACTGTTAGTTCAGGTGACTTGCCCGCGTGAGGTGCTCAAGGAAAGGGAAAAAGCACGCGAGGACAGATGCATCGGCTCTGCCGAAGCCTCATATGAACACCTATACCCTAAATTCGGATATGACGTAACCGTGGATACGTTTTACGTAACACCTAAAATGGGGGCATTGAGAATAATCTATGACGCGATGATGTAGGACTTTTCTCAATTTAAGGCTGTTTTTTTCTTATAATATTGACATTTAATAAATATGTGATATAATCACTGATATAGGGCATTAGAATATTTTATCATTCGAGAAAATAAAATACTAAAAAACAAATGGAGAAGGCTATGAAAAGAACTTTTAAGCTTTTGATTGCATGCATCGCTATATTGATGATGGCATGCCTGGTTGTCGCTTGCGATTTTGGTGGCGACAGCTGTGATCACGATTTTGTGGAGATACACCGCGAGGAGGCGTGTGTTGGCTACGGAATGGTGTATTATGAGTGCTCCAAATGCGGATATCCCAGCAACGACAAATTGGATGCAGTGGGTCACGATATTGAGGTAATCGCTGCTGTTGAGCCCACATGCACCGTTAACGGTAGCACCGCAGGTGAAAAATGTAAAAGATGCGGGGAATACGTAATTGAGCCCAAGGAGATTCCCGCTCAGCATACAATTGCAACCCGTGATGCCGTCGAAGCTACCTGCACCGAAAACGGAAAAACCGAAGAGCAGTACTGCACTGTATGTAACACTGTAACTGTACCTTCCACAACAATCTATGCGGCACACAACTTTGAAAAGATTGTTGCTATTGAGCCCACATGTACCGAGGACGGTTGGTCAGAGGGTGAGGCTTGCTCTAGATGCGGACTCACACTTAAGGAACCCGAGAAGATTCCTGCAGGTCACGTGCTTGAGCACGTAGAAGCGATTTCTAAGACTTGCACAGAGGATGGCCGCACAGAAGGCGAGCAGTGCGTAAATTGCGGTTACGTAGAATCAGGACTCGAGGTTGTTCCCGCAGGACATGACCCCGCAATCAGCAATCCCGGCTATCCCGCAACCTGCAAGGAGCCCGGTCTTTCTGACGAAACATACTGCATGACTTGCGGCGAAACACTCACATATCAAGAAGAGATTCCGATAATCGATCACACACGTGAGATCATTAAGGGATACGTTGCAACCTGCTCATCCACAGGACTTACAAACGGTTACCGTTGCTCCTCATGCGGAGACGTGCTTGTAGAGCAGGAGGTAATTCCCGTAACACCCCATACTGCAGTTACCGTTAAGGGTTATAACTCAACCTGCACATCCGTTGGTCTTAGCGACGGCGAGAAGTGCAAGGACTGTGGAATGATAATGAAGAATCAGTACACGATCACCTCCGACGGACACAACTACGTTGACGGTCAGTGTACCGAATGCAATCTTAAGGTTACAACCGGACTTATATTTGAGGAGCTTGTTTCTACATTCTCGTTTGTCAGATCCACAACTCAGTACGTAGTTGCAGGACTTGAGGATGGAGAAAATCCCACCACTCTCGTAATTCCCGACACACACGACGGTTGCCCTGTAGTTGGTATCAAGGCAGGTGCATTTGAAAACAAAGCAAGCATCCAAAAGGTCGTAATTCCCAAGACTATCGAGGCAATAGGCGACAACGCGTTCAGCGGATGCTACAATCTCGAAACAATTGAGTGTGCAGACTTTGCTCAGCCTGAGGCTTGGGGAAGCTCCTGGTACGGCAGTGATACGCCCACCTTCAAGATAACTGCTATATTCAATCAGGGTAAGACTCCATACGAGACCTATGTTGAGGCTATGAACAACATAGCACACAACTATGAGAACTATACCTTCACCTCTAAATACAGCACGTATTTGATGGGTGAAAAAATGCTCTCGACTACCACGACCCAGCAGGTATCCGGACGTGACTTCCTGATGATCTCAACCGAAATAGATTATGCCAGCGGTGGAGACGTCTCCAGAACAATCAACGGATACGTTGACGGTCATCTCTATTTCGAGCAATATGGAAATCTTTATGCAGCTCCCACATCATACGAATATTGGCTCCATCAAGGAACCATCAGCTCTGCATCGATCGAAATGCAGCCCGAGGACTTCAAGGACGTTGAATTCTACAAAGACGTTGACGGAAAGATGTACGTTAAGATGAAGTTCAGCGCAAATCGTCTTGTCGAAATCATGGAGTTGATGTATCCCGATATGAGCTTTGAAGGTATTCAGCTCAGCGATCCCGTATATGATTACACGTTCAGCGCAGACGGATATATTGAATCCTACGGTTTTTCTGCAACAATGAACGGAGCATTTATAATTGAAGGAATCTCTACTTTCTCCGATATCGGTAGCACATACGTTGACCGTTCCTACCTCTATGGTGCGTCCTATTTATCCGTGACCAGCTGCTCGGGTGATCATACGCCCGTTGAAGTAGAGCAAATTGATTCCACCTGCTTTGCACAGGGAAGAAGTGCATACTCATACTGTGAAAAATGCTACGTTGCATTGTCGTACATGACACCCATTGATCCCGCACACAATTTTGAAAACGGCGAGTGCACCGAATGCGGAAGCTTTGAGGATGTAAATACAAGTAAGGGTCTTGCATATGCACTTAACGAGGACCAGACAGGTTATATCCTTGTTGGTATGGGCGCGTGTGAGGATATTGACGTTTACATTCCTGCTTACATCTACGGCCGTCCCATAGTTGCAATTCTTTCAGATGCATTTACCGGCACAAACGTTGAATACGTTATTATTAACGGTGATTCAATTCACATTTCCGAATTTAACGGTTGGACAAAATAAGATAAAATAAATCGGGGGGCGTTAGCGCCCCCCATAAATTATTTAAGGCAGTCTCGATCGAGACTGCCTTATGCTTTTAATTATTTAATTTCAATTACGCTTTCATCCCACTTGGCGGGTGCATCGTAACCCATGAGGTTAACCATTGTTGCCGCAACGTTGGAAAGACCGAACTGACCGTTATCTGCCTTTACTGTATAAGAATTCTTTGCATCGGTGTTATCGTAAATGATACAGGGAACCTTATTGAGTGTGTGGCTGGTCTTTGCCTTAAGCTTGCCATCCTTGCCGACCTTGGGTTGACCTGTCTTCTTATCCATCTCACACATCTCGTCTGCATTACCGTGGTCCGCGGTGATGAGTGCTACGCCGCCGAGCTTGTCGATAACGGGGAGAATTCTGCCAAGCTGGAGATCAAGCGCCTCCATAGAGCAACGTGTTGCCGCAAGGGAGCCTGTATGTCCAACCATGTCTCCGTTGGGGAAGTTTACACGGTAATAATCGTATGCGCCCGACTCAAGGGCCTCGATGAGCTGATCTGTGATCTCTGCGCACTTCATCCAGGGTCTCTGCTCAAAGGGAACTACGTCAGAGGGAACCTCAACGTAGGTTTCAAGCTCCTCGGAGAACTTACCCGACTTGTTTCCGTTCCAGAAATACGTTACGTGTCCGTACTTCTGGGTCTCGGAGATAGCGTACTGCTTAACACCGCTATTAGCAAGGTACTCGCCCATTGTCTCGGTGATCTCGGGGGGATTTACAAGGAACTTTGAGGGAATGTGCAAATCTCCGTCGTACTCAAGCATTCCTGCATATACTACCTTAGGAACGCGTACGCGATCAAACTTATCAAATGCACCCTCGGGAGCATCAAAGGTCTTGGAGATCTCGATGGAACGGTCGCCACGGAAGTTGAAGAATATCATGCTGTCGCCATCCTCAACGGTGCCTACGGGCTTGCCGTTCTCTGCGATAACGAAGGGAGGAAGATCCTGGTCGATAACCTTAAGCTCCGCTCTGTAGGTCTCAACCGCCTCGTGAGCAGAAGCAAACTGTCTACCTTCACCAAGAACGTGAGTCTTCCAGCCGAGCTCTACCATAGACCAGTCGGCCTCGTAGCGGTCCATTGTGATCTTCATTCTACCGCCGCCGCTTGCAATCTTGATATTGCAATTCTCGTCGGAAAGCGACGCGATATACTCCTCAAAGGGATCGATATATTCGAGTGCGCTGGTCTCGCCAACGTCACGTCCGTCTATAAGAATGTGAACGCGAACAGTTGCCACACCCTCAGCCTTCGCCTCGGCAAGCATAGCCTTGAGATGGTCGATATGAGAGTGAACGTTTCCGTCGGAAAAGAGTCCGAGGAAGTGAAGTGTGGAGTTATTCGCCTTTACGTTTGCGATAATCTCCTTCCAGGTGTCGGATGCAAACATCTTGCCGCTCTCGATAGACTGTGTAACGAGCTTTGCGCCCTGTGCAAAGACCTGACCTGCTCCAAGTGCATTGTGTCCGACCTCGCTGTTACCCATGTCGTCGTCAGAGGGAAGACCTACTGCCGTTCCGTGTGCCTTGAGCGCAACCATAGGATAATTTGCCATAAGCGAATCAAGATTAGGTGTATATGCGGTCGCAACCGCGTTGGAGACGGTGTCGGGAGCAAGACCTACTCCATCCATAACAATTGTAAGTACAGGACCGCGAACGCCGCTAAACTTTTCATTCTTTTTAAGTGTAAGAGACATTTTAATTCCTCCGTATAAAATTTCCATTCCATAGTATAACCTATTTTCCTGATTTTTTCAAGAGGTATATGAAATTTTTTATGATATATTGTCTAATTGTCGAATTAATCAAATAAAATTCACAAAACCTACTTGTATAATTCGCTATTTTATAGTATTATATAAAGAGTGTATAGAATGGGGGGAGTTTAGAATGTTCGGATATATTCGCACAGACACGCCTGAGATGCGCGTCAGAGAAAATGAATACTATCGCGCGGTATATTGCGGACTTTGCCGCTCTCAGGGCAAATGCACGGGACAATGCTCAAGGTTTACCTTAAACTACGACTTCGTCTTTTTGGCTTTACTTAGACTTGCGATAGCGGGCGAGCAGCCCCAAATCAAAAAGGGACGATGCATGGCGCACCCTCTACGCAAAAGAGCCTATGTAGCGCATTGTGAGCCTCTTGCTTATTGTGCACACGCTGCGGCGATACTAACGTATGGCAAGATCATCGACGATATAAACGACGAAAAAGGAACAAAGAGACTGAAGGCAAAGCTTGCCAGACCGCTTGCTGCCGGTATGAGACGAAAAGCACTGAAGCAATACTCCGAGCTTGACAAGTTGGTTTCCGATGGACTTAAAAAGTTATCCATGATAGAAAGCCAAAGGCTTGCCTCGGTAGATATTCCTGCGGATGCATTTGGCGAGATACTTGCAGATATAGTTTCATACGGACTTGAAGGCAACGACAAAAAGATAATGAGAAAGATCGGCAAGCATATTGGACGGTGGATATATATCGTTGATGCGGCAGACGATCTTCAAGAAGATATAAAAAGGCAGAGATTCAACGCCTTTGCCTGCCTCTATAACGGAACAATACCCGACGAGGACAGAGAAACGGTTGCAAATTCTCTCCGCCTTGAGCTTCTCGCGGCAGAGCCCGCATTTGATCTGATTGAATACAACGAGCTTTATGATATTGAAGCGATCGTGTCAAATATAATATACCGAGGAATGCCCAATACGGCGGAAAAGGTGCTGGGCATTAATCAGTGTAAATGTAATGATAACATTGTGAAAGGAAAGACTGAAAATGGCTGAATATAGAGACCCATATAAGGTGCTGGGTGTCAATCCTACGGATAGCGACGACACAATTAAGGAAGCATACAGAAAGCTGGCCCGCAAGTACCATCCCGATAAATATGCCGACGGTGACCTAAAGGAGCTTGCCGAGGAAAAGATGAAGGAGGTAAACGCCGCGTACGAGGAGATACAGAAGATGCGCCAGGGTGGCTCATCAGGCGGAAATAATTCGGGAAGAGGCTCATCATACAACGGTAGCTACAACTACGCCAATATTCGCAGAAATATAAATACAGGCAATATCGGTGCGGCTGAAGCAGAGCTCAATTCAATAAATGCAGGTGACAGAGGCGCTGAATGGCACTATCTTATGGGTTGTGTTCTTATAAAGAAGGGATACTACGTTGACGCGCAGAGAATGATCAATACTGCGTGCAACATGGATCCCACAAATTCCGAATACAGAGCCGCGCTTGATAGACTTAATATGCAGGCACGAGGCTACGGCAACGGCTACCAGACAAGTCAGGCGGCAGGTTGCTCTGGCTGTGACGTTTGCTCTACCTTGTTTTGCGCGGACTGCTGCTGCGAGTGCATGGGTGGGGATCTTATCAGGTGCTGCTAAAAAACGCTGATTAAAAAAGCAAAAGGAGGGATAGGCATGGGACGCGGTGTGTCCGAAAGAACGAAAAAGCTCACTCTTGGTGCTATTCTGGCCTCGATGGGCGTCGTTCTGCTGACGGTAGGCGGACTCGTTGAGGTCTTAGACCTCTCGATGGCGGCTCTCGCTTCATTCTTCTGCATTTTTGCCGTTATTGAGATGGGGAAGGGCTATCCTCTCATGATCTATGCAGTGACAGGCATACTTGCGGTTTTGATTATGCCGCAGTCGCTTAGCGGCTGGATATATCTTCTTTTCTTTGGTTATTACCCGATAGTCAAGGCAAAGCTTGAACGGCTACCGACAACTCTCGCGTGGGTATTGAAGCTTGCCGTATTCAATGCAGCGGTTACGGTATATGCGGCAATTTGTTATTTCCTTTTTTTCGGGGAGCTTGAGCTTTTGCTACTTGAATTCTCAACGCTTTTTGGCGGCATGAACATAGGCGGAGTTCTCGTAGCAATCATTTACGCGATACTTAACGTGATCTTTGTTGTTTACGACATTGCTATTACAAGGATTATTACGTTGTATCTGATAAAACTCAGACACAGATTCAGATTTTTGAAATAAAAGATAGGCTTGACGGTAAATTCGTCAAGCCTTTTGATTTATTCCTTTAACATTTTCCAAACTCGGAGGGCGGCGATCTGGGTTTTAGCATCGAAAACCTCGTTATTGCAGACCATATCTACCAGTTTTTTAAGCGGGATCCTCTCGCACTCAAGAAACTCGTCCTCGTCAAGATTTGCGTTTCCTATAGTTAGTCCGCGCGCAAAAAACATATGTATTACCTC
>JAFWXY010000005.1 GCA_017522905.1 Clostridia bacterium
AGGCGCGACCAACGCTCCGCGCGTTGGATTAGCGGTCGCTTTTTGAAAAAGCGACGGAAAACACAACCGGTGGTAGCCGTGGCGTTTAGCTTTGGCTTTCCTCGCGGCGAAGCTGGCCGCAGGATGCGTTTATGTCTGAGCCGAGCGTGCGGCGGACCGTCGCACGTATTCCGCGCTTCTCAAGCTCTGCGGCAAAGCGTCTTACCGAATCCCTGCCCGAGCTTTTGAATCCGCTCTCCTCAACCTCGTTTACAGGTATGAGATTAACGTGTATCGGCATCGTTTCACTGCGCGAGCGAAGCTTGGAATTGAGCACATTGGCAAGATGCACCGCGCTGTCGGGCGAGTCGTTCTTGCCCGAAATGAGCGTGTACTCAAAGGACATCCTTCTTCCCGTCACCTTATAATACTCTCTGCACGCGTCAAGAAGCTCGCCTACGCCCCAGGCGTTATTCACAGGCATGATTGCCGAGCGCGTATCATCGTCGGGCGCATGAAGTGAAATTGAAAGCGTTATCGGCAGATCAAGCTTAGAGAGCTCGTATATCTTCGGTACCACACCGCAGGTTGAAAGCGAAATGTGTCTGTATCCTATATTTATTCCCTCGGGAAGATTAACTATCCTGAGGAATTTTACCACGTTGTCAAAATTATCAAGCGGCTCTCCGATTCCCATCATAACGACGTTTGAAATACGAATGTTAAGATCCCTCTGCGCCGCGATTATCTGACCGAGCAGCTCACCTGCCTCAAGGTCACGCACCTTGCCCGCGATCGTTGACGCGCAGAACCTGCATCCCATTCTGCAGCCGACCTGAGAGGAGATACATATCGTATATCCGTGCTCATACTTCATGACAACCGATTCTATGCAGTTTTTGTCACTTAGCTCAAAGAGATACTTTACGGTTCCGTCAAGAGCTGACACAAGCTTACGTCTTACCAACGGAAAGGCGCAGTCCATGAGCGATTCAAGCTCTGCCTTTGTCTTTTTGCCGACGTTTGTCATCTCGGACAGAGCAATTCCCTTATGCAGCTGGGAAAATATCTGCCCCGCGCGATATGCGGGCTCGCCAATCTCTACCATAAGAGCCTTCAATTCGTCGGGTGTATATGATAAAATATTTTTCATCTTTTATTCCTTGCGTTTCATTTTTGCCACGAAAAAACCGTCGGTATTATGCTCGTCGGGGGTAAGCGAGAGCATTCCGTCTTGGCTTAAAAGTCCTCCGACAGAAAACTCCACCGCCTCAAAATCGGGATTTTCAGACAAGAATTTCTTGACGTTCTCGCCATTCTCCTCGGGAAGCACGGTGCAGGTCGAATAGACCAAGATTCCGCCCCTCTTTACGTATTTTGCCGACTCCGACAAAATATTATACTGGATCTCGGGAAGACGAGCAAACTCCGAGATATCCTTGTATCTTATCTCGGGCTTCTTGGCGATAACTCCAAGTCCCGAGCAGGGTACGTCGCAAAGCACTCTGTCTGCCTTGCCGAAAAGAGCCTCGTCGGGCCTTCTGCCGTCGCGCTCCTCTGCCGTGATTATGTCTATTCCAAGCCGCAAGGCGTTCCTTTCTATCAGAGAAAGCTTGCTCTTGTGAAGATCAAAGGAGTGGATCTCGCCCTTATTCTCCATTCTGATTGCACTTCCGAATGACTTTGAGCCCGGGCAAGAGCATACGTCTATCAAAAGCTCTCCGCTCTCAGCGCTAAGTGCCTCAACGCAGATCTGCGACGCCTCGTCCTGAATAAAGAAATATCCCTCGTTAGCACCGGGAAGCGAATCATAGGAAACCGAGTCTACGATTATCGCGTTCGTAAGTCTTTGCGAGCGACGGTGATTGATATTTGCTTTTTCAAGCAAACAGGAATACTCCTCGGGGCTTATTTTTAGTGTATTGATTCTGAGCGTCATCGGGGGAGCGGAATTGAATTTTTCAAAAATTCTCTCGGTGCGTTTGACGCCGTAAAGCTCCAAAAATTTCTCGCAAACATCCAATGGGAAGGAATGCTTTAAGGAAAGGTATTTCCCCTCTCCGTCCTCTCTATTAGGGAAAAGCGAATCAAGTCTGCCGCTATCTCTGCGGCGCAAGACCTCACGCAAAATGGCGTTTACAAAGCCGCGCAATCTCTTGGGCGCAAGCTCAACCGTCTCGTTGACCGCCGCGTGGTCGGGGATCCTGTCAAGAAACAAAAGCTGATAGATTCCAAGACGCAAAAGCACCTTTGCCTCAGTATCGGTGTCATTTCCCTTGTCGGAAAGCGCGCAGATTATCGCATCAAGCGTCAGTCTTCTCTCGGTAACGCCCATACAAAGCGCCGTAACAAGTCCGCGGTCCGCGCCCGAAAGCTCGCTTTTTGATAGCGCCCTGTCAACGGCAATATTCGAATACGTCTTGTTCCTTTCGGCGTCAAGAAGCACCCTGAGTGCAACTTTTCTTGCGTTTTCTGCCATATTGCCGTCTCCCTTCAAAATTTTTGTTAATTACTTATTTTAAAACGTCGCCTACGTTTATTTTTCTTCCGCGCACGAAATCCGCCGCGCTCATTCTGCCCTTTCCCTCGGGAAGAACAGTCAAAAGCGAGATTATTCCCTTGCCGCAAGCGACCTTTATGTCCTCACCGACCTCAATAACCGTTCCAGGGAGGCACTTAACCGTCTTCTCGGCATCGTAAAGCCTGCTCTTGGCAATCTTGAGCAGCTTTCCGTCAGGTGTATGAGTAAATGAAAGCGGAATGGGCGAAAGACCGCGTATCTTATCATGCAACACCTTGGCGTCAAGCGAAAAATCAATAGCGCAATCGCTCTTTTCTATCTTTGCGGCATAGGTAGACCTTGAATCGTCCTGTGCCTCAGGAACAATCTCTCCCGCCTCAAGACCCTCAAGAGTCTTTATAAGCAGGCTTGCGCCAACCGAGGAAAGTCTGTCGTGTATATCCTCAAAATTATCGTCCTCACCTATCTCGACAGTCTCCTTGAGGAGCATATCTCCCGTGTCAAGTCCCGCCGCCATGAGCATGGTAGTGATTCCCGTTTCTTTCTTGCCGTCAATTATCGCCCTCTGCATAGGCGCCGCTCCTCTGTATTCGGGAAGGAGCGAGCCGTGAACGTTCACACAGCCGTATTTCGGGTATTCAAGAACGTTTAAGGGCAATATCTTGCCGTACGCCACAACAACAATGACCTCGGGGTCAATACCTGCAAGCAGCTCTGCAAACTCCTCGCCTCTGAGCGTTGCGGGCTGATATACGGCAATGTTATTTTCAAGCGCGTATACCTTTACAGGTGGAGGCATGAGCTGATATCCTCTGCCCTTTGGCTTATCGGGCTGTGTGACGACGCCTGCAACCTCGTATCCGCCCTTTACCAGCGCATCAAGTGTGGGAACGGCAAAATCGGGGGTTCCCATAAATAAAACCTTCATTTTACCCTCCAAAATCAACCTCTGAACTCCTCTATCTCTTCCCTTGTCAGCATTCTGTCAGCGCAGGAATTATAGAGCTTGCCGTCAAGGTGGTCTATCTCGTGGCAGAAGCAACGCGCCAAAAGCTCGCTTCCTCTGTACTCAACCTCCTCGCCGTATCTGTTGAGCGCACGAACGGTTACGTGCATAGGACGGCGAACTATTCCCCACTGACCGGGGAGAGAGAGACAGCCCTCAAGGCCCTCCTGCTCACCTGCATATGCAATTATTTTGGGGTTGATAAGCTCAAGAACCTCACCCTCGTTAACCTCGATAACGACGATCCGGCGCAAAATTCCCACCTGCGGAGCGGCAAGACCCACTCCGTCTGCCTCTCGCATGGTCTCTACCATATCGTCAAGAAGCTGAAGGATTCTGGGGGTTATCTTATCAACGGGACGGCAGGGCGTGTTAAGCACCTCGTCCCCTATTTTTAC
>JAFWXY010000065.1 GCA_017522905.1 Clostridia bacterium
ACGGCGGACATGGAAAACGACCTTGACTCTATCGAAAAGAACGAAAAGAGCCTCAATAACGTATTGAAGGATTTCTGGTCAGATTTCTCCAAGGAGCTTAGCGTTGCAGAGGAGAAGCTTGGCAATATTGAGATCGAGATACCCGTTGAGGAGACGGATATCATCTGCGACAGATGCGGAAGCCGTATGATCGTTAAGAACGGTCGCTTTGGTAAGTTTGCCGCATGCCCCAATTACCCCAAGTGCAGAAACACCAAGCCCTTGACCGAAAACAAGACTCAGGCGGTAGAGGAGGAGAAGGCCGAAAAGAAGCAGCCTCAGATCGCAGACTTCAAGTGTGAGGTTTGCGGTGGCGACATGGTGCTTCGTACAGGTAAGTTTGGTAGCTTCTACGCCTGCGCTAACTATCCCAAGTGCAAGTTTACAAAGCAGAAGACCAAAAATATAGACGTTCCTTGTCCCGAGTGCGGATCTAAGATCGTTGTAAGATATTCCAAGAGCCGCACAGCGTTCTACGGATGTGAGAACTATCCCAAGTGCAATTTCTCGTCCTGGGATATGCCCGTAAACGAAAAGTGCCCCGACTGCGGAAAGCCCCTTTATCAGAAGAAGGGTAAGAATCAGCTTGTCTGCCACGATGAGGCCTGCGGATTTACAAAGGCGTATACGGCACCCAAGGATGCAGAGGAATAATATATGTTCAAAAAGGACTATATAAACGTCTACGGCGCAGGACTTGCCGGCTGTGAGGCGGCTTGGCAGATCGCCGAGCGCGGAATAAAGGTAAGACTTTTTGAGATGAAGCCCAAGAAGTTTACCCCCGCACATCACGCCGAGGGATTTGCGGAGCTCGTTTGCTCAAACTCCTTGCGCTCCGACAGACTTACAAACGGAGTCGGGCTTCTCAAGGAGGAGCTCTACAGACTCGATTCACTTATCATGGAGGCGGCATACGCAACAAGAGTCCCAGCGGGCTCTGCGCTTGCCGTCAACCGCGATGAGTTTTCGGCTTACATAACGGACAAGATAAGAAATCACGAAAATATTGAAGTGGTTGAAGAGGAGGTATCCTCGGTCGAGGACGGTGTTATCACCGTTATCGCAACGGGCCCTCTCACCAGCCGGCCCATGGCCGATTATATCGAAAAGACACTTGGCTGTGAGGGACTTCATTTCTTTGATGCGGCGGCACCTATCGTTGATGCCTCAAGCATCAATATGGACATTGCTTACGCGGCATCAAGATACGACAAGGGTGAGCCCGACTATCTCAACTGTCCTATGACACGTGAGCAGTATGACGCGTTCTATACAGAGCTTATCACGGCACGCGAGGCGGAGCTTCACGACTTTGACCGCAAGGAGCTTAAGGTATTCGAGGGATGTATGCCCGTTGAGGTCATGGCAAAGCGAGGATACGAAACTCTTTGCTACGGTCCGCTCAAGCCCGTAGGTCTTGTGGACAAGCGCACGGGAGAGGAGGCGTACGCCGTAGTACAGCTTCGCAAGGAGAACAAAGAGGGAACTATGTATAACCTCGTGGGCTTCCAGACCCATCTTGCATTTCCCGAGCAGAAGAGAGTATTTTCAATGATCCCCGGACTTGAGAATGCAGAATTTTTGCGCTACGGAATAATGCATAGAAACACATATCTTGATTCCCCTAAACATCTTGACTCGGACTACTCGATGAGAAGCAATAAGAATATCTTCTTCGCAGGTCAGATGACGGGCGTTGAGGGATATATCGAGTCGACCGGCTCAGGCTTTGTTGCAGGCGTGAACGCGGCACTTAAAATGCTTGGCGAGGAGAAGGTTATCTTCCCCAAGAAAACGATGCTCGGCGCCATGGCTGAATATATCAGTCAGGGCAATATGAGCGGAAATTTCGTTCCCATGAATGCCAACTTCGGCATAGTTGAGCCCCTTGGATACAGAGTCAAGGGCGGCAAGGTTGCAAAGTATGAGGTGATCGCCGCTCGCGCGCTTGAGGCGCTTGACGAGTATGCATCAAGGCTTGGCGCAAAAAATAACGAAAGAAGAAAAAATGAGGTTGATCCGAATGAGGATAATACTTGACATTATGAGCGGAGACCGTGCACCCCTTGAGATGCTCAAGGGCGCGGTTGAGGCGAAAAAAGAGAAATATTCCGAGGGAGTGGAATATACGCTTGTCGGCGACGAGAGCGTTATAAAAAAGCTTGCCGAGGAAAACAGACTTGACATTTCGGGCTTTGAGATAAGACACACCGAGGTCGTTCTCGATATGCACGACGACCCTATGGCGGTAATGAAGGAGAAGAAGGATTCCTCTCTCGGCACAGGTCTTCGTATGCTTGCAGGCGGCGAGGGTGATGCGTTCGTAAGCTGTGGCAACACAGGGGCGCTCTTCTGCGGCTCAACTCTCATACTCAAGAGAGTAAAGGGAATACAGAGAGCGGCGATTGGTGCGATTCTCCCCTTGACAAAGCCTCTTATGCTTATGGATTCGGGCGCGAGCGTTAAGGTCAACGAGGACTATCTGCACCTCTTTGGCGTAATGGGAAGCGCGTATATGAAGGCAATCTATGGCGTAGAGTGCCCCAGGGTTGCAATGATAAACAACGGTTCAGAGGAGACAAAGGGCGGCGAGCTTCAGCTTCTCGCTTACCCCAAGCTTATGGCAAGTAAGTTTATCAACTTTATCGGCAACGTTGAGGGTAATCAGCTTCCATTTGGCTACTGTGACGTGGCACTCTGCGACGGATTTGTTGGAAACATCGTTCTAAAGACGACAGAGGGCATGGGCAGGCTTATGTCCGCAGAGCTTAAGGGAATGTTTAAGAGCGGACTTGGCGGAATACTTGCGTATCTCCTGCTTAAGAGTCAGCTTAAGAATTTCAAGAAGAAATTTGATTCTACCGAGCACGGCGGAGCGCCCATACTCGGAATTACCAAAACCGTTATCAAGGCACACGGCTCGTCTAATGCAAAGGCGTTTAAGAACGCTATCCGTCAGGCGATCCAGTGCGAGAGAGCGGGAGTGGTTGATATTATAGCAAAGGAAGCCGCAGCATACTCTGAGGAAAAAAAGAGAATGGCGGCAGAGGCGCAGGAAAATAGCGCAGAATAAATTTTTAGGAGGAGCTTATCCGTATGGCAAAGAGCAGAATAGATACAACGCTGCTTGAAAATAGGATCGGATATAGATTCAAGGAGTGGGAGATGCTTGAGCGCGCACTCACACACTCGTCCTATTCAAACGAATCGGGACTTAAAAATCACCATATGCTTTGCAACGAGAGACTTGAATTCCTCGGCGACAGCGTGCTTTCCATAATCACGAGCAATTACCTCTACAGAACCTTTTCGGACTGCCCCGAGGGAGAGCTTACGAGAATGAGGGCAGAGGTCGTTTGTGAGAGAGCGCTTTCGGGATATTCCGAGGCGATTGGTCTTGGCGAGTATCTGCTTTTGGGTATCGGTGAAGAAAAGAACAACGGCCGCCGACGCAAGTCGATTTTGGCAGATGCTTTTGAGGCACTTTTGGCGGCAATATATCTTGACGCAGGTGAGCGCGGACTTGAGGTTGTCGAAGGATTCCTGTTGCCCTTCATTAAGTCCGAGATTGAGAAGGTAAGACAGAGGGGAAGCTTTAACGGTGACCCCAAGACATTGCTCCAGCAGTTTGTACAGCAGGCGGAAGGAGATTTCCTTGAGTACGCCGTTGTAGGCGAGCGCGGGCCCGATCATATGAAGTCATTCAGCGTTGAGGCAAGACTTAACTCAAACGTTATCGGCAGAGGCGAGGGAAGAAGCAAGCGTGAGGCAGAGCAGAATGCCGCACGCGAGGCACTCAAGCTTTTCTCGGTTGACGTGATATGAAAAGGAAGAACCACAGAAATATTCCAATCTTCATACCACACCTCGGTTGCCCCAATATGTGTGTATTTTGCAATCAGCGTTCTATTTCAGGCAAGCAGAGCTTTTGCAGGGATAGCGTAAAATGTGAGATAGACGAGGCGCTTTCCACAATAGAGAAGGATGCAGAGGTCGAGATAGCATATTTCGGCGGTTCCTTTACGGGAATTGACCGTAAGCTGATGATATATCTGCTTGACGTTGCCGAGGAGTATATCAGAAACCCGAGGAGGGGCAGTGCACGTGTTACGGGAATCAGAATGTCCACCCGCCCCGACTACATAAACAGCGAGATAATGGAGATATTATCCAACTATCACATAAAAACGGTGGAGCTTGGACTTCAGAGCATGCGCGACGAGGTTCTGATATCTTCAAAGCGCGGGCACACGGCACTTGATGCCGAGAAGGCGTGCAGACTTATAAAGGATGCGGGCTACTCACTCATCGGACAGATGATGATAGGCCTGCCGGGATCGACTCTAGAGGACGAGATATACACGGCAAAGAAAATATGCGAGATGGGTGCTGACGGCGCGAGAATATATCCCACAGTGGTATTCTACGACACCGAGCTGGCTGAAATGGCGAAGCGCGGAGAGTATGAGATGCTTTCGGTTGACGACGCGGTTATGAGAAGCAAAGAGGTGCTTGAAATATTCGATAAGAATAACGTTGAGTGTATCCGCATAGGACTTTGCGCCTCGGACAACCTGCTTGATGAGGAGAAGGTCATGGGCGGCGCAAACCACCCGGCTCTTGGCGAGCTTGTCATGGGTGAGGAATATTTTGACCGTATGCAAAGCGAGGCAGAGCACATAGTTGCAGAAAACGGGGATTGCGGAGTAATTACCTTTACCGTGCCGCGAGGAGAGATGTCCCTGGCGGTGGGGCAGAAGGGAAAAAACCGTAAGCGCCTTGAACAAAGGTTTAAAAATCACAGAATAGTAATCAAAGAAGCGAATGTACCTAAATTAGTTTCATCATTTGAGAAACGTGGAGACGGAGGTATAAATTGTATCTTAAATCAATAGAAATGCAGGGCTTTAAGTCTTTCCCCGATAAGACTAAGCTTGTGTTTGACGCAAGTGACGTGGAAAGCTCGGAGACGGGCGTAACCGTCATCGTAGGCCCTAACGGAAGCGGAAAATCTAATATTGCCGACGCGATGCGTTGGGTTCTCGGTGAAATATCCTCAAAGACTCTCCGTTCTACCAAAATGGAGGACGTAATCTTTGGAGGAGCGGACAGCCGCAAGCCGATGGGCTTTGCGGAGGTATCGGTAACCTTTGACAATACCAGAGGTCCGTCACACCTGGACTGCCCTTATGACGAGGTTACAGTTACAAGACGTTATTTCCGCGCGGGCGAGAGTGAGTATTACATAAACCGCCGCCCCGTTCGTCTTAAGGACATCTATGAGCTTTTCTTGAATACAGGTATCGGACGTGACGGTTATTCTATAATCGGTCAGGGTCGAATTGCCGATATGGTGTCAAGAAAGAGCGAGGACCGGCGTGATATTTTCGAGGATGCGTCGGGAATTGCAAAATTCAGACACAAGAAGAGCGATGCTGAGAGAAAGCTTAAGGCGACCGAGGAGAATATGGTCAGAATCAACGACGTATTCACCGAGGTGGCAAGCCAGGTCGGACCGCTTGAAAAGGAATCCCAGAAGGCAAAAAAAGCAATCGAGCTTATGGAGATAAAAAAGAGAGCAGACGTAAGTCTGTGGCTCTTTGATACAGAGAAGTACCGCGCGGACATTTCCGCCGCGGAGGATGCCTTGCGCCATTCCGAGTTTGACCTTCGAAATGCAGAGGACTCTATGCAGTCTCTTGACGCGCGAAACGCCAAGCTTTATGAGGCGGCTCAGGGCGGAAAGCTTGCTCACACTCAGCTCCTTAACATGATAAAGGATAGCACAAGCGAGATATTCAAGCTTGACAGTGAGTTCAGAGTAAACGACACTACTATCCGTCATACCGACGAGCTTATTGAGACCGCAAAGGGCTCACTTGCTTCAAGTGAGAGAGCTCTCAAAGAGGAAAAGATCAAGAGCGAGGCGCAGAAGGCAAAGATCAGCGAGCTTGAAGAGAGTGCAGAGGCAAATAAGCAAAAGCACGAGGACCTTGAGGACGCTATCTTTGACGAAAAGTGCAATATTGATAAATATAACAAGGATATCGACACTATCTTTGCCGATATAAGAGCGGCAGAGGAGGAAGCGGTTGATATCAAGGTGCGCATCAACGTTCTTGAAAGCGCACGCGAGAGCGGAACCGACAGAAATGCCGACGTTCTCTCGGATATCGAGAGCTACGAGTCCGAGGCTGCAAGGCTTGAGAAATCAATGGCGCTCAAGCAGAAGACAGTTGACGAGTACGAGGAATCTGTCGGAGAGATTGACAAGAGCCTTGAAGAATGCGACAAGGAGCTCACCGCGCTCAACACCGAGATAGGTGACAAATACGACGAGCTTAATGGTAAGAAGCTTCGTCTTGAATCCTGTGAGCAGAGAATCAAGACGATCAAAGCTATGGAGGAGCAGTTCGAGGGCTATAATAACAGTGTGCGCTTCGTCATGAAGGCGTACTCTGAGGGCAAGATCACAGACCGCCACGGCGCACCCTGCGGCAAGGTCTACGGACCTCTTTCAAAGGTAATTTCGGTTGATACAAGGTACGTAACCGCGATAGAGACGGCTCTCGCCCAGAATCTCCAGCACATAGTTGTAGAGGATGACGAGACTGCGAAGAACGCGCTCTTTGCCCTGAAAAAGGCAGAAGCGGGACGCGCTACCTTCCTGCCTCTTGAAATGAAGGCGCAGACCGAGACACACGAGATGACAGAGGCACGCGGCTTTGCGGGATATATCGCAATTGCAAGCGAGCTTTGTCAGTGTGAAGAGAAATTTGACGGTATTATCGGCTCGCTGCTTGGCAGAACTCTTGTATTTGATACGCTTGACAATGCAAATATCATGTCAAGAAAGCTGCAGAGAAGAGTGAAGGTAGTAACTCTTGACGGACAGATCATCAATGCAGGCGGTTCGTTTACCGGTGGATCTGTAAAGCAGGGCGGAGGAATACTCTCCCGCGCAGATGAGATCAACCGACTTACAGCCGAGGCAGAGGAGCTTCGCGCAAAGGTAACAAAGCTCTCGGGTGA
Source organism: Clostridia bacterium (assembly GCA_017522905.1). Taxonomy (GTDB): domain Bacteria; phylum Bacillota; class Clostridia; order Oscillospirales; family CAG-272; genus SVTX01. The sequence continues at coordinate 7,072 of JAFWXY010000065.1, forward strand.
AGCATCAAAGATAAAGGCGAAGATCACAGATAAGACCGACGACAGAACCGACCTTTCGGATCGTCGCGACCTTATAAATATTCTCAAGAACACCGAAATGCAGGCGCTTGAGAAGATAACCGGTCAGTACGAATCAAATAGGGCTCTGCTTGAAAAGCTTAAGGCAGATTATCAGCAGATGCTTGAGGCAAGCGACCGATATGAAGAGGATATTGCCGCACTCAGAAAAGAGGAAGAGGCTCAGAACAAGAAAATAGAGGAATTCACAGCCGCAAGAGAGGCAAGACACAATGCCAAAGTCGATTGCGAGGATAAGCTCAAGGCTCTTGAGGACGAGAAAACGGCTAATATCATAAAGGCAAGCGAGATACAGAAGGATATCGAGACCGCGAGTGCATTGCTTGAGGTGTCCGAGGAGAGAATGAGAATTTGTGCCGAGGATATGAGAGCTGCAGAAAATCGCATCGCATCCTATCGCGCACAGATCGAAAATATTACAGTTGCTCAGGCGGAAAACAGAAAGAGATACTCCGAGGTTGAAGCAGAGCTTGATAAGCTTAACGCCAAGCGTGCAGAGGTCGAGGAGGGAAATCTTGAATTTGACAAGAAGCTTGCCGAGATCAATACCATGATACGCGACAAGATGGCGGAGAAGGAGCTTATATTCAAGGTTCACACCACCAACGAGTCAAAGCTTGAAAACCTCAGAGAAAAATACGACAAGCTGGCAAGCAGACTTTGGGACGATTACGAGCTTACCCGTGCAGACGCGGTAGCGCTCGGATATCCCGCAGTAACTGCGGAGACAAGAGCCGAGGTAGCAAAAACTCAGGTTGAGTGTCAGAACAAGCTTCGTCACATCGGCCACGTTGACCTCGACGCAGTCAATAAGTATAACGAGGTCAAGGCGAGATACGACTATATGTCAGAGCAGATCGGAGACCTTGAAAAATCCAAGGGAGAGCTGGAGGGAATAATCTCAAAGCTTGAAAAGGAAATGAAGACGTCCTTTATAGATGCCTTCAACAAGATAAACGAGAACTTTGGCAAGACCTTCTCAGAGCTCTTTGGCGGCGGTTCTGCTGAGATATACCTCACAGACCCCGAAAATGTGCTTGAGAGTGGAATTGAGATCAAGGCGGCACCTCCCGGAAAGATCATTAAAAATCTGATGCAGCTTTCGGGTGGTGAGCAGGCGTTTATCGGCGTTGCGCTCTTCTTTGCAACGCTTAAGGTAAATCCCACACCCTTCTGTATCCTCGACGAGATCGAGGCGGCGCTTGACGAGGTTAACGTTGAGCGACTTGCGCAGTACATCAAGAGATATACGGACGGAACACAGTTTATTATGATCACACATCGTCGCGGAACAATGGCGGCGGCAACAAGGCTCTACGGCGTAACGATGCCGGAGCACGGAATTTCTAAGATACTCACGCTTGATGTCAAGGACATCGAGAAGAAGAAAGATGGTGAATGGAATGGCATTTTTGAGTAAGCTTTTCGGTAAAAAGGACAGAGATAACGAAAACGAGGTCGAGGAGATCGACCTTGACGACGAGCTTGGTTGTGAGGGTGACCTGACCGAAGAGGAGCTTTTAGCGGCGGAAAGATATGAGGAGGAGCACAGAGATGAATTCATCTCTGCCACCCCCCTCGATCTTGACGGAGATTTTATTGACTACGAAAGCCTTATCGAGGATGATGAGGAATATGAGGACGAAGAAATCGAAGAAGAGGCGGAGCTTGACTGCGCTGAGGACTCCGACGATTCCGAGCTTGCAGACGTAGAGGCTATCTACGGTGGCGAGATTGAGGAGGAAGAGACCGAAGAAGAGGCCGAAGAAGAGAGGATCTCGTTCTGGGAGAGACTCAAGGCGGGACTTTCAAAGACAAAGAACGCGCTTTTCGGCTCTGTTCACGATATGCTCTCAAACTTCGTACGCGTTGACGAGGATATGCTTGAGGAGCTTGAGGAGCTGCTTATTATGTCGGATATCGGTGTAAATGCTACCGCGGAGATTATCGACGAGCTTCGGGATCGAATCAAGGACGGAAGACTCAAGGAAAAGGAGCAGGTAGTTGATGCGCTCAAGGAGATCATCGGCGAGATGATCGGTGAGCATCAGCCTCTTGTTCTTGAAACAACTCCCTCTGTCATTCTTGTTATCGGAGTTAATGGCGCGGGAAAGACCACGTCTATCGGAAAGATGTCCAAGAGACTTCGCCTTGCGGGCAAGAAGGTCGTAGTTGCGGCGGCAGATACCTTCCGTGCGGCGGCTATAGATCAGCTTGAGGTTTGGTGCCGGAGAGCAAAGGTCGATATCGTTAAGCAGAACGAGGGAAGCGACCCTGCGGCTGTTGTTTTCGATGCCATCAGCTATGCTAAGAGAAAGGAAGCTGACGTGCTTATCGTTGATACGGCAGGTAGACTTCATAACAAGCAAAACCTCATGAACGAGCTTGCAAAGATCAACAGAGTTATTGACCGTGAGCTGCCGGGCGCATCAAGAGAGAATCTTCTCGTGCTTGACGCGACCACGGGTCAGAATGCAGTAATCCAGGCAAAGGAATTCAGCAAGGCTGCAAGCATTACGGGAATCACGCTCAACAAGCTTGACGGAACCGCAAAGGGCGGTATCGTAATATCGATCAAGCAGGAGCTTGGAATTTCGGTTAAGTTCATCGGTGTCGGCGAGAAGATCGACGATATGCAGGAATTCGATGCAAAGCAGTTTATAGACGCGCTTTTCGAGTAAAAAGGAGTATAAATATATGAAATTGTCAGATATAATACCGTGCGGGTGCAAGTGTGAACCGCAAAAAGAGGTAAACGTAGGAAAGATAGTTTTTAAAACTGTTGCTATAACCACAGCGGTGCTTGCGTTTATTCCCACAGTTATTAAGGTAAACAAGGGCAAGGGCTTTGACGCCTATGGACTTCTCAGCCGCGTAAGCTACAAGAAAGGCGTTGATGAGGAAGGCAAGACACATCACAATGTGATCATATCACTGATTGATCTTTCCCGTTACGGAATAGGCACAGATAAGGAAGATGCTAAAGAAAATGAAGATAGTATTAGCATCGAGAAATAAAAAGAAAAAAAAGGAGCTTCAGGCTCTGCTTTCGCAGTATATCGAGGGAATTGAAATACTCTCTCTTGACGATGTAGGCATTTACGGCGAGATAGAGGAGGATGGAGAGACCTTTGATGAGAACGCCTTGATAAAGGCGCGCACCGCGGCAGAGTCGGGCTACATCGGAGTCGGCGACGACTCGGGCCTTGAGGTCGATGCGCTCGGCGGCGCTCCCGGGGTTTACTCCGCAAGATATGCGGGCGGACACGGCGATGACGAGGCAAATAATGAATATCTCCTTAAAAATCTTGAGGGAGTGAGCGACAGACGCGCGAGATTCGTCTCTTGCATTGCTTGTGTTTTTCCCGAGAGATATAATGTTGAGCCTTTTACGGTAAGAGGCAAAGTGGAGGGAGAGATCCTTTGCGAGAGACACGGAAACGGTGGATTTGGTTACGATCCGCTTTTCTACTATGCACCCTTTGATAAGACCTTAGCCGAGGTAACACAGGAAGAAAAAAACAGCGTAAGCCACAGGGCTAACGCTATAAAGCTTTTTGCAGAAAAGCTTAGAACACTTAATATTGAGGAATAAATAAATGATTACATCAAAACAGAGAGCATATTTGCGCGGACTTGGAGCATCTTGTCCCGCTATAATGCAGGTAGGCAAGGGCGGAGTTTCCGAGAATCTTATAAAGACTGTTTCGGACGCGCTTGAGGCACGCGAGATTGTAAAGCTTTCGGTGCTTGAAAACTGCGGCGAGTCTCCCCGCGAGGTGCTTGATAAGCTTTGCGAGGCACTCGGAGCAGAGGGTGTTGCTTGCGTCGGTAAAAAGATAGTTCTGTATCGCGAATCAACTGATAAAAAAACTATAATACTTCCGAGGTAATATGCTTAGAGTAGGAGTATACGGAGGAGCATTTTCTCCGATTCACAAAGGACACGTAGAGGCTGCAAAGGCATTTATGCGACAGATGTGGCTTGACGTGCTATTCGTTATACCGACTGGTCTGAGTCCGCACAAGGAGATGGATAATTCGGCAAGTGCCGAGGACCGCATGGAGATGTGCAGACTTGCATTCCGTGACGTTGAGGGCGTGATAGTAAGCGACATTGAGATAAAAAGAGACGGCAAGAGCTATTCTATTGACACTCTTCGTCATATGTCGTGTGAGGATCAGAGACTCTTTATGCTCTGCGGTACCGATATGATGCTCACTCTTGGAGATTGGGATGATGCGGATGAGATATTCAAGCTCTGCTATCCCGTATATATCCGCAGAGAAGAGGATCGCGCGCTGGACGCCAAAATAATTGAGAAGAACACCGAGTATTTCGAGAAATACGGCAAATACGTAATAAAGCTTGATTCTCCCGTCATAGATATTTCTTCAACAGAGCTTAGGGCTAAAATGAAGAACGGGGAGGATGTCTCGGCTTACGTTGATGCTGAGGTCTTGAGATACATTCAAGAGAAGGGACTTTATCAATGAGCAAAATTAACGTAACCGAAAAGATGCTCTCCGCGCTCAGAGAGGATATATCGTCAAGAATGTCTGAAAGACGACTTCTCCATACCCTTGGGGTTGAGGAGATGGCGGCAAGGATAGGGGAGATATATTGCCCCGAGAAGGTAAATATGCTCAGAGCGGCGGCGCTTTTGCACGATATTACCAAGGAATTGACGCCTCCCGAGCAAAAGGAGATAGTAGAGAGACATGATCTTGAGATGAGCCGTGACATGCAAGAGGCTCCTTCAACCCAGCATGCCTTCACTGCGTCACTTGTGATCCCCGAGCTTTATCCTGATTTTGCAGATGAGGAGATAATAGACGCGGTGAAATATCACACTACGGGAAGGGCGGATATGACGCTTTCCGAGAAGATAATCTACCTCTCGGACTACATCGACTGCACACGCACCTATCCCGATTGCGTGGAGCTGCGAGATGTTTTCTGGGGCAGAGACGTTAAGAACATGACCGAGTCTGAGAGACTTGCGCATCTTGATACGGTAATGCTTCGCTCATTTGATCTGACTATTGCCGATCTGAAGGCAAGAAATAAGAATATAAGCCGTGAGACGGCAGAGGCAAGAGAAAGCCTCAGTAAAAAATAAACGCGTAAAGATAAGGAAATGAACATGGAAGAGAACAGACAGGAAGTAAGATCTCTCACAGATGCCTCGCCCGAGGTGCTCGCAGAGGCTATTGCAGAGATACTTGATAACAAAAAGGCAAAGGATGTAAAGGTGATCAAGGTTGGCGACAAGACAGTTATCGCAGACTATTTCGTGCTTGCAAACGGTAATTCCTCTACTCAGGTTCGCGCACTTGCGGATGAGGTGGAGTACAAGCTTTCGCAGGCGGGCATTGACACATTAAGAAGTGACGGCGGCTCGGGAAGCTCTTGGAGAGTGCTTGACTACGCATGCGTTATAGTTCACGTATTCGACCGCGAGGCAAGAGAGTTTTACAAGCTTGATAAGCTCTATACAGAATTTAATTTTGACGAAGAATAAAATTAAAAGCACCGACGGTACGTCGGTGCTTTCGTTATGTAATTTTATCTTGAAAATATCATTCCGATTCCGCGCAATAATATCGCAATTATGAGCAACGCCAGCAAAAAAAGAACCGAAATTGAGAGAATAGCCGCTATGGCAAATCCACACGAAGCAATGGCGTCGGTCACTATATGGAATGCATCAGGTGATATAAGATATATCAATCCATCAATCAAGAACATAATGACCGTAATAAAGGCTAATCCTCGAAGACCGCTTTTGATATCGGATCCGCTCATTTCCATGTGTGTTGATATCATGAATGCAAGAATAACAAACAGCCATCCCTGCCAATCCGAAAAATTCTCGGCAGAAAAAATTGCCGTTATCGATGCCCAAATAAATGTGAAGAACTTCGCCAGCGGCATAGCTCCAACCTGGGCTTCACATAATATCTTGATTTCAAGCGCGATCATATCAAATGCATCGGGCAGAAGAATGGCAAGAAGTAAAATAACTACACCACCGCTGATCAATACGGGCGCAACTCCGACAAAAAAGTTACCTATTTGATGGTAGATATTCTTTTTGTTGTAGGTGTGGCTGACGTAGCCGAGCGCACCGTCCTCCGATTTTGGATTATAAAGCTTTATGTCTGTTATTTTATGCCCGAATAAAAGGCACATCAAGGCATGGCTAAGCTCGTGGATAGGTGTTCCGATAATTCCGGTTGCCAAAAGAATTACAGGTCCCGATCTACCCATAAGATTGCAAAAGCCTCGGCGCAATAGCGATATCAACCAACCGAATATAAAGATGATGCCTGCGGTAAAGAGAAGCTGGGTAAAAAATCCTGATAAAAAGTTCATACGCACCCCTCAATTATCCAAATAAGCTTCAATTGCTTTTAAGTCGTCTCTTGTAAGTGAATACTTTATCTCTTTTTCTTCATTATGATAGATCAAAAGACTGCCATAGGGCTTCTCGTCGTAGTTTACGTCCCCTACGTAGTAGAAGTCGGCATAAACTGCTATAACAGTATCGTCTATCTTGATATCGTCAAAGACAAATTTTCTGTAGTTGTAAAGTGTCTTTTTTGCAGACACCATATCGCTTGCAAAGAATCTCTCGTATGCTACCGCCTCGGGAGTTTTGCCGTCGTTATCCTCGGTATTCTCGGGGGTGAGATCGTACATTATAGTCAATGTGACGTCGTATACATGGTCGTCGCGCGAGGGAATCTCCGAGAGATTGTAGTCCTGCTTTGTGTATTTAAGCGTACTGTTGTTGTACCTGAGAACGAACTGAACCTGATCGATCTCGCGGATGATAAGAGACTGCGTTACCGCAAAATAACCGTAATTGTTCTCGCCCCTTGTGAATATGGTGTGCTCTTGCGTAAACATATCAAGCGCAGAGCCCTTTTCATCATATGCGGCTGCAAGACGGTCGTTTGCGATGATCGTATTCATCTCCTTGGGGTCAATGTTACTGTCAATTATTCTGAAGAGTAAAAGTATAACCAGCGCGGCGATGAGCAACAGGCAAATGCCCTTGAAAATAAATCCCGCTATACGCCATTTGTATTTTCCGTAAGCCAAACTTTTTCTCCTTTACTGCATATTTTTAAGTCTGTCAAGCGCGTTTTGAAGAATGATCTGCGCCGAGAGGGTATCAATAACGTTTTTTCTCTTCTGCCCGCGCGTGTCGGTCTCGTTGAGGTAGCGTGACGCCGCCATAGTGGTCATACGCTCGTCCATCATAACGATTGGCATGTCCATGCCGCATTCGGAAAGCTTTACTCCGAGGATGGAAGCGAATTTCTGCGCGTGCTCTGCACGGGGGCCGAGAGAGCCGTTCATGTTTACAGGAAGTCCTACGATTATGCCGCCCGTGACGTTCTCGGTCTTAATGATCTCGCAGATCTTTTCTGCGGTTTTCTGCATTCCGCCTACGCTGATCTGTCCTATTCCGGACGCGAGAAATCTTGTTTTATCGGACACGGCGAGACCCGTGCGCTTGTCGCCGAAGTCGACACCGAGAATCTTGCCCTGTGTTTCCTTTAATCTTTGCATTTATATCTCCAAAATCAGAATTTGAATTCAGCCGAGGTCAGCTTGATAAGCAGCTTTAGGCTGTCAGGCTGCTCCTTAGCCTCGTGCGCCGCCTTGTTTCGGTGTATCTCGCCGCAGCCTGTGCATTTGTGAATGATTATGTAGCCCTTTTTCGGGTCGGTTATTACCTTGACGGGCTCCATGGGAGCCTGGCACTCGCAGGCGCGGTCACCGGGGTTTATGTCGAGGTGAAGCGACCAGAGGCAAAAGGGGCAGTGGTTTCGGGAGGTATAGCCAAGGGGCTTTACTTCCTTGCCGCAATGGGCGCAGACAAAGCCATTATCATTTTTAGAAAATCTTTTGCTTTCCATAAAATCCTCCCTCAAGCGCAAACTAATACATTATAATTATATACTTTTTTTACCTTAAAGTCAAGATGAAAATAAAATAACGGCATAGACAAACAATATAGCGAAAAAAAGGGGAAAGCCAAAGGCCTTCCCCTAAAATATTATTGCTTCTTCAAGCTCTTTTTGCTTCCGTCGGGATACTGGATGACGGTGTTATCAAGCTGGGCGCGGAAGTTTTTGCGGAATTCTGCGATAAACTCTGCGCGGAGTCTGTCGCGGTCTGCAAGCTCCTCGGCAGTGAGTGTTTCTCCTGCCTTGATCCTGCGCGCGTACTCGTTGAGCTTTTTAGTTCTTTCTGTTACGATTTCTCCCATGTCGATCAACCTCTGATATTCAGACCAAGCTTGAAAGCGAGATCCTTTATGATCTTGTTCGACACCTTATCTGCTTCCTCAACGGTAAGGGTACGGTCGGGAGCGCGAAGGATCACGCGGAATGCAACGCTCTTCTTGTCTGCGCCGATCTTTTCGCCGCGGAATACATCAAAGAGCTTGACTCCCTCGCAAAGCTTGCCTGCCGCCTTTGCCATTACCTCTTCAATAGCTCCAACCTCGAGGGATTCGTCGCAAATGAAGGAGAAGTCACGGGAAACCGCAGGGAACTTGGGAAGGGGCTTGTAGTCGATGGTCATATCCGAATTATCGAATATAGCATCAAATGAGAGCTCTGCGGCGTAAATCGCAGTGTCAACACCGTAATTCTTGGCGGTAAGAGGATGGATCTGACCGAATACGCCAAGCTCTGCACCATTAGCGCAAACCACTTTAGCACATCTGCCGGGGTGGTATGCCGCGTCCTCGGAGTAAGCAACGAACTTAGCATCCTTGATTCCTGCTGACTCGAGGATATTCTCGATGACGCCCTTGAGTGTGTAGAAGTCCTCGCCCTTACCGTAAGCGGCAAGTGTAAGAACCTTGTTCTCCTTGGGGAGCTCCTCGATATTCTCGGAGGGAATATAGGTTGCCGCCATCTCGAAGAGGCGAACGTCCTCGTTGGAAAAGTTGATGTTTCTGGCAACCACCTCAAGCATAGAGGGTAGCGTAGTTGTTCTCATTACGCTGGTGTCCTCGCCGAGAGGATTGCTGATAACTACAGAGCGGCGGAGAGGTGAATTTGCATCCATTCGCACCTTGTCGTAGTACTTGGGACTGATGAAGGAGAAGGTCTGGATCTGGTCAAAGCCCATTCCGTAGAGCATATACTCAGAATCAACCTCGTACTGCTGCTTGGGTGTTCTGCCACCCTGCGTTGTCTCTGCATAGATGCAGGTGGACTTTATATTATTGTAGCCGTAGATACGGATGATCTCCTCTGCTACGTCCTGCATACAGGTCAGATCGTGTCTGAAGGAGGGAACGATGATACTGTCGCCCTCGATCTTGCACTCAAGACGCTCAAGCACGCTTACCATATACTCACGGGAGAGATCAACACCAAGGAACCTGTTAATCTTCTCAACCTCAAGGGGAAGAACAACAGTTTCGGGCTTTGTGGGGTAAACGTCGATAAGACCGTCAACCACCTCACCTGCGCCAAGCATCTGAACGAGCTCACAGGCGCGGAGAAGACCGCCGATGCAGTTTTCGGGGTCAAGACCCTTTTCAAAGCGAGAGGAGGACTCTGTTCTCATGCCGTTCTTCTTTGCGGTAACGCGGACGGAGGGGCCGTCGAAGCAAGCGGACTCAAATACAACAGTAGCGGTTGTGTCCTTGATCTCACTGTTCGCACCGCCCATAACACCTGCAAGCGCGCAGGCCTTCTTTTCGTCTGCGATGACGAGCATGGAGTAATCAAGTGTGTGATCCTTGTCGTCAAGGGACTTGAAGAGCTCGCCGTCAAGAGCGCGGCGAACGTTGATAGCAGAGCCTGAGAGCATAGCGTAGTCAAACGCGTGCATGGGCTGACCGTACTCAAGCATTACGTAGTTTGTAATGTCAACGATATTATTTATCGGGCGAACACCTGCGGCGCGGAGTCTCATGCGGAGCCAGAGCGGAGAGGGAGCGATCTTAACGTTTTTGATAACCTTAGCCGCATAACGGAAGCAGAGATCGCTGTCGCTGATCTTAACGGAGAGGTAATTGTCTATCTTGTCGCCGTCGTTCAAGTCATTTAGAATGGGAGTGGGGATAGAGAGAGGCTTATCGAAGCTGATTGCAGTCTCGCGTGCAAGACCGATAACGGAAAGACAGTCGGGGCGGTTGGAGGTGATCTCAAACTCAACGACCGTATCGTTAAGCATAAGAGCTTCCTTGATATCCATACCGATCTTGTCTTCGTATTCCTTGCCAAGAATGAGAATTCCGTCCTCGCAAGCCTCGGGCATATCGTGGAGAGTGAGATTGAGCTCGGCAATAGAGCAGAGCATACCGTTAGACTCAACGCCGCGGAGTTTGCCTGCCTTGATTGTAACGTCACCGGGGAGATGTGCTACGGGAATAGCCGCGGGAACGATGTCACCCTCGTGTACGTTCTGTGCGCCTGTAACTATCTGAGTTACCTCGCTACCGATATCGATCTGGCAGATCCAGAGATGGTCGGAGTTGGGGTGACGCTCCATAGAAACGACCTTGCCTACTACAACGTTCTGGATATCCTCACCGAGGACCTCGTAGCCCTCGACCTTAGAGCCGGTGTCGGTCATTCTGTCGCAGTATTCTTTTGTGGTAATACCGTCGGTGTTTGTAAAATCATGTAACCATTTAAGTGAAAGATTCATATTATAACCGACTCCTTTCTTAAAACTGTTCAATGAAACGAACGTCATTCTCATAGAAATGACGGATATCGTCAATGTGGTACTTGAGCATTGCAATTCTCTCAACACCCATGCCGAATGCAAAGCCGCTGTATTCCTCGGGATCGATTCCGCAGTTGCGAAGCACGTTAGGGTGAACCATTCCCGCACCGAGAATTTCTATCCAGCCCTCGCCCTTGCAAAGACGGCAGCCCTTTCCTCCGCACATAAAGCAGGAGATATCTACCTCAGCAGAGGGCTCTGTGAAGGGGAAGTGGTGGGGACGGAAGCGGATACGTGTATCCTCGCCGAACTCGGTCTTTGCAAACGTCTCAAGCATACCCTTAAGGTCGCCCATGGTAATGCCCTTATCCACTACAAGACCCTCCATCTGGTGGAAGAGGGGAGAGTGAGTTGCGTCCATAGCGTCACTTCTGTAAACGCGGCCGGGGGAGATGATGCGGATCGGGGGCTTCTGAGCTTCCATTACTCTTGCCTGAACGGGAGAGGTCTGGGAGCGGAGAAGAATCTTATCTGTAATGTAGAATGTATCCTGAGTATCACGCGCGGGGTGATTTTCGGGAATGTTGAGTGCCTGGAAGTTGTAGTAATCGTACTCAACCTCAGGTCCCTCTGCGATAGAGAAGCCCATGCCGATAAATATCTCCTCCATGTCTCTCTGTACGAGAGTGAGGGGATGACGGTGACCTACCTTTTCCTTTTTTCCCGGAACGGTAACGTCAAGCTTTTCGGAGAGAAGCTGGGCGTCAAGAGCGCTTGCCGCTAAAGCAGTCTTCTTTTCGGTGAGGGCAGACTCGATCTCTGCTCTTACCTCGTTTGCCATCTGACCAACGATAGGTCTTTCCTCGGGAGAAAGCTGACCCATTCCGCGGAGGACCGCGGTGAGCTCACCCTTTTTTCCGAGATACTTGATACGAAGAGCCTCAAGGGCCGCATCGTCGGTATCGGGAGAAGCGATAATAGAAAGCGCCTCTTCCTTTATGCGATTTAAGGTATCCTTCATTTTTTGAAATTCCTTTCAAATATATAGAATATAATTTTAAACAAAATAAAAGTCCCGAATCCATTTCCGGATTCGGGACGGAAAAACTTTTTTCCGCGGTACCACCCGCATTTTGACTTTGCATAGCTACAAAGCCAACACTTTGCCTGACGAATAACGGTGTCAATTCCGTGCAGGGCTAATCACCGAGGATTCGATTTTGACCCGACCGGCTCCGAAGGGAAATGCCACACCTTTGCAAATATCTGCTCACACCAACCGCAGACTCTCTGAAAATTACCTTAAAGAGGGCTGACTTCATCATAGCCTTTCATATTCAACTTATATATTATAACATTTTATAACCTTTTTCGCAAGTGTGCTTTTTACAAAATTACAGCCTTTGCTGCAAGGGTTATTTATTGAAAATGCACAAAAATCAAAGTATTCCAAAGTGGAAAAGTAGGTAAACGATGCCCGCCTGAGCAATCATGATAAGCGGAATGCCGAGCATGAACTTTACGTGCTTTGTCTTGTGGCGGATAATGAGCATCGTTACGAACATCGCAACGCTGCCGCCGAGAGCGGAGAGGAGAAGCAGTGTTTTCTCGGGCGTGCGAAGCTCAACGCGGTTCTTTTTTGATATCTTCTTGTCGTAAATGCACACGACGATAGAAATAATCGAAATTATGGCAACGTATGCCAAAAATATCGACAAGATGGGTTTTTCCAAAATAAAAATAGGCATGTTTATTCTCCGATCAAAGATTATTTCTTAGGGAAGCTATCCTTAAGACCGACTACGCGGTTAAAGGTGCCCTCGTTCTTGGAATCCTTGCAGAAATATCCAACGCGAACGAACTGGAACTTCTCGCCCGCCTTGGCGTATTCAAGGGAAGGCTCGACCATAGCGCCGTCAAGCCTTGTAAGCGAGTCGGGATTGAGAAAGTCGAGGTAGGTCTGACCCTCGGGAACCATCGCGGTGTTCTCAATATTAAAGAGTCTGTCGTAGAGCATAAGCGTTGCGGGCTTTGCATACTTTGCAGAGAGCCAGTGGATCGTGCCCTTGATCTTTCTGCCGTCCGTGGGCATACCGTTGCCTGTTTCAAGGTCTGCAGTCGCGTGGATGCACTTGATAGAGCCGTCAGAGTTCTTTTCAATACCCGCATACTTGATGATGTATCCACCCATAAGTCTAACCTCTCCGTCGGGCTTGAGGCGGAAGAACTTCGGAGGGGGAACCTCGGCAAAGTCGTCTGCATCGATGTATATCTCGCGTGTCATTGGAACGTCACGTCTGCCAAGCTCCTCCTTCTGGGGGTGATTGGGAACGCTGATCATTTCTTCCTTGTCCTCGGGATAGTTATCAATAACCACCTTGATGGGCTGAGCGATAGCGATACGGCGGAGAGCGTTCTCGTTGAGATCGTCTCTTACGCAAGCCTCGAGCTGGCGAACGTCAACTGTGTGATCGGTGTTAGTAACTCCTGCCTCGCGAACGAAGTTAAAGAGCGCTGCGGGGGTATATCCGCGGCGGCGGAGACCGCAAAGAGTGGGAAGACGGGGGTCATCCCAGCCGTCAACGTGATTTTCCTCAACGAGCTGACGGAGATAGCGCTTGGACATGACGGTGTAAGTAATGTTCATTCGACCAAACTCCCACTGGTGGGGCTTCTGCGCAAAGCCTATCTTGTCAACTACCCAGTCGTAAAGAGGGCGGTGGTTTCTGAACTCACTTGAGCAAAGCGAGTGTGTGATCCCCTCAAGCGCGTCCTGAATAGGATGAGCAAAGTCGTACATGGGATATACACACCACTCGTCACCCTGACGGTGATGGTGAATATGCTTTATTCTGTAAATAACGGGATCGCGGAGATAAGGGTTATCATTTGAGGGGTCTATCTTAGCGCGGAGAGTGCGCGCGCCGTCTGCAAACTCGCCATTTCTCATTCTCTCAAAGAGGTCGAGGTTTTCCTCTATGCTTCTGTTGCGATAAGGAGATTCCTTACCTGCAACCGCGCGGTCTGTACCCTTGTAATCGGCAAGATCATCCTTAGAGAGGTCGCAAACGTAAGCGTCGCCCTGCTTTATCAGCTGAACCGCGAACTCGTAGCACTTGCCAAAGTAGTCGGAGCCGTAGAATATGCCGCCTGTGGGAGTTGCGCCGAGCCACTCAAGGTCCTCGCGAATAGATCGCACGAACTCGTCGGACTCCTTTGCGGGGTTGGTGTCGTCGTAACGGAGATTGAAAAGTCCCTCGTACTTATTTGCGACGTCTGTGTTGATGCAGATCGCCTTAACAGAGCCGATATGGAGATATCCGTTGGGCTCGGGAGGGAAGCGTGTGTGTATCTTAAGACCGGGGTTCGACGTAAGATCCGCATCTATAATGTCATGTATAAAATTATTCTTGATCTCTTCCATTTTATTGCCTTTCTGTTATGAAGCTTCAAAAACCCAATGATTATTTCAAGCTTGCAATCATATTGCCGATGCGCTCAAGTGTTTTTTCTTTACCGATTATCTGCATAACGGTGTAGAGGTCGGGGGCATTCTGCTTGCCTGTAACCGCAACACGTATGAACATGCTGATATCTGCCACGCTACCCTTGAAGGCTGTGGGATCAGCCTTGTACGCCTTCATATCGGATGCAAATCCGAGGGAGTCGGCAATTGCCTTTACCTTGTCAAACCAGGTGTTCATATCGTCTGAATAATCGTAGCACTCGCTGAATTTTTCAAGTGTTGCAACTATGTCAGCTCTGTCAAAGCTCTCGGGATATTCGTTTTCAACTTTAAAGAACTTGTCGTAGAAGAATCCCATATAGGGCTTAGCATCTACCCAGGTTGCAAGGTCCTTGCGGGGCTTCTTGCCGCCGCGGCCGATTGCAAAAATCTTCTCTGCAAAAGCGCGATCGGAAGCAAGCTCTGCACCAAACTCAGGGTCAAATTCAAGCGCCCAAGCGGTCACCTTGTCTGTAACCTCGCTTGCTGTCATTCTGGATATAACGTTCTTTGAAACGTCGTTTATCTTGCTGAAATCGAAGAGACAGCCGGATACCGACATCTTCTTTATATTGAAGGGGAACTCAGTGTATGCCTTGTCGGGGTTTTGCATGTGCCACTCCTCGTAGTTTGAGTTGAGAAGTGTCATAATGTACTCGCAAACTGCCTCGGGGCAGTAGCCCATACGGGTGTAGTCGTCCATGTTTGCGCCCATATCGCGCTTTGAGAGCTTCTTTTTGTTACCGTTCTCGTCAAGCTTCATGATCTGCGCGATGTGCATGTATTTGGGAAGCTTGAAGCCGAGGGCGGAAAAGAGCTGAATGTGCTTAGGCAAGCTGGGGAGCCATTCCTCGCCGCGAATAACGTGTGTAGTGCCCATAAGATGGTCGTCTACTGCGTGGGCAAAGTGGTAGGTGGGAATACCGTCAGACTTGAGAAGAACAAAGTCCTCGTCATTTTCGGGGATCTCAAGAGTACCCTTTACAAGGTCGGTGAATTTTATCTTTTTTTCTGCATCACCGAGGGCGAGAATACGAAGCACGAAGGGGTGAGACGCCTTGATATGCTCCTCGACCTCTTCAATTGTGAAGCTGCGGCGAGCGAGCATTTCTTGGCGCTTTGCCTCGGCCTCTGCCTGCCAGTCTGTATTTTTGATCTCTTCTTTTTTATTTATTGCCTGCAATTCGTCAAGCTCTTCCTCTGTTGTAAAGCAGGGATAAGCCTTGCCCTCGCGTACAAGCTGCTTTGCAAATGTCTGGTAAATAGGACCGCGCTGACTCTGCTTGTAGGGACCGTATGCGCCCTTGTCGGAGATGTTTCCGTTCTCGTCGAGTATTGCACCCTCGTCAAAATTGATGCCGTACTTTGCAAGAGTTTTGATAAGTCCTTCAGCAGCTCCCGCAACCTCGCGCTTGGCGTCTGTGTCCTCGATTCTAAGGTAGAAAACGCCGCCCGACTGATGAGCAAGTCTCTCGCCTACGGTTGAGGGGAAGAGACCGCCAAAATGAACGAATCCTGTGGGGCTGGGTGCAAATCTTGTAACCTTAGCGCCCTCGGGAAGATTGCGCGCGGGGTATTTTGCCTCTATGTCGGCAGGAGTCTCCTTTATGTGAGGAAAGAGTAATTCTGCTAAATAATTGTAATCCATATATATGCTTCCTTTCAGAGTTTAAACAATTTAAAGTACGGCTTCAAGCGCGCGTCCGAGTGTCGTGCTTTTTCCGTGACCGGGGTAGATTTTAAGTGACGGTTCGAGCTCCTTGAGCCTGCCAATCGAGGCATAGAGCTTCATCTCGTCTCCGCCGTAAAGGTCGGAACGTCCTACACCCCTGTCGAAAAGCGTGTCACCCGTCAGGATAAATCCGTCGCCCAGAAGTCCGATCGAGCCCTCGGTGTGTCCGGGGAGATGAATGACCTTTAGCTTTTCGTTGCCAAGTGTCAGTATATCTCCGTCATGGAGTAGCCCGTCGGCATTATGTGCCTCAAGCCTGCCCGAAAAAAACAAGGAGTAGGCGTTCTTGTGGCTATCGCCAAGCAGCTCGGCATCTTCGGTGTGAACGTATATCGGTGCTCCTGTTCGTTCTCTTAGGTCGTCCAGCGACATTATGTGATCAAAATGCCCGTGGGTCAGAAATATCATGTCAAGGCGAGCACCTTGTGAATCCAAAAATTCGCAGATCTTGTCTGCAGGTGAGCTTGGGTCAATAATGGCGGCGTGGTTAATGCCGTCTTCGCCGCGACTGATTATCGCGTAGCAATTTGAGAGCCAAGAGCCGTAATAAAGATTGTGTACTGTCATTTTTTCTTATTCCGCCGTAAAAAGTATGGGGATGAGTTGCCTTATGCTATACGTCGCCGTGCGACATATAAATCCATTTTAATTATACCACTAATTTGCATATTTGTCTACATTTATTATATAAAAAAAGCAAATTTTAAAAAAATATTGCCCCGACCTTGCGTCGGGGCAATAGACATATTATGTTTTAGAAATCAGTTTGCCGACGTCTCGGCTTCTGTTGCTGCATCCTTAGCGGGCTTTGCGGGGATGAACTCATAGCCCTCTGTTCCGTACTTACCCTTGAAGAGGTAGAAGTAGTTGGAGTTGGTGTGGGCGAATGAGGCAAAGCTGGCTTCTCCGAAGGAGAGTGCAAAATAGGATGTGGGATTTGCCTGCCACTTTTCAAAGTTGTCAGCTACGTACTTTGCGCATGCAAGCTCATAGTCCTCGTAGTTGTTGATGGATGCTTTGTCAAAGTTGATGGGAGCGTAGTATTCACTTGCCTTGTCCCAGAACAATATCTTGTTGCCGAGATCAAGAATATCCTCATTAATAAGGTAAGCAGACTGGTTGAATACTATCGGGATAACGGGCATATCTTCCATAAGCTGAGCTTCAGCCTTGTGGAGGTTTTCGGATCTGTTTTCTATAGTTTTTTCTGCAAATATCGCCTCTATCAAAGCATCATATTCTGCAGAATTGTAGCCTGTGATGTGTGTGGAGTGCTGAGGCTCATCGGAAGAAGACATATCGACTGCCTGACCGGAGAATGTTGTAGCGAAGGGAGCCAATACGGAGAAGGGATCTGCGCTTATTGCGACGAGATCAAGTACTGCTGCCTGATAGTCGAGGTGTGCCAGATCCTCAGCCCAGAGGTCATCACAAAGGTCTGAGGGAACTCCCGCAACGTCCTTGTGTACGTCGTTATTAGCCACGGTTCCTCTCTTGTTCAGTGTAACCTTAAAGCCGAGACCTTCCTCACCCCAAGCAGCACAAAGAGCATCTGCAACAGCGCAATGTGCCTCGTCATAAGCTGCGACTGTGATAGAGAAGGAGTATTCGGAGGGAACTATATCTGCCTCTGCGAGAGTAGCCTTGAGTGCAGCAACTTCCTTCTTTGCAAGATACTCATATGCGGTAGCAGTATCACGGAAGAGCTTCTTTACGCTATTTGTGTCGTATACGCCGGTAGGAACAAGACCCGTTGCCGCCTCTGCGAATACAAGCTGACCTGCAATTGTCTCACGGTCAATTGCCATAGAGAGAACCTGTCTTACAGTCTCGTTTGCGAAGAGTGCAACCGACTCGGTGGAGCCGTCTGCAAGAGTTCTTGTAACGAGTGCCTTCTGGTTAAGGTAGCATGCGTTTGTTGAAAGGGAGTTGTATGTTTTAGCCTCTGCCTCGACGTCGCTTCTGAGGGACATGGGGATATCGCCTACGTATGTAATGATACCGTCTCTGTAAGCCTGAAGTATCTCTTCATCGGTAAGGCTGCAGTCTACGATTATTCTGTAGGGAACTACCGAAACGTCAAGCTTTTCGCCATCCTCTGCATTTCTGTAGTAGTAGAGGTTTCTTTCAAGCATGTAGCTGCTTATTTTCTGTTCTGCAAACTTTTTCTCTTCGGTTCCGTCAATGAAAACGGGGTTGCCGTTCTTGTCAAGTATAATCTTGTTGTTGGCGTCAACCTTTTTGTCGGAATAGTTAACGTCAAGGTACTCAACTGCGCCGTTGGTGTAATAGCCAACCTTGGTAAGCTTAAAGGGGCCGCTTGCAACCATGATGCTGGGTTTCTTTGCCCAGTCGTCCGCCTGCTTATCGTTGTCCTTCATCTCTCCTACGATATCCTCACGAAGAGGAGCGAGAGCCAGACTTGTAAGGTTGAGAATGAACTGATCTACGTCGATCTTACCCTCAAACTCAATGGTGAGCAGCTTCTGGTCTGCGCTGATACCCATTGCGTCCTTGCCTTCACCCGTAAGGTTGTACTCGCGTGCTCCCTTGATATCAAAGAGAAGGGCAGCGGCTTCAAAGGAGTTCTTGGGATTGAGGACTCTTTTCCAAGCATAAACAACGTCATCTGCTGTTACGGGGTTGTTATCCGACCATTTTGCCTCCTCGTTGATCTCTATGTACATAAAGAAGCTTCCGTCCTTCTCCTCGGTACGGTAGCTCTTTGCAAGAGAGGGAGAGACCTTACCTGTAGAGTCTACGGTAAAGAGTGTGTCGAAAATAAGACTTACGATGCTTGTCATAGCTGCATTTTTATAAGCGTACGCGGGGTCAAGATTGTAGATGTCCTCGCTGAGATACATCATGATCTGCTCGCCCTTGTAGTCCGAGTCTGCATCAATGCTTCCTGCGCAACCTGCGAATACCGAAACGGTCATAACAAGACAGAGAAGCAAAGCGATAATGCGCTTTTTCATGTTGGGTAATCCTCCTAATTTTGTGAGTCGTGGGGTGTGTTTTGCGAGAATGAGAGAATATACTCCTCGCGGGTCTGCCGCAAAACGCGACACTACCGTATCATAAGAGAGATTATACCACAAAATTGAGAAATAATCAATAGAGTATATAACATAAAAATATATTCGTGAACTTGCACATACCGTCACGGGCGATTTTGTGCAATCCTCACACAATAATGCTCAAGAATTTCGTTTGTGAAATGTAAAAACGGAACGACAATGCTCTGCAAGGAGCATAAAAAATTAAGGTGTAAATTTTGTGTGAATTTTGCGCCGTGTACATATCGAGTGACGGGGAAAAATAAAATGTAGTAGCATAAAGCGATGAGAATGAGACTTTACATCCGTATAGGGAGGATATGAAATGAAAAATGAGGTTTCCAAAAGAGAAGAAACTCGAGTGCTGTATGAGCCGCCCGAGCCATTATTTCCCGACCTGCCGCCGAAAAGTCCGAGAGTGTTTTGGTTAAGACTTGCGGCTTTTGCGACCCTTGCCTTGATCATTATTTTTGTGTGGATAACTGCGGTGTCTGCGGGCAACGAGGAAAACGAGACGCAATTTACAGGGACCGAGCCCCAAAACAAAACCGAGATCACGGAAAGCGAGCGCGAGAGCACGGAGACGGAGGAGCCTGTTGATAAAGAGACTCAAACGGAAACAAACGAAGAGCTGACTGCCGAGCAAACCGAAAATGAAATCGGGACTGAAACAGACAACACACCGCAAATGGATTTTGTCGAGTCGGACCTGTCACTTGCGGAGAGGGGAGACGCCTACATAGTCAACTATACCGAAAAGGCCGTCGGGATCGCGGAGCTTTTGGATCGCGGATTTGTAGACTGTGAGGAGAAAAACAGTCCTTCTCCCATTGTGATGATACTTCATACTCACACATCGGAGGCTTATTACAAAAGTGAAAATAAATATCTTGGAGGGGTCATCTCAGTGGGCGATGCTTTGAGCAGAAGGCTCAATGCCTTGGGGCTGACGGCGATACATTGCACGGTCATTCACGACGACGGAGAGGGAAATGCATACATTGCCGCCGGGGAAACAATAAAAATGATGCTAAAGGTGTATCCCTCGATAAAATACGTCATAGACCTGCATCGGATGGAGCTTGAGAGTGACGGAGTGCCGGTCAAAACCGTTTCCACGGAAGGCTTGGCACAGATACGACTGACGGTCAGTGCGGACGGGGCTGGATGGCAGGAGAATCTTTCACTTGCGCTTTCTGTCAGGCAGAAGCTAAATGAGAACGGGACGCGTCTTTGTATGCCTCCGACACTATCGCCAAGCAGATATAACAGCGACTTACCGGAATATTACCTGATGGTTGACGTGGGTGCAACGGGGAACACGGTAAGAGAGGCGACCTTCGCCGCGGAGAGATTGGCGGAGGCAATATATGACACGGTGATAAAAAGATAAAGAAGGTAAAAAAGAAGCACGACCTCAAATGCAGTGAGGTCGTGCAATTTTTATGGAATGCTCCAAACGGGACGATAGTATTAGCTTTTAGCCATGGGCTTGAAGACACTTTTCAAGGTAACGTATTCAAGAAGGGAGATGACAGCGCAGAGAGCTATGCCGAAAAACCAGGAAAGCGCGCCGCTCTCTATGCCGCCGATAACTCCGAAGAATGCCACGAAGAGCGCGAAGACAGCGATAGTCTTTTCAAGCTTGATTGCAGCAGAGCAGGTAACAAGACCGATGACAGCGCAGATAAAGGATATAAGTCCGTCGCCAAGCTGCTTGTCGGCGTACTCTCTTGCTCTTGTATTTTCATTATATCTTACGTTGCCCAAATTTTCGGAATAAGCGTTCATATTTACCTCCGCATATTGCAAGATGAAATCAAATCAATTCTTAACTCGGAAAAACTTGCCTTGAAATTGCTTGAATTTTCCTTTTGTGATGTTATTATAGCACCAAAAACGGAACTTGTCAACACTTTTTGTGAAAAAATACGAAAAACTTTTCAAAATACGGAAAAATATTCAGAAAACCCCTTTACAAAACGGAAAAATCGTGCTATAATAATTCCGTGAAAGGAAAACTGACGCGGAAACGGTTTTCTTTCGAAAATTATAGGCGAGGTATTTTAAATATGGAATACACCTACATCGACAGAATAAAAAAGATAAAAAGCGAGAAGAAGATCACCAACGACCGTCTTTCCGAGATGACCGAGATACCACTCGGCACGCTCTCGAAGATATTGGCGGGAATCAGCGATTCGCCCAAGCTTTCCAACATCGTGGCTATCTGCGCCGCGCTTGAATGCTCTGTGGATTATATCTTGACGGGTATCCCTGAGAATACCAACAATTATACTTTAAATGAGAGCGAGATGGACCTCATTGAGAATTACCGCAAGCTTGACGAGCATAGCCGTGAGCTTGTGTCGATGGTCATCTCCAAGGAGTCGGAGCGCAAGGCTGTTGTAAATAACAATGATAGATTCTTCTCGGGAAAGAAGAGTGCAGGAATGGGAGCTATCATTCGTACAAGCGCTATGAAGAGCGCGGCAGGACTCTCCCGCAGAAGTATAAGCCTTTACGACTTTCCCGTGTCTGCGGGAACAGGTGTCTATCTTTTTGAGACCGAGGCTACCTCGATAAACATTCCCGACAATCAGGAGACCGCGCTTGCGGACTACGCGCTTCGCATAAAGGGCAACAGTATGGAGCCCAAGTACCGCGACGGTGACGTTCTGCTTGTTGAGGAGTGCGATTCGGTCGAGTACGGTGAGCTTGGAATCTTCATGCTTGACGGCGAGGGATATTTCAAGAAGTTCGGCGGCGATAGACTTATTTCGCTCAATCCCGAATACAATGACATTCTTCTTAAAAACTTTGGCGAGGTTGCCTGCTGCGGCCGCGTGGTTGGAAAGCTTAAGAGGAAATAAACGGGTAAATCAAAAAAAGAGCAAACGTAAAATTCGTTTGCTCTTTTTTTGTGTGCTTTATTTGTTTTCAAGCGCCCACGCGGAAAGCTGTCTTTCTATCGCGGGGGTTATCTCGCGCGTCAGGACCTCGTAGCCCTGCGCGGTCAGATGTCCGCCGTCGGTGGTGTATTCGTCGTAAATCTCACCGTCCTCAAGATTCAGAAGCGGGGAATACAGATCTACGTATTCAAAGGAATACTTTTCTGCGAGGAGCTTGATCTTGACGTTGTTGTACGCGGCGATCTGATTGTTCTTACCCCAATGCTCGCCGCCCATTGACGTCAGCGAGAGGAGAATTATCCTGGTGTTGGGGAGATTTTCCACAAAACCCCGAAGGATATTCTCGTAGTTCTCCATCATAGTATCGAAGTTGTTTGCGCCGATAAGCATTACGGCGACCTTGGGCTTGAGGTCGTATACCGACGCCTTGAGTCTGCCCTCAAGATCGAGGGTCGTATCTCCACCGATGCCGCGGTTGCTGACAGTGTATTGGGGGTAATATGCCGCGACGTCGTAGCCGTCGGTCAGGCTATCGCCGAGAAAAGCGACGTCGACCTCATTGTCGGCGTATTGCGCATTTTCGCTCTCGAATATGGCCATTTTATTGGCGCGGTACTCCGCGACCTTTTCTGCCCACTCGTCCTCCTCGCTTTTACAGGAGCAAAGGGAAAATGCAAGCAGGATCAAGGACATTAAAAGTGATATAGCTTTTTTCATTTCAAACCTCCGGAAAGAGTCAGATTTTGTTCTCTGTAAGCTCATCTAAAAGGCATGCGCAGCCCTCGAATATATCGCGGTAGGTTATGCCGAATTCACCGGTGAACCACGGGTCGGCAACGTCGCCGCCGCGCGGCGTGTAGTCCATGAGCTTCTTGACCTTGTTTTCGGGGTCGGAGCCGATTATTTTCATCATATTACGGACGTTCATTGAGTCCATGGGGATAAGCAGATCGTATTCGCCGTAATCGGCGCGCGTCATTTGCACCGCATACTTGCCGCTGGTGTCGATTCCATGGCGCGCAAGCTCGGCGCGAGCCGGGGGATATACGGGATTGCCAAGCTCCTCGCGGCTTGTGGCAGAGGACGCGACGTAAAATTCGCCCTCAAGCCCTCTCTCGCAAAGCATTTTCTTAAATATAAATTCCGCCATTGGACTGCGGCAAATGTTACCGTGGCAGACAAACATGATTTTCTTCATTTTGCACCTCTTTTGCGTGTGATTGACTTGATTATACACGATTGAGCAGCGAAAGTCAAGATGCGGAACAATATGTTGTGTCACAGGCGAAAATCTTTGTAAAAAACCCTTGACAAAAGTATTTTTATACATTATAATATTAATGTTGTTTTCTAAATGCTATGAAAAGGACAGAGAATAGATGCGCGCGCAAAGAGAGGCGTCGGTTGGTGTAAGACGTCGGGCAATTTGTTCTTACTCACCTTGGAGCAGACCCCGCGAAAGTGTAGTGGGGTACGGTCAATCCGCCGTTATCGGACAGAGTGGCATTCCTTTGAATGCAATTTGAGTGGTACCGCGGAGCTGTCTTCGTCTCAAGTTTTTGAGATGGGGGCTTTTTGTTTTTATTGCGAGAATACCGCTTGCATAACTTTGAAAATCATTAAAATAGCAAGACCACAGGTTTTGCAAAGAGGTTAAATATGAAATACGATTTTTTGTCAATTGAAAAGAAGTGGCAGGATAAGTGGGATGCTGCTCACGTTTTTGAGGCTCAGGATGGCTCCGAAAAGCCCAAATTCTTCGCTCTCGTCGAGTTTCCCTATCCCTCGGGCGCAGGAATGCACGTAGGACACATCAAGGCTTATTCCGGTCTTGAGGTCGTCAGCAGAAAGAGAAGGATGCAGGGATATAACGTTCTTTTCCCGATCGGCTTTGACGCCTTCGGTCTTCCCACCGAGAACTCTGCTATAAAGTACAACACACACCCGAGAATCCTGACCGATAGAAATATCGAGAAGTTCTCCCAGCAGCTTAAGCGCGTAGGCTTCTCCTTTGACTGGACTCGCGTTATTGACACAACCGACGAGGATTACTACCGCTGGACACAGCATATCTTCGTTGAAATGTTCAATAAGGGTCTTGCATTCAGAGACACCGCGCTTGTAAACTACTGCCCCCACTGTAAGGTAGTCCTCTCCAACGAGGATAGCCAGGGCGGTAAGTGTGATATCTGCCATAACGATATCGTTCAGAAGTCCAAGGACGTATGGTATCTCCGTATAACAAAGTATGCTGACAGGCTCCTTCAGGGACTTGATAGCGTTGACTATCTCCCCCAGGTAAAGCAGCAGCAGGTAAACTGGATAGGTAAGTCCACGGGTGCTTTCGTTAATTTCTCGGTCAAGGGCGCAGACGAGGGCGAGATGCTCCGCATCTACACAACAAGACCCGATACCTTGTTCGGAGTAACCTTCATGGTAATCGCTCCCGAGCATCCTCTCATTGAGAAGTACAGAGACCGCATCACTAACATTGATGCGCTTGATGAATATAAGACCGAGTGCGCTAAGAAGACCGAGTTCCAGAGAACACAGCTCGTCAAGGAAAAGACGGGTGTTAAGATCGAGGGCATCTGCGGCATCAATCCTGTAAACGGCAAGGAGATCCCGATCTACACCGCAGACTACGTAATGATGGGCTACGGAACAGGCGCAATTATGGCGGTTCCCGCACACGATGAGCGTGACTACGACTTCGCAAAGAAGTTTGGTATAGATATAATTGAAGTAATCAAGGGCGGAAATATCGAGGAGGCGGCATATACCGGTGACGGCGATATGGTCAACTCTGATTTCCTTGACGGATTTACAAACAAGAAGGACTCCATCAAGAGAATGATCGAGGTCCTTGAGGAAAAGGGCATCGGCGAAGAGGGCGTTCAGTACAAGATGAAGGACTGGGCGTTCAACCGTCAGAGATATTGGGGCGAGCCTATCCCGATCGTTCATTGTCCTACTTGCGGAATGGTAGCACTCCCCGAAAGTGAGCTTCCCCTGAGACTTCCCGCAGTTGAGAACTTTGAGCCCGGCGAGGGTGGCGAGAGCCCTCTTGCGAAGATCGAAAGCTTTGTAAACTGCAAGTGCCCCAAGTGCGGCGGTGATGCAAAGAGAGAGACCGACACAATGCCCCAGTGGGCAGGATCGTCCTGGTATTTCCTCCGCTATATCGACCCCAAGAACGATAAGGCGATCGCAGACCCCGAAAAGCTCAACTATTGGATGCCTGTTGACTGGTATAACGGCGGTATGGAGCACGTAACAAGACACATGATCTACTCCCGCTTCTGGCACAAGTTCCTTTACGACATGGGCGAGGTTAATACAGAGGAGCCTTACGCAAAGAGAACCGCACAGGGACTTATTCTCGGTCCCGACGGTGAGAAAATGTCAAAGTCCAAGGGTAACGTCGTTGACCCCAACGAGGTAGTTGACCAGTACGGTGCGGACGTTCTCCGTACCTATATCCTCTTTATGGGTGACTACGGCGCGGCTGCTCCTTGGTCTGATAGCTCTGTTAAGGGCTGTAAGAGATTTATCGAGCGTGTTTGTGACCTCAAGACCATAATTCAGGGCAAGGGTGAGACTGAAAAGCTTACAAGCGCGTTCCATAAGACGATCAAGAAGGTAAGCAATGATATCGAGGATATGAAGTTCAACACCGCTATCGCGGCAATGATGGGACTTCTCAACGAGATCTTTGAGGTTGGTCAGCTCACAGTTGACGAGTTTAAGATCTTTATTCGCTTGCTCTGTCCTATCGCACCTCACATTTGCGAGGAGCTCTGGGAGGAGATTGGCGGAAACGGACTCTGCTCACTTGCAGAGTGGCCTAGCTACGATGAGGCAAAGACGGTTGATTCTACAGTTGAGGTCGCGGTTCAGGTTAACGGTAAGCTCAAGGGAACTGTAATGCTCGCGCTCAATGCAGATAAGGATACAGCGCTCTCTGTTGCAAAGGCGGACGCAAAGGTTGCTTCGGCAATCGAAGGCAAGACGGTTGTCAAGGAGATCGTTATTCCCAACAAGATAATTAACATCGTTGTAAAATAATTTCAAAAATTTGTTAAGATTATATTGACAAATCACATTAAATGGTGTATAATACTCGAGTATGTGTGAGAAATCTCACATAAAACTTTTCAGAGCGAGGGGAGGGAAAAAGAAAATGGCAGAAGTTAAAGTAAAAGATGGCGAGTCTCTTGACAGCGCGCTCCGTCGCTTTAAGCGTCAGTGTGCTCGTTCGGGAATCCTTACCGAGCTTCGTAAGAGAGAGCACTACGAGAAGCCCAGCGTAAAGCGTAAGAAGAAGTCTGAGGCTGCACGCAAGAGAAAGTTCAAATAATCTCAAAAAACATCGGCAAGCTACGGCTTGCCGATATTTTTTTGTCCTTTTATCCAAAACGCCAAAAGCCGCATTTTTGCCCCAAATAGGTAAAAATACGGCTTTTTATAAAACAAAATGTTGTAAAATAAACTAACAATTTAAATTTTGTCGGAATTTGTCATTACGTAACTGTAAAAATCAACCGCAGGGGCAAGAGTTTCAACGTCAACGTTTTCGTCAATTCCGTGTACCGATGCAAGCTGCTTGGAGCTGATTGCAAAGGGCGCGAAGCGCAGGCAATTGTCGCATACGCGGCTCATAAATCTTGAGTCGCTTGCCGCGTTCATAACGTAAGGCGCGATTTTGACTCCTTTATATGTAACTCCAACCGCCTCGGAAACAAGCTTGAATGCCGAGCTCTTGTGGCTTGAAAGGGGGGAGTCAAATCCGGGGCGAAGCACAACGGTTTCAATGTCAAATCCCTTTGCAAGAGCCGCAATCGCCTCTATGCTTGCCTTGCCGCCCTGGTGATGAGAGTAGCGCATGTTACCTACAACGTATGCCTCCTGGGGAAGCACGTTTGCTCCGTCAGAGCCCGATGCCATAGTAAACGCAAGTGTTGTCTTGAGCATAGCTCCGGCTACGGGAGAAATCGAGGGCATGACCTTGCAAAGCAAGGGAGAGAAGAATTTGGGATGACCCAAAATGAATTTGAGAGGTCCGCTCATAGAGCTGCCGAGAGAGGCAAGCGTGGCGCGAACGGTATCCGACATCTTAACCTCAAAAACCTGTGCTTTTTCTGCCGCCGCCATGAATTTTCCAAGGCGCACAAGAGGGGTGTTCTTGCCGGGAGTGGACGCGTGTCCACCGTTTGAGTGTGCAATGAATTTAAGGTCTGCATAGCCCTTTTCGCCAACGCCTATCATGGCAAATCTGCCCTTCGCGCCGCTCATAGGCTCGTCAACTATCATTCCGCCCTCGTCAAGCACAAGCTCAAATCTTATGCCGCGCTCAAGGAGAACTTGGGAGATCTTATTTGCGCCTGCGCCCGTGGTCTCCTCACAGCAGGTCGACATAAAGTATATGTCGCGCGGAGGAATAAAGCCCTCGCGTGCAAGCTCATCGCCCGCCTGAAGCATACCCCAAAGACCGCCCTTGGTGTCAAGTGTGCCGCGTCCCCATACCTTGCCGTCGGCAATCGCGCCCGAGAAGGGTGGGTGAGTCCACTCGCCCGACGCCTCAACCACGTCGTGGTGGTTCATAAAGAGAATGGGAAGACGGGAGCTGTCCTTGCCAGCCCAGCGGAGAAGAATGCTGCCGTCAAAATTCTCAAATTCGCAAGTAGCGAAAAGTGAGGGGAATTCTTCCTTGAGGAGTGCGTGGAAGCTATAAAATTTTGAAAGATCGGTCTGTCCGTGCGCGGAAATTGTCTCTGCTTGAATCATTCTTGACAAGCGACCCGCGTATTCCTGGTTTCTTATATCAGACATTGTTTTGTCCTTTCGTAAGATAAAATAGTTTGTTAAGCAACCTTAATAAGTTGACGCGAAATTAAGCAAAGTTAACTCTTCGAGACTTTAACTTTAATGCTATACGTAAATTATACACCTAATCGCTCTTCAAGTCAAGGGTAAATTGAAAAACCTTGTAAATATTGAAAATGTTTGTTTTTATTTAGGGTAAAATCACAGCACGTTTGCTGCATATGCAGTAGCGTGACTTGCAAAATATATTAATCAAAATTAACAATACATTAAATATGCTTAACAAAATCCGCGTGCCTTGGTTCTTCGTAAATAAATTCCCAACAGTGAAATTATTTATTGTGTTGCTAACCACGAGGAAAGAACCGTGGAACAGAAAAAGTCTTTTGTACATTTTACACGATTTTAGAGATAAAAGTTTATGCAATATTTCTTTGGACTGCTATTGACAATCAAGTGACCGCGTAGTATAATATTACCAAGGAGATAAGTTCCGAAATTTTCACTGCAAGTATTGAAAAGGAGGACGTATGAGCAGAGCTGATTTGTTGCCGCAGGAAATTGCGATCGAACTTAAAAAGAAAAAGAAAAAATTCATTGTGAAAAGCATTATAAAAACGGCAATTTTTTATTTGCTTGGCTTTGGTTTTCTGCTTTTGTCCGAGCATAAAAGCGAATCCTTTGATAGATACAGCGAGCCATATCTCTTCTGGTTCCTTTGCATCTTAGTCTTGGTCCTGCCTGTTTTTCTATTCAATATTTACATTTTGGTTACACGAAGATCCTTTAAAGGTAAGGTTGTCGGAATGAAAAATCAGGTGCGTATGGATTTGTCGGAATGTGGCATGTTTTTACGCGCTAATGCGGCACGAATAAAATATAAAGACGTTTGTATCGTCAGCTTTGAAACCGAAAAGGGGGGCACAAGACGCATTGCCTTTGAAAATGAAGAGGCCGTATTGATACGAGATTATTGTAAGATAGGAGACGAGATTTCATACACCGAGTTTTCTAAAATCCCTTTGAAATACCACGGCGTTTATGAAAAGAAGTTTTGTGTTTGTTGCGGCAACACACAAAGGGGCGAGGACACTTGTTGCGCAAAATGTAAGGTTCCGTTCTATGATGAAAAAGCTAACCGCGACGAGCTTGGTTTGTGGCAGGAGGATTTCAAAATATGAAAAAATATAGAAACATATTCATTGCTTCAATGATGGCATCATTGTTGTTAAGCATGCTGCCCATTGTGATTTTCTATGATAGCGCCGCGCTTTCCTATTACTCGTGGCTTCCAATTGCGTTTTTTCTTGGCTCTATAGTATGGGCGATCATTGCCTATAGGTTGCGCGACCGCGGAAATTTGTTTTTCCACTGTAAAGGGAGGCTCTCGACTGCTTTGATGTATACGTTCACAGGAGAAAAAAGCTATGCAGAGAGGGCAAAGTACAAAAGTGACATAAAAATATGCGCGCTAATCTATTGTCTTGCAATTCCCGTATATATTCCGATAGCGTTTTTCGTAACCGACCTTTATTCTGCGATAATCATGACCTTGTCGTGCGTTATAATTGACAATGTCGCTATTGTAGTGTTCATGATCATTTCGAATATGAAATATGCGGTCGATACCGAAAAGCGAGAAGAAATTGAGGCAGAGCTTCACCGAAAGGAGCAGGAGAAGCGTGAATCAATGGGAAAGTGGAAATAATTTTTTGATGTCCCGATATTGATTAATATTCGTACGGTTTTTATCGGAAAAAGTAAGGGGAGTAGGTCGTGGAAAATGTTTTATATGAATACGGATTTGATCTGTTTGAATTTTCATGGAACTTGATACCTTCCCACCAACGCAAAAAGGACACCCACGGGTGTCCTTTTTGTGTTGGCTAATAACTATAGTATTGATACGATATATTACTGTGTTTTTTCGATTTCAGCAATATACAGAATTATATTTCTGCTTTCGCCGCTATCATATTCACTAACAATATATTTGATTTTTAAATACTGACCGTTTTGTGTAACAACACCGCCGTGAGATGAGGTAGTATTGTAACCGTTCATGATTTCACCATCGGTGTATTCAAAGTATATACCGTCTATTTCAAAATGCTCCGTATCGTGCCCTTCGTATGGCATGGGATGGAAATTTTCAACATATCCCTCCACGTAACAAACACGATTCGTTTCCAATAGTTCTTTATATTCAATGTGCTCAACCGCCATCCCAAGGGTGGAAATAAGAAACAAGAGCACACCCAAAGGTCCTACAATAAAGCCGGCTACTTTGAAAAACGCAGGATGAAAGCCGCGCACATCCTCGCCGCGCTTCTTCGCTTTTATAATAGATATTGATGTTGCAAAAAAGCCTATGC
>JAFWXY010000066.1 GCA_017522905.1 Clostridia bacterium
TTTGGTTTAACCGAGGCGTTTCTTTAACTGTAGCCGTAAAATCGTTTTCACGGCTATAAATTTATGTGAAATCCCGCCTTGCGTTAGCCTTCCCCAAGACAGGGGAAGGGGGACCGCGTCAGCGGTGGATGAGGATGCACCCTTCAAAGAACTGTCTGCCCGATAAATCGCAATTTGCCGAGGATTTACGTCATCTTCTTTTTCATTTTCGCGAGTGCCGCTTTTTCAAGGCGCGACACCTGCGCTTGCGAGATGCCAAGGCTCTCGGCTATCTCGGTCTGCGTCTTATTGTCGTAATATCGCATCGTGATGATCCTTCGCTCGCGCTCGCCGATCCCCTTCAGCGCGTCGCGCAGGGCGATATTCTCAAGCCAGGAATCGTCTGCGCCCGACACGTCCGCCAGCTGATCAATGACGTAAAGCGAGTCGCCCCCGTCGTTGTAGACCGGCTCGTAGATCGAGATCGGCTCAACTACCGCCTCCATCGCCTCGCTGAGCTCCTCCTTCTTGACCTGTAGCTCGCGCGCTATCTCCTCAATTGTGGGCTCGCGCTCACGCTCGGCGCTGATCTTCTCCCTCGCCTTTAGTGCGCGGTAGGCAAGATCGCGTATCGAGCGGCTTATCCGCAGCGCGTTGTTGTCGCGCAGATAACGGCGGATCTCTCCTATTATCATTGGAACGGCGTAGGTCGAAAACTTGACGTCAAGCTCGGTGTTGAAGTTGTCAACCGCCTTGACAAGACCCAAGCACCCGACCTGAAAGAGATCGTCTGCAGAATCGTGCCGCGCGGTGAATCGCTTGATTATAGAAAGCACAAGACGGAGATTGCCGCAGATCAGATCGTTTCGCGCGCCCTCGTCACCGCTGCGGATACGGTCAAGCAGACCCTTTTTCTCGTTGTCGTCAAGCAAGGCAAGCTCGCTTGTATTAACTCCGCAAATTTCAACTTTATTATAAAACATATTTTCTCCTGTAGTATTGCCCTTGGCGTTTTCTCGCTATAGGAGAATTATTCCCGACCAAGGATACACAAATTCGATTGTCTCTTTGGTAAAATTTTCAGAGGGATAAATTGGGGTTTATCGGGGAGTTGGTGGACTAAAACAAAGGCTCCCTCCGGGAGGGAGCTCCCGACGGAGTCGGGTGAGGGATTGTTTTGTGGCATAATGTTACTTTTACAATCCCTCCGTCTTGCTTCGCAATCCACCTCCCTTTACACAAGGGAGGCTTGGTAAAGTTTATCTGCAAACATCCCGATAAATCAAAATTTGATCCAATTGCTCACATCATGCGCTGAAAAACACCTTCAATTGCGCAAAATATACCTTCAATTGTGCAAAATATACCTTCAATTGTGCAAAAAAATTTCTTTCTCGCGTGAGGTTTACAAAAAAGAACACTTGTGCTATAATTTGTTTAGACCAAACATAGCGAGTATTCGCGCTACAACCATACGACAAATGATTCGGTCTATGATCCAAACACGCGGATTTTGAATCAAAACCACATCAAAACAAGATAAAATCAAAATGAGAGCAAATCGAAAATTTTGAAACACGATCACGAAAGGACGCAAAACAATGTGCAACACAGACAGAGGAGTTTTAATGCTATACGAGTGGTTCGACGCCATGAGCTTGCTCAACCCCAAGGATTACAAGGAGATGACGAACGCGATATTCCGCTACCAGCTATACGGCGAAGAACCCCCGGAATTCAAAGGAAAATCCGCAATTGTCGCGGCAATGATATTTCCCTACATAGCTCGTAGGATCTACTCGGCAAGGGCAGCGAAAGCGGGGGCGCAGAGTCGCTCCAAGGAGGAGGAAGCGAGGGAGAGAATAAGAAAAATTCTGGAGCAACACGCCAAGGGAAGCTGACAGCCACCCTAATAGGGGTCCTATGAGGGTCCCTATTAGGCAAATATAAATATAAATTTAAAATAAAAAGAAATTAAAATAAAAACAAAACAAAATAAAAAACTAAATTCACACTTAGAGATAGAATGAAATAAACCACTCCTGCCGCAAGGCAGGAGTGGAAAATGCGCGCGTGCGCGCGAGTTCCTTCGTTCCACCCGAGAGAGCGAGAGCGTTAGTTTTTTTTGGAGATAGGAGAGCGTGATAAATTAGGGTTTATAGGGGAGACAGTTCTTTGAGTGGTGCATCCTCATCCACCGCTGACGCGGTCCCCCTTCCCCTGCCTTGGGGAAGGCTAACGCAAGGCGGGATTTCACATAAATTTATAGCCGTGAAAACGATTTTACGGCTACAGTTAAAGAAACGCCTCGGTTAAACAAAAGCCTTCCCCAAGGCAGGGGAAGGGGGACCGCGCCAGCGGTGGATGAGGATGCCCCATGAAGATTAACACCCCCCCTATAAATCATAATTTGAATGAAGCAAAAAGGACCGCCGTGGCAGTCCTTTAGCGGTGTATTTAATTGGATCGGTCAGCACGCTACGAAGGCGTAATAGATGATGTTGTCAATCCACGTACTCCGAAAAGTCGAGCGTCAGATCGGTGCGTGCCGTCGGACGGGTGGGATCTGAGAGGTCTACCGTCGCCTTGTCCGAATACTGCATCGAGCCCTCCGCCAAGATCTCGTACAGCACGCGGAACTTGACGTCAAGGTCACTGACGTTTCCGAATTTGACCTGAAATTTCTCGGCGTAGATCAGCCGTACGTCGAATTTCTCCTCCAAGATCACGCCGTTTGCATCGGTGTGGTATCCGCTTTCCTTGAGCTCGGATAAGAACTTCTTTGTGTAGGCATAGAAGCTCTCGTCCTTCACTTCATAAAGAAGCTCGCCCTCGGTGTCGGTCTCCTCGACCGTATCGTAAAAGACAAGCGGCTCGCCAAGCACGGGCTCGCGCACCTCGGGTAGCTTTACAAGCACCGCGCCGTACGCCGAATATTTGGAGCCCGAGATATTTGAGTCGAGGACGGTAAGGTCTGAATCAATAGCGTAATATTTATCGCCAACCTTAGTGTAATAGTCTACTCCAAGCAGCTCGATCGTAATCTTGAGCTTGCCGAAGGGCGACTTGACGATCTTTACGTTCTGTGCCAAGGGCATATTCCTTTGGATATTCCTCTTTATCGCAAGGGAGCTCTGCCAATAGAGTCCGTCGCCTATATCGACCCCTGCGGCGCGGATGACCTCACTCTCGTTGAACATTGTGACGTCTCCTGCAACCTCTATCGTGTCTATTCTTATAAACAGGACTGCCGCGAATATGAGACAGAGCAAAATTCCTGCGGCTATGGCTATAACGGTTATGCGGCGGCTTGCCTTGGCGCCGAATCTCAGCACCATTTTGGTACGGAGCCCCTCAAGGCGCTCTCTTGCCCTATCCGCACGACTTTTCTCGCTCATATTCTCACGTCCTTCCCTTTAAAAATTCCTTTGATTATTTCTCTATAAGTCGCTTTATCTCGGCGTAGATGCGCTCGTTGGCATCGGGTGCGGCGAAAGCGCGCATTTTCTCGCCTAAGGTACGGCATTTCG
Organism: Clostridia bacterium; assembly: GCA_017522905.1. GTDB lineage: Bacteria > Bacillota > Clostridia > Oscillospirales > CAG-272 > SVTX01. Next base: position 3,510 of record JAFWXY010000066.1, read on the forward strand.
CCTCGTCACGGAGAAGCTCCTCAATCCTGCGCTCAAGCTTGCCCTCGGGGAATTCTCTCTCCTCGCAGAGCTCGCACGCGCCCTTATCGTATATCGCCTTGGCGTTTTTATACTGGTGGTTTGCCACAACGTAGGGCGAGGGCACGAACACGACCGTCTTGCCAAGCAATGCCGCCTCGGATACCGTCATAGCTCCCGCGCGGCAGACAAGCAGGTCGCAACGAGCCATTCTCTCGTCCATATCGTAGATATAGTCGGTGAGAACCACGTTTTCCCTTTTGTCAAGGCCTGTACGGGCATATTCCGACTTCATTCTCTCAAAGTCGCGCTTGCCCGATGCGTGGTAGAACTCAACGTCAGGGAATTTCTCTGCGAGGTATGTCAACGCCCCGACCACGCCGTCGTTCATTGTCTCGGAGCCGCCCGAGCCGCCGAAGATGAGCACGTTTTTGCGGCTATTCGCGCTCTTTGCGCTATTTTGGCTCTTTTGGCTCTTTTGTGTCTTATTTTCATCAAAAATTGAGGGGTTACCGACTCTTGTAATGCGCTTTGCGCCCTTTAGCTGCTCGGTCGTCGACTCAAAATTGGTGATTACCGAATCGACCTTGCCCGCAAGCTTCTTTACCGCCTTGCCCGCGATCGCGTTCGACTCGTGCACGAGGGTGGGAATTCCCATCTCTGCGCCCGCATTGAGCACAGGGTAACAAGCAAAGCCGCCCGTACCGATGATTATATCGGGCTTGAAGCTCTCGACGATACGTCTTGCCTGCCCCTTTGACTTTATCATATAGTAAAGAGTCTTTAGGTTTCTGGGGTCGTAGATCGCAAAGCTGCCGCAGATGTCTACGCGGTGGAGCTTATATCCCGCGCGGCTGACAAGGTCGACCGCCTTATCGTTAGGCAGATTTGAGCTTACGAACTCAATCGTAGCGTCGGGATTGTGTCTTTTTATCGTCTCGGCGATAGCGATCGCGGGATTGACGTGCCCCGCCGTGCCGCCGCCTGTCATAAGTACCTTCATTTCTCTCTCCAAAATCATTTCTTGACGTATGAATATCTCGATATCGAGAGGACGATGCCCATCTCGAATACCTGTATCATCTGCGCGTTTCCTCCCGAGGAGAAGAACGGCAGGGCTATACCCGTATTGGGCATTGAATTGGTTACGACGGCGAGGTTCAGCACCGCCTGAAGCGCGATGTGAGTGACAAGACCGTATGCAACCAGCGAGGTAAACTTATCGGGTGCCGATGCCGCGATCTTATATCCTCTCCACAAAAGGAGTGCGAAAAGCACAATGACCATTGCCGCACCGATAAAGCCAAGCTCCTCACAGATAATAGTGAAGATAAAGTCGTTCTGCGGCTCTGATACGTAGCCGTATTTCAGTCTTGAATTTCCAAGTCCTACTCCGAATAATCCGCCCGAGCCGATGGCGTAGAGCCCCTGCCAGGTCTGCCAAGCCGCGCCCTGTGGGTCGGCTTTCTCTATAAAGAGCCAGGTCATAACTCTCTCCTGCGCGTAGTCCGAGAAAAGCAGGACTACAAGCACGGCAAGGACACCGAGCACGCAAATTGAGAGCATCCATTTCTTGTCCGCGCCGCCAAGGAACATAACGGTAAGTCCCAAAAGACCGATGATGATAAGTCCCGAGAGGTGCTTTTCAAGCATAACGAGTCCGCAAAGCGAGCCGATGACAAGCACGGGATAAAATACACCGTACCTGAAATGACCGCCAAAGCGCTGTGAGAGCTCTATCTTCTTTTCGTATTTCGACATTATAAGCGCCAGGAACATTACGACCGCGACCTTCGCTATCTCGGAGGACTGGAGCGTTATCGGTCCTATCTGTATCCAACGGTTAGCACCGCCGCCCTCCGTTCCGACGACCAATACCGCAAGCAGCAAAATTATCGCGCCGATATACGCCGCCATCGAGAACATTCTCCAGAATGACGGGCGCGCGAGGATAACGAAGGGGGTCGTTCCGACTACGGCAAGCAACATATAGCCGATATGTCGCGTGACGTAATAAAGGCTGTCACCCGTCTCCGCCTCGGCGGTGTAAAAGCTTGCGCTGTATGACATTACCGCGCCGAAGGACGCCAGAGCGATGACGATAAGGAGAAAATAGACGTCGATAGAGCCGCATTTGAGAACTCTCTCCTCGCTCTCCTCTTTTTTATGAATGGGCTCAAGATAAATGGGGTCATTCTTCTCAAGGCTCTTTTCATAGGCGTTATTCAGTTTTTCTGCGCTTCGGATAAAAAATCCCGGCTTTTTCTCTTTTTTCATAAGAGCCTTCCTCCCATTTTGTTTATATTTTGATTAAATTACCGCGCCGATAACTCCGAGTGCGGTGAATACCGCGCTTGCGATAAAGAAAACGGTTACTATCTTATTTTCCGACCAATTACATAGCTGGAAATGGTGATGCACGGGGGCTTTTTTGAATATTCTCTTGCCGTGCGTTGCCTTATAGTAGAATCTCTGGATAAGGCTTGAGAGCATATCGAGGACGTAGACGAACGACATCAGAATTACCGCCAAGAACTCACCCGAGCTTATGGCAAGTCCCATAATGATACCGCCGATGTAAAGCGAGCCTGTGTCGCCCATAAATACCTTTGCGGGATAGTGGTTAAAGACAAGGAAGCCGAGAAGCGCGCCGAAGAGCGATGCCGCAACGACCGCGATATATCGGGGGCCTACGGGTCTTACGCTTAAGAAAAGCGATGCCGAGACCATGCTCATAAGTATGATTCCAAGTGAGCTTGCAACTCCGACAGAGGAAGCAAGTCCGTCAAGACCGTCGGTGATATTTGTACTGTTGACAAATCCCACAATAACAAGGAGGTAGAGGGGGTATGCCACAAAGCCGAGCTCAAGATTTACATTTGTAAAGGGGATATGGAATGCGGTGGGGAGATTTTTCGTCATTCCCATCATACAAAGGTATGCCGCGGCGATAACTGTCTGCAGGATCAGCTTCTGTATCTCGCTGAGTCCCTCGTTATCCTTTTTCACAAGCTTCTTGTAGTCGTCGATAAAGCCTATCATCGCGTTTCCAACGCCAAGGCAAAGGGTGAGTGCCATGGGAATAAGAAGGCTTGAGTCTGTCTTGTTGCCGATAAGACCCGAGCTTTCAAGCAAGATCCAGACAAGCATAACGACAAGCGACGCGATTATAAAGCAGATGCCGCCCATCGTGGGTGTTCCCGATTTGCCTGCGTGCTCTGCGACGTAGCTGTTTATCGGTTGATTTAATTTCTTGGCTCTCAGCACGGGAATGATGATTCTACCCAAAAGCACAGTCAGCGCAAGGACAAGCGCCGCGACTGTAAGCGATTCTATCCCGATCTTGTTTACGTAGGTTGTATTGAGTATCTCGTAGAGCATTTTCTGCCTTTTCCCCTCTTTTGTTAGTCTGTTTTATCTGTGTCTTAAATTATTTTATCCGAAAAGCGAGCTTATCACGCGCTCAAGTCTGACTCCGCGGCTCGCCTTGAAGAGTATCGCGTCGCCCGGCTCTATCCTTGCCCTTATCTCGGCAACAAGGCTCTCGGTATTCTCTTGGTCGCGCTCCGCAAAGACGTTTTGCGCGCTCATTCCGGAGTCGATCGCCGCGCATGCGATATACGCGCCCGACTCGCCAAGCGTAAAGAGAAGGTCAAGCCCCCCTCGTGCGGCGTATTCGCCGATCTCACGGTGCATTCTCTCAAAGTCCTCACCAAGCTCGCGCATATCTCCAAGCAAGGCGATCCTCTTGCCCTTGACGGTGAGCGCAGAGAGCGTATCTATCGCTGCCCGAGTTGACTCGGGTGCGGCATTGTAGCAGTCGGCAATTATCCTGATCCCGTCTTTCTCGTAGATGCTCTGGCGCATAGAGTCGGGAACGTAATCACAAAGCCCACCCCTTACCGATCCCTCGGAGATCCCCATAAGGAGCGCCGCCGCCGCGGCAAAGCTTGCGTTGACGGCAAACTGCTTGCCGATGAGGTTTATCTTAAGTGAATTTATCCTTTTGCCCATAAAGTCAAGGTCGAACTCGGTTCCCGTGTCACAGACCTTAATATTCTCGGCAAAAATCTCGCATCCTTCCCTGTTTTCGCTACCAACGTAGATTATTTGGTATTTTCCCCTTTTTACGTGCCTTGAAAGCAGGGGCTCGTCGCCGTTTAAAAGGAGTATTCCGCCCTCGCGTATCCCCTCGGCTATCTCAAGCTTGGCACGGGCGATATTGTCGCGCGTTTTTAAGTATTCGAGGTGGGAGGAGCCCACGTTAATGACCATTGCAATATCGGGTGTCGCGGCGCGAGTCATGGCTCTTATCTCGCCAAATCCGCTCATTCCCATCTCAAAGACCGCCGTGTCCCTGTCCTCTTCCACCGACATAAGCGACATCGGCATGCCGATAACGCTGTTGAAATTTCCCTCGGTGGCAAAAAGCCTTCTCTCTCGGCGCAATATCGCCGCCGTCAGCTCCTTTGTTGTCGTCTTGCCGACGCTGCCCGTAAGAGCTACCGTCTTTAGCGGCTTGCCCTCTCTGTAGCCCTTGGCACAAAGAGAAAACGCGTCTATTGAGCTTTCAACCGTGATAAAGGCGGCCTTTGCCCCCGCCGTGTCGGTGGGAACGTACTCACAAAGCACACATCTGCATCCCGATTTTATTGCAGATGAGATAAAATCGTGTCCGTCTGCTCTCTCGCCGCGTGTTGCGACGAAAAGAGTCTCGCTGTCCGCCTCCCGACTGTCGGTGCAAACGTATTTTATCGGGCAATCGCCCTCCGTAAAGTCGTAGAGCTCGCCCGCGCAATAGCGCGCGATCTCCTCTGCTCTCATCTCTGAAAGCCCAAGCCTTATCTTCATATCCTCTCCGAATTATCCGTAATATCTCTTTACAAATCTATCTACTGTTTCTCTCTCGGAAAAATCGCGTTTTCCGTTTTTGTCAATAATATATTCCTCGTGTCCCTTGCCCGCAAGCAGAATAATATCCCCCGCACGCGCGCCCTTGATAACGTACTCGATCGCCCTTTCCCTGTCCTCGATGACGGTAAACTGACCGTCGTCCGTGGCGCCCGAGATTATGTCGCTTATTATGTCCGAGGGCTCCTCGCCGCGCGGATTATCCGAGGTGATGACGAAGAAATCCGCCATAGAGGAGGCGATGCGCCCCATCATAGCCCTCTTTTGCTTTTCGCGATCACCGCCCGCGCCGAAGACGAGGACTATCCTCTGCCCCTTTCTTTGCAGCATCCTTGCAGTGCGCAAGAGGTTTTCAAGCGCATCCGGGGTGTGCGCGTAGTCGATATAGACCGAAAAGCCGACCCTCTGCGACAATTTCAGTCTCTCAAGCCGCCCTTCGATCCTTGAAAGCGAAAATATCGAGTCCTTTATCTCTCGCGGCGGAATGCCGAGAAGGCTTGCGACCGCCGCCGCCTCAAGCGTATTCATTACCGTGATGGCACCCGGGATCCTCGTCCTTATGCGAAGCCGCATTCTGCCCGAGACCAGCCTGTATTCCATACCGTCCTCGCCGTGGCATCTTATATCACAGGCGGCAAAGTCGGAATTCCGTCCCTCGCATGAGACCGTGTAGCGGTAGGAGTCAAGCTCCTCACAAAGCCGCCTGCCGTATCTGTCGTCAATGTTTATCACCGATTTGCGACACCTTGAAAACAAAGCCCTTTTTGCCTTGTAATATTCCTCCATATTCAGGTGGAAATCAAGGTGGTCCTCGGTCAAATTTGTGAATACGCCTATCTCAAAGTCTATCGGCGCGACCTTTTGGAGTGCCAAAGAGTGCGAGGTGACCTCCATTATGACGTATTTGACGCCCGCAGTCTGCATCCTCTTTAAAATCTTGTACAGCTCCTCGGGGTCGGGGGTGGTCATATTGGCAAGTTGATTTGCGCTTTTTATTTGGAGCCTCTCGTCCTCGGTCTCATCCGAAATAAGATTGCCCGCCGTGCCGATAAGTCCGCACCTCTCGCCTGCGCGGGAAAGTATCTCGTATATCATTCGTGTTACGCTTGTCTTGCCGTTAGTACCCGTAACGCCTATAAAGGTCATCGACCTTTGAGGATTATCATACCACGCGGCAAATATATACGCCATTGCCTCGCGGCAGCTCTTGACGGCGACAAGAGGAATATCAATTCCCTCTACGTCAAGCCTTCCGTCAAGGACAGCGCTCTCGGAGACGATAGCCGCTACCGCCCCGTGCGAGATTGCATCGGATATATACGCGTGCGAGTCGGTGTGCAGTCCCTCAAGCGCGATATAAAGCCCGTTGGAGACCACCTTTCTTGAGTCGAGGAATATCTCCTCTATCTCAAGGTTGGCAATGGGATATATACCCAGCCTTTGCTTTTTTGATATAAGCGTGTATTCTATTTGTGAGCCTGAAATAAGAGTGGAAAGTAACAAGGAAAACCTCCGAAATATTTATTTCTTTTCTCTTCCCGTTTTTATTTCCTTTTCTTTCTCTTTCCTTTTTTCTTTATTCCGTTCCGTACGCAAGGTCTGAGTCGTTCGGGTCTCCGAAGGTGACCTCGACCACCGTTCCAACGTCAACCACCTCACCGGGGGCGATAGATTGCATCAGCACCACAACGCCGTCCTTATAATAGTTCGGTGTGCCGAGTATCCTGATATTGAGCCCGAGGTTGGTAAGCGTTCCGTTGGTCGCCACCGCGGTAAGTCCCGTAAGGTCGGGCACCTTGACAGTCTCCTTCTCCTTGACCGCATCGTTCGTCGTATAAAGAATTATCCTTGCGTTTGTCTTGTCAAGCAGAGTTCCCATCTTGGGGGACTGCTCCTTGACCTTGTCGCCGTCGCCGTGTATCTCGACCTCAAAGCCAAGCATCTCGGCAAGCTCACGCGCCGTATCCACGTTCGCGCCGACAAGCCAGGGGGCGCTTACAGGCTCTATCTCGTCCTCGTCGTACTCTGCGTTGACTCCGACGTAGGGCAATATCTCCTCTAAGAGCGAGCCCACGTAGGGCGCGGCGATAACGCTGGCGTAAAGCACTCCGTCGGTCGGCTCGTCTACCATAAAGAGCACCGAGACCTCGGGCTTCTCCGCAGGCGCAAACGCGACCGCAGAGCAGACGTAAGGAATGTACGGTGTGTCCTTTACGTCCTTTTTCTCGGACGTACCTGTCTTTGCCGCGATTCTGAATCCCGGAACGTACGCCGCCTTTGAGCCTCCGTCAGTCGAAACACCCTCCTCAAGTATGCTTGCAACCGTCTTGCAGGTCTCCTCGCTGAATACCTGTCTCTTTACCTCGGTCTTGTACGAATATATGACGTTTCCGTCCTTGTCTGTTATTTCCTTTATAAAATGGGGTGTCACCAGGTTGCCGTTGTTGGCAACGGTGTTTATCGCGCTAAGATGCGCTATCGGCGAGATCTTGAAGTTCTGACCGAAGGACGCGGTTGCAAGATAAATATCCGCGCTCTCGAAAAGCGACTTATCCCAGAAGGTAACGCCCTCCTTGGTGTACTCCTCGCCCGAGGCGTCGATGCCTGTCTTTTCAAAGTAACCAAGCTCGGAGAAATACTTGTAGTAGTTCTCAACTCCAAGCCTGAGACCCATCTGCATAAGCACGGGGTTGCAGGACTGCTGCAGTCCGCGCGCAAAGGTGAGCATGCCGTGACCCGCGTGGTAGTGGCACTTTATCTTCTGTCCGTTTACGACGTAGTATCCGGGGCAGGAGAATTTCTCATCGGCGTTTACGATGTTCTCCTCATACGACATAGCCGCCGTCAGCACCTTGAAGGTAGAGCCGGGCATATAAAGCTCGGTTATCGCCTTGTTGTTCCACATCGCAAGGCGGAGCTGTGTTTCAAGCGCGATATATTCGTCGCTTCCCTTCTTAAAGTCGCTTTCCTCAAGCTTCTTTTGGCTGTCGGCATCAAGCTTTGAAGGCTCGTTGAGGTCGTAGGGGGGATATACCGCCATGGCGAGTATCGCGCCCGTGTCAACGTCCATAACTATTCCGCATGCGCGGCTCTTTGCCTCCGACTCAAGATAGGAGGTCTTTAGCTGCTCCTCAAGCTCTGCCTGAATGTAAACGTCTATAGTGGTTGTTATATTGTATCCGTCTATCGCGGGAATGTAGCTTTCGTAGTCGTACGCCATCTCGTTGCCCGCCGCATCCTTGGCGCCGATGTACTTTCCGTCGGTGCCCTTCAGCATCTCGTCATAGGTGTACTCAAGACCGTAAAGTCCCGTTCCGTCGCTTCCCGTAAATCCGATAACGTGAGATGCAAGAGTGCCGTAAGGGTAGTATCTCTTGCTTGTCGCCTGTAAAAACAGGAGCGCCTTGTCGTCAATGCCCGACTCGTCGATAAAGCGACGCACGAGGTCGGCAACCTCCTCGGAGAGATGGCGCGCAAGCGTTCTGTCGCGGTAGCGCGTGTATCCCGCCTGCTTCATTACGTCGTCATATGAGAGAGAAAGCTCGCTTATAGCCGAAACTCCCTTGGCTATCATGTCGGCGTAGTCAACTCCGTCCTCCGCGCTCTGGCGCATTATCGCCGCGGGGTCAAGGAAGAGACGGTAGGTCGTGATATTGGTCGCAATGGTCACTCCGTTGGTGTCGTAGATATTTCCCCTGTCCGCGCTGACCTTCGTCTCCTGAGTTATCTGGTCTATGACCTTCTGATTGTACTCCTCGTAGTTAAATATCTGAATGAAAAGGATCCGAAGTGACAAGAGGATAAAGAGTATGCTTAAGATCACGCAAAGCCAGCCTGCGCGGCTTCTCAGCCTTGTGCTTGGTGTTCCGCCTTCCATTTTTATCCCCCCTCCGTATCGTTTTTTTATTGTGTCGGGCTCGTCTTTTAGAATATATGCCTGTCCCGAAATTTCTATGAATTTTTATAGATTTTTTTCTTCCTTTGCGCTAAATATAATTTTATTTTAAAATATTCTTTATTTAGGCGCGTTTTTCTGCTCTTTTCGGGGTGAAAGCCCCTCTTTTTTGCCTCTTTTTGCCGCTTTTCGGCTCTATGTGCGCAACAAACGACCTCTCATCTTCGCCAATAAGTCGAATACATAAGAGGTCGTTTGACCCTATATTTTTGTCTTTACTCAGTCGCCAAAGCCTATCGCGCGAAGTATCTCGGATAGCCAGGAGCTACCCTTGTCCTCCGACTCGACGGTGACAAGCTTCTCCTCGTCGGTCACGTCAATGTAACGCGATGCGGCGTACTCTGCGCTTATCATTCCGTATTCCTCGGTTGCGATCTGCTTGATGTCCAGCATGTTGTTCTTCTGCTCAAGCTTGCCCTCAAGGTCTTTGATCTCAAAATCAAGGCTCTCTATCTTATCTTCAAGAGCGCTTATCTCCCCGGATGCGCGGCTTACCATAACCGTACTGCACACGATCATAAGGAGCGAGAGAGTGATCACGAGGATCGTCGAGATAAGCCCCAGGGGCATTTTCCTTCTCTCTCCCTTGATGACCTCCTCACCACGTCTGAGCTCAAACCAGCTTTCCGCGAACTGTGTGAACTCCTCTTTATTCAGGTGAGAGGGTATCTCCTTGATCTTACTTCCTGCGTACTGTGTTACGGCAAGCCACTTGGCTTTTTTTGGCGTTTTACCCGATTCCTGCACGTCCGCCAAAGCCTCGGCATCCGCCGCCTCATACTCACTTTCCGCGCGTGAGTAGAAGTGGGGCATTTTATAGTCACGGAGGTCTCTGTAATAATTGGCGAAGTCCTCGCTGCTCATTACCTTCCTGTCCCCGATGCTGCTCGTATTATATTTTGCATCGCGCGCCGACACGCCCTCCCTTTCGGGGTACAGACCTGCCATGCGGCGTCTTGCGCTGCTTTTAGCTCTCTCTGTGTCCGCTCCGCTGCGAACGCTCGTCTTAACTCCGCGATCCTTGAATCTCTCGCAGAGCATGTCGATGTAAAGCGCCGCTACGTCAACGCCTCCCCTTGAGGGACTGCCGATCGCGACAGACGCAGAGCGAGCAGAAGCTCTCACTTCCGTCTTCTTCATTTAACTTCTCCTGTGGAAAAATTTATTTTGCTTCGGTTATTGTCTTTTTTTCTGTTCCTTGATTATTCGGTATCGTTTTTTGTCGAACCGATCTCCGCAAATTCAAGCCGCGTGATCTCACTTATAGCTTTTCGGCTACTCGGAGCTTTGCACTGCGTGAGCGTGGGTTTTCCTCAAGCTCCCCTGCGCTCGGTAATATCGGCTTTTTGGTTATCACCCTTACCTCGGGTCTCTTGCCGCAAACGCATACGGGAAGAGTGCGCGGACAGGTGCAGCCCGAAGCCAAGTCGGCGTAGGTCTGCTTGACTATTCTGTCCTCAAGTGAGTGGAAGGTGATTATCACTATCCTTCCGCCCTCTCTCATTATGTCCTTTGCGTTACGGATCGCGGGCTCGATGGCGTCAAGCTCACCGTTTACCTCGATGCGTATCGCCTGAAAGGTCCTCTTTGCAGGGTGATGACCGCCCTCGCGTGCCGCAGGCGGGATAGCGCTCTTGATTATATCAACAAGCTCGCCGGTGCTATTTATGGGAGCCTTCTCGCGTCTTCTGACTATCGCAGACGCGATCTTCGGGGCAAATCTGTCCTCGCCGTACTCCCAGATGATTCGTCTTAACTCCTCGTAGGTGTAGGTGTTGACTACCGCGTAGGCGTCAAGCTCACCGCGGCGGTCCATTCTCATGTCAAGGGGCGCGTCGGTGTTGTGGGTAAATCCTCTCTCTGCCGTGTCAAGCTGATAGGACGACACGCCAAGATCGAGGAGAATTCCGTCAATCTTCTCAATTCCAAGCTCGCGGCAAACCTCAGCGGCAGAGGAAAAATTGTTTCTGACAAAGGTAACTCTGTCAAGGTAGTCGGAAAGCCTCGCAGTCGCCGCGCAAATTGCGGCATCGTCGCGGTCAATGGCGATAAGTCTGCCGCCCTCGGTCAGCCTCTTGACTATCTCAAGGCTGTGGCCGCCGCCACCTGCCGTGCCGTCAACGTAGATTCCGTCAGGCTTTATGTTAAGGTTTTCAATGCACTCGTCAAGGAGGACCGAGCGATGCGAAAAGTTTATCTTCTCAGCCACGGCGCACCTCGTCAAAGACCGAATCTCTCAAGCTCTGCGCGAATATCGTCCGCGCTCTCGCCAAGAAGCTCAGCCGACCAGTTTTCCGCCGACCAGATCTCGGCGTAGGTCGAGCAACCGACTATCACCGCGTTCTTCTCGATCTCGGCGTAGGCAAGCAGATCCTTTGTAAGGATCACTCTGCCCTGCGAGTCGGGGCTGACCTGAACTGCGTTTCTGTGCAGATATCTCATCGCCTTCTCGGAGATCCTTCTCTCCTGCTCCATGATGGGCGCGATGTAAGCCTCCCAGCCCGCCTTAGAAAAGATCTTGAGTCTCGGGCCGCGCAGATCGCGTGAGATAATAAAGCTCTCGCCAAGCTCCTCTCTGAACTTCGCAGGTACAAATATTCTGTTTTTAGTGTCAACGCTGTGCTCGTATTCGCCTGTGAACATCAGATTGTCTCCTAATCAAAATCAAAAAATCGTTAATCACCCTTCGGTGGAACATTTCGCTTGAAAAGTTCAACACTTCTCAACACATTTACTCCACTTTCCACCACATCGGGTGCTTTAATTATAATATATTTCAAATTGAGATGCAATAGACTTTCAAAATTTCTCATAAAAATCGTTCAGTTTTTCGCTTATTTTTTTCCGATTTGCTCTCTTATCTTCCTCACTCCCCTCCAATTCCGCACCCATTTTGTGGGATTTACAATTAAATTCAATTTCTTACATTTATTTCCAATAAGGCGTTTTTTAGAAATACAGCCTCCTCCCACAGCACTCCTTTTGTGTCACTTCCCCGCGACCTCAAATTTTGATTTGTCGAACTGTTGTAAATCTAAAAGGTGCATCCTCATCCACCGCTGACGCGGTCCCCCTTCCCCTGTCTTGGGGAAGGCTAACGCAAGGCGGGATTTCACATAAATTTATAGCCGTGAAAACGATTTTACGGCTACAGTTAAAGAAACGCCTCGGTTAAACCAAA
>JAFWXY010000067.1 GCA_017522905.1 Clostridia bacterium
CCTTGGTCACATTGTCGAAAAACGCATCAAAAATTTCGGCGGAGAGGCGCGGTCCCGTACCACGCAAACCCCGTAATCTCGGATTTTAAAAGGAGTTTTTATGTGTAATGGAAAAGAAAGTAATCATCAACCTGACTGATGTTTCAAAATCCTATGATGGCGAGCTTATTCTCGACCATATCAACCTGCAAATTCACGACAAGGAGTTCGTAACTCTTCTCGGCCCCTCGGGCTGCGGAAAGACTACCACTCTGCGAATTATCGGTGGCTTTGAGACCCCCGATACGGGCAACGTGTACTTTGACGGCAAGAGTGTCAAGGACGTTCCCCCTCATCAAAGACCGGTAAACACGGTGTTCCAGAAATATGCACTCTTCCCCCACCTCAACGTGTTTGAAAATATAGCCTTCGGACTCCGTCTTAAAAAGACACCAGAGGAAGCTATACGCGTAAAGGTCAAGGAAGCACTTTCCCTTGTTAACCTCAAGGGCTTTGAGCGTCGCCGCGTAACCACCCTCTCGGGCGGTCAGCAGCAGCGTGTTGCTATTGCGCGCGCACTTGTAAACGAGCCTGAGGTGCTTCTTCTCGACGAGCCTCTCGGCGCGCTTGACCTCAAGCTCCGTAAAGACATGCAGAACGAGCTTAAAAAGATGCAGAAGGCTACGGGAATCACATTTATCTACGTTACTCACGACCAGGAGGAGGCACTCTCCATGTCTGACATCGTTGTCGTTATGGCAAACGGTCAGATACAGCAGATAGGCTCCCCCACCGATATATACAACGAGCCCGAGAACGCGTTCGTTGCAGACTTTATCGGCGAATCCAATATCGTCGACGGCGTAATGCTCAAGGACTTCAAGGTCCGCTTCTCGGGCCATACCTTTGAGTGTGTTGACGCAGGCTTTGAGCCAAATCAGCTTGTCGACGTAGTGGTACGTCCCGAGGACGTTGACGTCGTTGCTCCCGAGAACGGTATGCTCAAGGGTATCGTTACGTCGGTAACCTTCAAGGGCGTTCATTGGGAGATCATCGTTGACATCAACGGCTTCAAATGGATGATCCAGACAACGGATTTTGTCGCCGAGGGCGAGCATATCGGTCTTTATATCGAGCCTGAGGCTATACATATCATGAACAAATCGGAGTTCTCCGGAATGTTCGGCGACTACTCATCCTTCTCTGACGAGCTTGATCAGCTCTCGGATCCTACAGAGCCGGAGGACGAGGAAGAATAATGAAAAAGGGTTCTGTATTTCAGAGAATGGCGGCGGCGCCACACATAGTGTGGATGATAATGTTCATCGTGGCTCCCATGCTTTTCGTTCTCTACTTTGCTTTTACCGAGACGACCGATAGCGGCAAGGTGATATTCACCTTCTCCAACGTCGCCTCGCTCTCGCAGTACACCAACGTGTTTATCCTGTCTATCGCATTTGCGCTCATCGCAACCGTGGTATGTCTTCTTATCGGATATCCCCTTGCGTACTTTATGTCAAGAACCACCCCGAAGATGCAAAAGATCCTGATGGTGCTTATCATGCTCCCCATGTGGTGCAACCTCCTGATAAGAACCTATGCGCTTATGGCACTGCTTGATAACGGCGGTCTGCTCAACTCTTTCCTTGAAAGCCTTGGGCTTGATAAGCTCTATATCGTCGGCTCTGACGCGGGCGTCATCCTCGGTATGGTCTATGACTTTTTGCCTTATATGGTCTTGCCGATCTTTACTACCATGTCAAAGCTCGACAAGAAATATATAGAGGCGGCGCACGACCTCGGATGCAGCTCCTGGCAGACGATGACCAAGGTCATTATGCCCTTGACAGTCTCGGGCGTTATCTCGGGCGTTACCATGGTTTTCGTTCCCTCCATCAGTACCTTCTACATCTCACAGAAGCTCGGTGCAGGAAAGATCGACCTCATCGGTGATACTATTGAGCGCCTCTTTAAAAACCCAAGCACGTACAACGTCGGCGCGGCTATATCGCTTGTTATGATGGTGCTTATCCTTATTTCCGTCTGGGTAATGAACAAATTCTCGGACGATGAAGGAGGTATCATCGTATGAAGAAATTCTTACAGAGCGGATATATCTTCCTTGTCTTCGCGCTTCTTTACGCGCCTATCGCAGTGCTTATCATCTTCTCCTTTAACGAGGCGGGAAGCCTTGCAGAATTTTCAGGCTTTTCCTTTGTGTGGTACGAGGAGCTTTTCAATGATGAAGAGGCGCTTACTGCACTTAAAAACTCGCTTATGCTGGCGATAATGTCTTCTCTTATAGCAACCGTTATCGGCACCTTTGCCGCTCTCGGCCTCAGATATATGAGAAGTAAGTTTTTGAAGGCAACCGTGACAAGCATCACCAATATCCCCATGATGAACCCCGATATCGTTACCGGTGTATCTATGATGCTCCTCTTCGTCGCAGTCATGACAATTATCAATGCAAACGATTTCATGGGCTTTGGAACGATGCTTATAGCGCACACTACGTTTAATTTACCCTACGTGCTACTCTCGGTAATGCCGAGATTCAATCAGCTTGATAAATCTCTCTCCGAGGCGGCGCAGGACCTTGGATGCACACCTGCCCGTGCATTCTTCAAGGTAGAGCTTCCCGAGATAGTTCCCGGCATAGTTTCAGGCATGATGCTTGGATTTACCATGTCCCTTGACGATTTTGTCATAAGCCATTTCGTAAGCTCACCTAACTTCCAGACGCTTCCGCTTTACGTTTATAACCAGACGGTACATAACGTCAAATTCAGCATGTACGCGCTCTGCGCTATTATCGTGGCGACCATATTGGCAGTTCTTCTCATCGTTAACTTTGCAGGCTCTATCGGAGTCTACAAAACACAGAGAAAAGCTATGGGAGGTGCGCGCAAATGAAAAAGCTTTTAATTAAGATCATTTCGGCTTCACTTTGTGTGATAATGCTCCTGTCGCTTTCACTCTCCTTAGCTTCCTGTGAGGAAGAGGAAGGCAAAGTCAAGACACTCTACGTCTACAACTGGGGTGAATATATGTCGGACGGCTCCGAGGGCTCACTTGACTCAAACGCCGCGTTTGAGGAATGGTACTACAAAACCTACGGTGAGCGTGTTAAGGTCACCTATTCGACCTTCTCCTCAAACGAGGATATGTATGCCAAGCTCTCCGCAGGCGCAGTCAGCTACGATGTCATAGTTCCCTCGGACTATATGATCGAGCGTCTTATCAAGGAGGACATGCTTGCTCCCCTTGACTACGCCAATATTCCCAATATTAAAAATATTGTTCCCGAGTTCTACGGCCCCGACGCGGAGTTTGACTACTACGACGAGGGCAACGTATACTCTGTTCCCTACTTCTACGGAATGATCGGCATTATCTATAACACGGATATGGTCGATGAGGCCGATACAGGATCATGGGATCTTATGTGGAACGAAAAATACTCGGGCAACATTCTTCAGTTTAATAACTCGCGTGACGCCTTCGGTACCGCGCAATATTTCCTGGGCCTTGATGTCAACTCCGCCGACGAGGCAGAGTGGCGCCAAGCCTTAGAAAAGCTCCGTGACCAGAAGGAAATACTACAGGGCTACGTCATGGACGAGATATTCAATAAGATGCAGGGCAACTCGGCGGCAATATCTGCATACTATGCAGGTGACTTCCTTACTATGTACGAGGAAAACGACGCACTTGAGTTCTACTACCCCGAGGAGGGTACAAACCTCTACGTTGACGCTATGTGTATCCCCAAGACAAGCCAGAACAAGCTTATCGCAGAGAGATACATTGACTTTATGCTATCAGAAGAGCCTGCGGTTGCGAACGCAGAATATACCTATTACGCATCGCCCAACCGCCTCGTTCGTGAAAACGAGGAATATAAGGCGTATATGGCAGAGATAAAGGAGGACGCGTATGATAAGATCTACACAACCGAGAACATCAAGGCAACGCCCTACAAAAATCTCTCTGACAAGACTCTTGCTATGGTCAATAACCTCTGGGAAGAGCTTAAGAGCGACATCGACGTAAGCCCGACAATCTATATCATTTGTATATCTATCGTCGGCTCTCTCGTATTCTTTGGCGTATTTTTCGGAATAAGAAAGAAAAAGAGAAACAGCTATTAAAAAAATCACCCGAAAGGCATTTGCCTTTCGGGTCTTTTTTTATCCCTTGAATAGCTTGTCGGTCTCAAGCCTTATCTCACGGGAATTGATACAAAGAATAGGTAGATTTATTATCGTCATGATCCCGATAGACAGATCTGCTAAAAGCCAAGCAATGGCGGGAGCTGCGACAGATCCTAAAAATACAAACAGGCAAAAAATGATTATAAAAATAGCAGAAGCACCTCGGTTTTTCGTGATCGCGCGCAGGCTCTCCTTCCCGTAATGCGCCCAGCATACCATAGTCGCAAACGCAAAGAATAAAACGGATATGCACATGTAATACTCGCTCCACTCACCAAGCACTAAGGAGTACGCCTTTACCGCCATCATCATCGGATTCTCGGCAAATAATAGCACTCCGTCCCCTGCCAGAATTATCACGATTGCCGTTAGGGTACACAGCAGTATCGTGTCCACAAACACCTCAAAGATCCCCCATACTCCCTGCCTTGCAGGACTCTTTGTGTTTGACGAAGCGTGCGCGGTCGGCGCAGTTCCGCACCCAGCCTCATTTGAAACAAGACCTCGCATTACGCCTGCGCGTAGCTTGGTTGAAATCAAAAATCCAACCACACCGCCCGCAACACTGTCAAAAGCAAATGCATCATTCAAAATCAGCGCAAAAGCATCCGGCAAAGCCTCTCTCCTCGCCCAGATTACGGCAAGAGAAACACCGATATACCCCAACGTCATCAATGGTACAGTTGTCTCGCAAAAACCACTGACCCACCTCGCATTCCCTGTTATCACAAAACAACACAAAATAGCTACCACTGCTCCAACAACCCACGGCTCTATTTGTAGCACTCCTTCAAATGATGTCGAAACCGCGTTCGCCTGAAGCATGCACCCCATGGTAACCGAATTCACAATGCATAATAGCGCAAAAAATCCTGCAAGAGCCTTCCCTGCTACCTTAAAGCCCCACCGCGATAAAGTATCCTTTATATAATACGGCGCACCGCCGTAGGGCTCACCGCTCTCACGGTCAATTCTCCTGTGAGAAATTGCAAGCGTTATCTCGGCATATTTAAGCACCATAGCAACAAGCGCGCTAACCCACATCCAGAATACAGAGCCGTATCCGCCTATCGCAATAGAAGACGCCACCCCTGCTATATTTCCAACACCAAGCGTTCCCGCTAAGGCAAGCGTCACCGCGCGGAAGGGGGATATCCCATCTCCGCCCTCACGCCAAAGCATCGCCTTCAGCATTTTCACAGGGTGCCTGATATAGAAAAACCCAAGCCTGAAGCTAAAGAACACCCCCACCGCTAACAGCATCACCGCCGTTGACACGCCCACTATTCTCTCATTCAAAAATTCAAGCACAACTACCCCCGACACACCGAAAAACGACTCGGATTTCACGATTTTCGTTCCTTTTTATCAAATATATGCCGTCTGATTTCTCTTTATCACGAATGGGTTTTTCCCAATTATTTCATTTGTTAAGAATATGTGAATTATATGTCAAAGCCCTTGCAATTTCCATAAAATAGTGTAGAATATAACTTGTAATTAGCAATCGGCACAAAAGAGTGCTAAAAGTTGATTTTTGTAAAATATAATCGAATTTAAGTTCAGGAGGTTACTATAATGACACTCAGACCCTTATCTAACAGAGTTGTAATTAAATTTGCTGAGGCTGAGGAGAAGACTCAGTCAGGTATCATTCTTACCGCAAGCGCCCAGGAGAAGCCCCAGTCCGCCGAGGTTATCGCAATCGGTCCCGGCAAGGTCGAGAACGGCGCGCTCGTCCCCATGACCGTTAAGATTGGCGACAAGATCATCGCAAGCAAGTATGCAGGCACTACAGTTAAGCTTGAGGGCGTTGAATACACCATTCTCTCTGAGGATGACATCTTCGCTATCATTGAATAATTTTTTCGGAGGAATCAAGAATTATGGCAAAGGAAATTCTCTACGGCATTGAAGCCAGAAACGCGCTTGTTCGCGGTATCGACAAGCTCGCAGATACAGTAAAGATCACAATGGGCCCCAAGGGCAGAAACGTAGTGCTTGACAAGAAGTTCGGCGCTCCCCTCATCACCAACGACGGTGTTACCATCGCCAAGGAGATCGAGCTTCCCGACGAGGCTGAAAATATGGGCGCACAGCTCGTTCGTGAGGTTGCCACCAAGACCAACGACGTTGCAGGTGACGGTACTACAACCGCTACCATTCTTGCTCAGGCATTTATGCGTGAGGGTATGAAGAACGTTACCGCAGGCGCTAACCCCATGATCATCCGCAAGGGTATTCAGAAGGCTACCGAGACCGCAATCGAGGCTCTCGGCAAGAACTCCAAGAAGATAAAGGGCACCGAGGACATCGTTCGTATCGGTACCGTTTCCGCAGGCGACGAGCTTATCGGTAAGCTTATCGCTGACGCTATGGAAAAGGTTACCGCAGACGGCGTTATCACCGTCGAGGAGTCCAAGTCAG
>JAFWXY010000068.1 GCA_017522905.1 Clostridia bacterium
ATGAAAATAAGCATGGCGAATAATATTCTTTTTATTATCTGTCAAAATTTTCGCTCTATCATGGAAACGATAACGGGACGTGACTTCTATAATTTTTTCGACTTCGTCTGATAACGATTTCTCGGAATACTCCTTACGCGACACTCCAGAGGTGGCTATTACGGCATCTCGGTCACTGATAAGGATCGCCATATTGCAGGTCTTATGAAGCGTTTCCGCATATTGCGACGCAAACGCGGCAAGCTCTCCGATAGGAGAATATTTTTTGAATATCACTTCCCCTTCTCGATCGGTGTATATTTCAAGCGGGTCACCGCCACTGATAACATTGACACTAAAAACCTTGTCGAGCTGGTTTTTAGCCGACTGAACTGCCACAGAATGGTATTTATCTGCGACTTTTTCGATATCCTTAGTGTCCTCGTTAAAATTTGCGGATTTGCTCGCAAATCTTTCCTCACTTTGTTGATCGTCATCGCACCGCAGGAGTGCATCCACGTCACTGCGAAGCTTAATATCGATGCGGTTCTCGTAGACGATGATTCTGTCAACGATCAGACTGATGTCACGCTTGTCCAGTTTCTCTTTACTCAACAGATCGCGGAAGATTTCCAGCACCGCTTTGGCGTGACGGTTGGCACGGATGATCGTGTTTCTCGTATCCGCTGTCATTGCGATCTGATTTTCAAGTCCGTGGATCCTGTTGGCTGTTTCCTCAATCAGTCCATCGTACATTTCCATAATCACATCCTCGTTGCCCTTGGCACGTGCCAAGTCGCGAGTCTTCTGACGCATCAGAATCTTCAAGGCTTCTTTTTCGTCCTCGATCAGCTTTGCCAATTCCTCCGCAGCATCCATGCTGTCCTGCACGGCACTCGGCTCGTAGCTGACCTCTGCTTCCAAGCGTTTCAGCATCATCTCGGAGGTTTCGCACAGCCTTGCCACATATCGCTTCAATTCTCGGTCGAGAACGTCCACACGGATGTGGTGCGTTGAGCATCCGGCTTTTCCCCTTGCGTGGTACGTACCGCAGATATAGGCATCCGCAAGGTCGGGACGGCTTCGGGAGAACATGGGTGAACCGCAGTCACCGCAGAAGAGGTAACCGGAGTAGTTGTTCTCGTATTTCTTTTGCCCACGGTAATGTGAGGTGCTTCGCTTTTTCAGAAGCTCTTGAGTGATAGCAAAGGTTCGGTAATCGATGATTGCCTCATGGTGATTCTCGAACACGATGTGCTGTGTCGGGTCAAGCTCTATATCATCACCGTTTATCTTTTTGCGCTTGTATTTATGCTGTCGGAGCGTGCCGATATAGAAGTCGTTACACAGTATTTCCGAGATGGTTACGACGCTCCACGCTTCCTTCACCTTGCCTTTATATTCATCGCCTTGGGCTTCCTTACGCGCTTTCTCTCGCATGCGTGGGGTTGGGATATGCTCATCAGTCAGATGATTGGCAATTCTTTTGTATCCCCAGCCGTCGATATAATATGCAAATATTCTTCTGACGATCTCTGCGGAAGGCTCGTCTACCTCGAACGTCATTTTCTTTGTGTTTGTTATCACGTAGCCGAACGGCACGGAGCAGATCCACTCTCCCCTTGATTGGCGAGATGCTATCACGTCGGATACCTTACGGCTCGTATCGGTTACAGGCATCTCGTTGACGAAGAAGTATAGCTTGATCTTCATCCAATCGTCAATGTGATCCTGATAATAATCTACGCCGTCACCGATGGCGATGATGCGGACGTCGTGTTCGGAAAGCTCCTCAAATTCAGCAAGTCCTTTACCTGTTCTTCGTGAGAAACGGCTCAGATCCTTGACGATAAGTATATCGTATTCATGATTGACCAGCTTCTCTCGCATACGCATATAGTCGGTACGCTGTTCGAAGGTGTAACCGGATTTATCACGGTCTTCATAGTAATCCACCGAGCTGGTTGGGAAATGCAGACGGCAGTATTCACCTATGATTGCCTTTTGGTTCTCGATACTTGTGTTTTCACGGTCAAGCTCAAGGTCTACCGAAATTCTGGTATAAGCGGCAATCTTGAATTTTTCAACCATATTGATACAATCCCCTTTCTTTGTTTATGACAACATTGTACCATAAATTATGCTCGGTGTCAATGTCAATTCTGTAAAGACATATATTGTTATCATTTCCATTAAGGGCAGAAGGCTTACGCCTTCTGCCCGACGCGCCCAGCCTCTGCCACCTGTTCGGCGGCAAGCTCGGCTTTGATCTGAAGCTCTAAATTGTGACGAAGAAGCAGGACGGTGTCCGAGAACAGATCTCGCTCTCCCGATTCAAATACCGACACAAAATATTTCTTCTCCTTAAACTGCCCCAAGTACGGCTCAAGCGATTTGCGGAAATTCTCATCCCGCGCCTCGCTTCGAGTGAGCCATATGTCAACAGTTTTTTTGTCGTGATGAACGTTCATCTCCATATGACTCACCCCATTCAATAATTATTTTGTTGTTCTTGCGTGAACGCGCCCGTCGTTTTTCTCTGCGGTCTTGCTGATTGCAGAAAGAATAAAGTCAAACAATTCCTCCCTTTAAGGCAAAATTTACCCGAGCCTGAGGCTATGTTTATCTGTGCCTCATGACCGTCTGTTAGGTATCGCCTTGTATGTTTAGCCCGAAGGCTATGTAAGCAAGACCCCTATATCACTCCTTTCATTATTGACAAATCGGAGGAAGAAAATGCAAATCACATGGTGATCTCCATCTGCGGATCCTCATCCTCGTCATCATTATTCTCTATATTTGGCTCGTGGTTTTGGTTCAGACCGATGGCTATCCCCGTTACAAGTCCGGCTACAGCACCGAGCGCAGAGCCTGCATTTCTTGCCTCTCTCTGCCTTTTTTCTTCTTCGGATTCCTCGCCGTCCTCAAATAGACTCGTCAGATTCCCAAGCCCACGCGCGCCCATAAGAGCAACACCAATATTGTCGGGAGAGCTGTGAGTGCGAGACGAATCCACCATATTGCTTCGTCCCGACGAATTCTTCTGTCGATAAC
>JAFWXY010000006.1 GCA_017522905.1 Clostridia bacterium
GATGCCGGGACAGGCGAAAAGCTTATCGTAAGCGGTATCGTAGCAGGCATCACATACGCTAACGGTAAGGTGCCCAGCGGCGTAATCCTTGTTGACGGCGCAGATTCTATCTACGTTTACAGCAACGACCTTGCGGGCAGAGTTAAGGTCGGTAGCCGCGTAGAGGTTGCGGCATCCAAGACCTATTGGATCTTAGAGGACGAGCAGTACAGCGCAGCGGCGCACGGATACAAGGGCTGCAACCAGCTTGAAGACGTAACAGTTATCTCTGTAACCGACGGTGCAGACGATTGGGTAAACAGCGCGATCCCCACGACAACCATCAAGGAAATCATGGACAATCCTGTTTCCAACGACATTACAACACAGATATACAAGGCAAACGCCCTTGTAAAGAAGGTTCCCGGTAGCAGCTTTGTTAACTACTACCTCAACGACCTTGATGAAGCAACCGGATCTTACGTTTACACACAGTGCAACGGCTCGGACTTTGCTTGGGTAGATGCATTCGACGGCAAGATCTGCACAGTATACTTTGTAGTTATCAATGCAAAGTCCACAGCAACAGGATGCGTATACCGTTTTGTTCCCGTCAAGATAGTTGACGAAAACTACACCTTCAACACCGACGGAGCGGCTGAATTTGTCGCAAAGTACCACGGAGCACCTCAGTTTGAGGCAAGCTACACGGGCAACCCCGCGCTTGAGCTTAAGACAAGCGTTTCCTCTGCCCTTCTCGGATTTGAAAACGCTACTCTCTCCTACGCATCCAGCGACGAGAGCGTAATCAATATAGAGGTAGTTGACGGCAAGACAATCATGAATTGTCTCAAGAGTGGCACTGTTACTATCAATGTAACAGGTGCCTACGGTGAAAAGACATACGATTCCACCGTTACTATTACTGTTGATATTCCCACCGAAGAGATCCCCTCCGTAAACGTTAAGGCAGCAATCGACGCGGCTATCGGCAAGGAGGTTACCGTTAAGGGTATCGTTGGACCTTGCCATGCGGGTACTCAGAATGGATTCTATCTCATTGATGAAAGCGCTGTAATCGCAGTGCGTGTTGCTGATTCCTCTGTGCTTTCCACATTGAAGATTGGCGACGAGATAATTATCAAGGGAACAAAGAAGCTCTCTAAGGAAACCGATGGACAAATCGTCATTGACTCCGCAGAGATTCTTCAGAACAATTACGGCTCACATGCATACAGCACCACATCCTTTATTACAGGCAAGACTGTTGCCGACGTGGTCGCCCTCAACGGAGATATTTCCCACACGGTAGAGGTATATGTTGTAACCGCTACTATCAGCCAAACAGCCACCCAGTGGTCGTCCAACACCTACGTAACTGACGGCAGCAATCAATTTATGCTCTACGCAGGCGGCAAGGAGTACAATTGGCTTGCCGATTACGTTGGCCAGACTCTTACCATAGAGCTTGCAGTTTGTGACTGGAACGCCAAGGGCAATAAGGGCTGTATTCTTTCCATAACCACCGCAGACGGAACACAAATATTTAACGATTACAAGTTCAAATAATCAAATAAAAAATTCAAGGCTCGCGTGGCAACACGCGAGCCTTTTTTCTGTTCTATTAGTTAAATTATCTCGGCAAGCGCCTCAATGTCATCCTTTGTCGTTGCCCAGCTTGTACAGAAGCGAACGGCACAATTTTTCTCGTCTATCCTCTCCCAGATCTCAAAGCGCACCTCTTCTGCAAGCTCCGCTATCTTTTCGTCCGACATAATAATAAATTGCTGATTTGTAGGCGAATTCTTAAAGAACCTATAGCCCTTTTGCTTAAAAATCCGCTTCAAGTCCTCGGCTCTGTCAATCGCGTTCTTGCTTATCTCAAAATAGAGATTGTCTGTAAAGAGGGTATCAAACTGAATACCAAGCAGTCTTCCCTTTGCCAAAAGCGCGCCGTTCTGCTTAACGGTTGTGAAGAAATGCTTAGGCGCGTTGTTGTGTGTGAACACGACCGCCTCTCCGCAAAGGGCACCTACCTTGGTGCCGCCAACATAAAACACGTCGCAAAGATTTGCAATATCCTGCAAGGTCACGTCGCTCTCAAAGCTCATAAGTCCGTAGCCGAGTCTCGCCCCGTCAATAAAGAGCGGAATTTCGTATCGGCGGCAAAGCGCCGAGATCTCCTCAAGCTCGGAGAGCGTGTAGAGCGTGCCGTATTCGGTCGGGTGGGAGATATAGACCATTCCCGGATAAACCATATGCTCGTGCGCGCCGTCGGCGTAGAAGACAGAAATCAGCGCGTCCACGTCAGATGCCTTTAACTTTCCGTCATAGCCCGGAACCGTCAACACCTTGTGTCCGGAAGCCTCAACAGCTCCCGCCTCGTGCACGCTGATGTGCCCCGTCGCAGCGGCAATAACGCCCTCGTAGTTCTTTAGCATCGAATCTATAACGATCCTGTTGGTCTGTGTTCCTCCCGTGAGGAATCTCACGTCCGCATCCTCACGACCGCAAGCCGCGCGTATCTTCTCCCTCGCATTTGCGGTAAATATATCGTTACCGTAGCCCGAACAAGGCTCCATATTAGTACGGCAGAGCGCCTCCAATATCCTAGGATGCGCGCCCGTGTTGTAGTCACATTCAAAAGATAGCATTATTCCTCCAATTTGCATACAAAGATTTCAATTAATATAATATCAAAAAAAATCTACCAAGTCAAGAAAAAACTCATTTTAATGCACAAAAGCCCCCCCGAAGGGGGCTTTTGTGTTTTTTTTGTAAATATCTTTGGTTTTAGTATGTTATTGTGTAGCAGTTCAACACAACAAAAAAGCAGACCGCAGTCTGCTCTTTTCTATTAAAAACGTTCAATAACAGCACAGCTCATCAAAGCTGAGCTCCTTTTTCCCTTTTGCGTTTGCTTAACATGGGCGCGAGCCTAGTTATTCCCATAGCGACCGCCAAAACAGCAAAAGCCGCTATGGCAAAGGCCAATATATATATCATTAAGCACCACGGATATGGCACCACAGCCTGAACGTCGGAATAAACGGGAAGATGCCCCTCCTCGTGACGGCTGACGTAGAACATATTAAAAAAATAATCCTCGGTAAGACCCGCGCTGTGCCCCACCTCGTTGAGAATGACGGCAACTGACAGGCAACCTGCAAACACAGGGATCGCCTTGAGGAGCGTTTTGAACTCCGCCTTCACGTGATTTGTATAGTAGAGGAATATTCCAATGGTTATCATAGAGCCGTGGCATATCATGGTCTGAATATTTACACCTATTGTTTCTATGAAAACGTCACCGGGATGTACCATTACCGCAGCCCCTGCAAAGACCGCAAAGGTCGCAAGAAAGCAACAGAGCGCATCGTGTATTTTTCCCCGTGTCAGTCCTGCCAGTAAGCCGACGTACATCGGCATAGAGCAAAATTGCCACGGAAACGCGCTCCAGGGAAAGCTGAATTCGATGCCATCCGTGTACGAGAACCCATAATTTATTATCTTATACACTTCAAGAACAATAAGGGCAACAGCGGTTATGAAAACCACCTTTTTTACGTTTTTTATGTATCCTTTATGATATAGAGCGCAAAGCAAGACGGCAACTCCAAAAGAAAGTGCGAAAAACAAAAGATGAAACCAACCGTATGCGCAGGGCCTCTCCATCTCCGTATCTAGCACCTCTAAAACCTTCCTGAAAAACTCCATAAATCCTCCAAAAGTCGTTTAATCTGTTTTTATGTCAATTTTAACATAAAGCAACATTTAGTCAATACGACCTGTGGATTTTTAAGAATAATTAAAAATTAAAGCACTCATCACGATATGAACGCAAAGCCTTGCTATTTTTGCGAAAATATGGTATACTTATTTAGAACGTGCCCAAAAAACGACAATTTGAGGTGTTTATGATCCAGAACAACAACGTAGACGTCAATTATAAAAATAAAAAACGGTACATTACTGCCAAATACCCCATTCGTCAGCCCCTGTTCTTTGTCGGGCTGATCTGGGTTCTTTCAAAAATCCTGCTTATCGGCAAGAAGTATAAGGTCGAAAAGGTCAATATGGAAGGCCTCAAACCGCCCTATATGGTGCTTTCCAACCATATGTATTTTATCGACTTTGAGCTTGCGGCGCTCGTGACCTTCCCCCACAGAGTCAACAACGTGGTAAACCTTGACGGATATTACCGCCGCGCGTGGCTTATGGAGCTGATCGGATCTATCGGCACGCGTAAATTTACAAACGACATTCATCTCGTCAAGTCGATATACAAGGTGCTTCGCCGCGGCGACGTGCTTTGCATGTATCCCGAGGCGCGTTATTCCCCCTGCGGAATAACCTCATATATGCCAGACTCGGTAGGCGCTCTCGTTAAGCGCGCAAAGGTGCCGGTTGTAACGATAGTTCACCACGGAAACCACCTGCAGTCCCCCTTCTGGAACTTCAGAAAGCCCCGCAAGGTGCCGCTCCACACAATTGCGACAAAGACCCTCACCCCCGAGGACATCGAGAAAATGTCGATAGACGAAATAAACGCGTGCCTACGTGAAGCCCTCTCCTACGACGACTATAAATATCAGAAGGACAACGGCATACTTATAACAGAGCCCGACCGCGCAGAGGGCATGCACAAGATACTCTATCAGTGCCCCCACTGCATGGCAGAATCCAAGATGAGCTCCAAGGGCGCAGAGATATTCTGCACCGAGTGCGGCAAGCGCTGGACACTCAAGGAGGACGGCGAGCTTGAGGCAAATGACGGAAATACCGAGTTTGCTCGCGTTCCCGATTGGTTCTTGTGGCAGCGTGAGCAGGTCAAGGCAGAGATAGAGCGCGGTGAGTACAGCTTCTCTGACGAGGTTGACATCTACTCCCAGCCTCGCGCAATGGGCTTTGTCCACTTAGGTGAGGGCAAGGTTTCTCACGACCCCGAGCGCGGATTCGTGCTTGACGGCCACCACAGAGGTGCTGACTACCACATCGAGCGCGCGCCGATACAGACAAACAGCCTGCACATCGAGTATGATTGGTGCTACTTAAAGCCCATTGACTGCATAGATATCTCAACTGAAAACGATTCCTTCCTCTGCTATCCCAAGAAGGAAAACGTAGTTACAAAGCTTGCATTTGCAACCGAAATAATCTACGAAATGCACGCCGAGAAGAACAAAAAAGCAAGAGGAAGTTAAAATTAAAAAAGGATGGACTTTTGAAGTGAACCTCATTTCGTCCATCCTTTTTGTTACTCCTCAACCTCGAAGGCGTCCTTATCAAGACCGCAGACCGGGCGAACGAAGTCAGAAAGAACGTCCTACGGGGTCCGTTCCGGGGAGGAGTTGCACTGCGCCGATAGCTTTCAAAAATCGCGTGATTAAAAGGGGCGACCAAAACGGCGCCCCTTAAAAATTGCTATATTTTTTATAAAATCAAAAAAACCGATAAAGATGGATATTCAATAATTTTCGCGACTTATTGCATATTAAAGTTCACTCCGATAATGATGTTGTCGGAGCTTATTCTTTCTCTGAAGAATACGTTATAAGAATCAGAAATAAGTATATGCTCGTAGTCAAATTTCGCATCCCAATAATTGATGATACACTCATACGTATCGGTCAAGAAGAGTCCCTCGTACGTTGAAACCAATTCTGGCGATGCAAACACCACGCTGCCGTAAGCGGCAACTCCGTATCTGCCTGCCAGTTCCCTTGCGTTGGTATCTGAGAGGCGATAGCTTCCCCAGAATATTTCATCTCCAACGTGGAAGATCTCTCTGGTATTATTCGTTATACCGTAGTTGTCTTTTTTGAACACACTCTTCATTACAAGCGTATCTGCGTCATAATAATAGAGAGCGCTGCCGGTGCCGCCGGATTCGCCAATATACAAAATACTATCTTCTTTGTTGAGATATACCTTGGGGTAATAAAAGAGGGAGCCTATTTGCGTCAGTTTTCCTGTGTTAAGGTTCATTTTAAAGACCTTGCACCATTGATCGTGCTCGGAATAATAGATGTAATCGCCATCAAGGCAGAACGAAGATACTGCGTGGTCAAAATAAATAGAGCGCTCTTTGGTACAGTTAGATTTTGTGAAAATGTCAATTCTGCACAAATCGGGGAGCGAAATATAAATTTTATCTCCAATAATATTGATCTCTGCGGGCTTGCCTGCAAGCGGAACATTATATACAGGAGCCATGCTGTTTGAATCTATAACAACCAGTCTATTGTTACCTGAGGTAATAACGTAAACCAAATCATTTTCTGTTACCCAGTTAACAACGCTACCGTCAAGCTTATACGTAACTACAGTTGCATTAACCTTGTTCGCGTTATTCTCTTCCGATGCGTCCGGTGTTCCTAACAACTGCATATTTGTGGGAACGTCCATGCTTTCCGGAGAAGCATCCTTCAATACGCCGTTATCAACGTCGTCGAGAGAAGGTGTTGTTTCCTCGGGTGCAGTTGTTTCCTCGGGTGCAGTTGTTTCCTCGGGCTCGGTGGTTTCCGCGGGCTCGGTGGTTTCCGTGGGCTCAGTTGTTTCTGCAGCCTCGGTTGTTTCTACAGCTTCGGTTGTTTCTGCAGCCTCGGTCGTTTCTACAGCCTCGGCTGTTTCTACAGTCTCGATTGTTTCTACAGCCTCGGTCGTTTCTACTGGCTCGGTGGGTTCCGCGGGCTCGGTTGTCTCATCGGTCTCACTTGTTTCCTCGCCTGAGTCGATCTGTGCCGTGGTTTGCTCTTCTGTTTCGGTCTCATCAGGGGCTTCTGTTTTAGTGTCGGACGAACCGCCTCCGCCTATGAGATTTTCAATTGAATCTCCCTCAACGCGTATGACAATTTCTCCAAGATCACATGACGTCAGTGCAAAAATAAGCATCAAGGTAATAATAAAACACGAAATCTTTTTCATAGGTTCACCTCCAAAGGGATTCTGGTGTTGTTAGTATATCATTTTTATACACAATTGTCAAGCATTCTGATAAAAACCCTTATTCGACAAGCAAAAGAAAACAGGCTTATCAAAATTCTTCTTTTGTGAATTTTGAATGAATTTACTATCTAACACATTAATTGTATCACAATACCACTAATTTGTCAACCCTATAACAATAATTTTTTACTGAACATTGTGATAAAATATTCTTATAAGACTAACAAGGGGAAAGAAATATGGATGTTAGCAAAAGAATAATTAATTTAAGAGAGCGTTGCGGATTGTCACAAAACGGTTTAGCCGAAAGGGCAGGTGTATCGCAAACGCATTTAAGGCGAGTGGAGCTTGGTCAGGCAGATGTTACTATAGGTCATCTTCAACTGCTTTGTGATGCTATGGGTATTTCTATTGAAGAGTTTTTCAAAGAAGAAACAGATACAGATGAAATAGCCATTGCGCTTTCAAAGCTTTCTCCCAAGCAAAAGTCTCTCCTTCTCGCCTTCATTGATAGCTTATAAATCTGCTCGTATTTATATCCCAATATTTAAACGTGCCGAAAAAAGGCACGTTTTTATTATACGAATTTTTACTGATAGTTATATCCCATACATCAGAACAGAAGACCTCCTTTGTTGTTTTTATTGTGCAATCGGTAGCCGCACTCTCATTATACAACAAAGGAGTTTTTATGTCATTATCAACTATGTAATTCTTACCGCACCACGCGTCTCACGCGTGGTTTTACTACACAAAAAGGAGCAGACCGAAGCCTGCTCCTTGATTCATTCAATTGATATTATTCCTCAACCTCAAACGCGTCTTTATCAAGACCGCAAACGGGGCAGACGAAGTCGGCGGGAACGTCCTCCCAAGCCGTGCCGGGAGCGGTGCTCCGTAGGCGGTGTGCAGTTTGATCGTAATCTTCTCTCTTACCAAGGATTTATCCATGAGTCTGTGTATGGTGTCATATACACCGTCGTTTTGCTTTCTAACGTATCGGTGTACAGATCAACACAAAGACAATATTCTTTTTTGTATAAGTACAAGCTGTTCGAATATCGCGATCGCGGAGCGTATAGGATGCTTCAGCGTAAACCTCGGCTTCGCCTCACCCTTGTGTGTGAACATGTCAGAAAGCTCCTCAAGCTCCATCTTCGAGTATTTTTCAGATTAACCGACTTGTGGTGTTCAATGGAAACTCCGTATCTTACGATATGGACGGCAATATGCTGTCTAACGGTTCCCTTACCTGCACTTACGATTCCGCAAACAGGCTTGTTTCTGCAGGCGGTCATACCTATACTTATAACGCCGATGACATAAGAATCCGCAATCTTTGCGTGATTTACATTATCCCGTTCGCTTGATGCACTAGATTTTCAGATCGCTTTGCAACTCTGATATTTTTTTGCTCAAATGCACTTTTTATATGAATGGAAAAATGAGGGTTTTAACCGCCCTGTCCTAAAATGATTTCGGGTGGCTCAATTGAGCCACCCGATCTGTTTTTCTTTTGTCTGATTTCTTTTTCGGACCTTTATTGTCTTCCGCCGAACAGTTTTGCAAATATACTGTTGTTTGGCATTTTTACGTGCTTGACCGCGCTTTCGCAGAAATTTGCGAATTCGGTTTGAGCAGTAAGAGTTGATTTCAAGATGAGAAGGGCCTTTTTCTTTCCAAGTTTTACAGTATATTGATTGATAATTCCAAATATTCCTGACTCGGAGCTCTGTATGGCTTTCTTTATATCCTGCGAAAGCTCGTCACTGACCGAAATAACATCGCAGATCTTCAATATGATGCGTATGGCTTCCTCGGCGGTGGTTTTGGACAAAACAGAGGCATCGCTATTCTCCGACGCGGATATTTCCGCATCCTGCAGAAGTTCATCGACGATATCATCGTATACCGAGCCCAAGGAAAGAGTCTCGCTTTGCAAATAGGATGCACAGAGCTTGACAGCTGCTACGGCGAGAATTTCTGAACTCTTATTATCTGCATCTGCATTCTCGCTTGCCTCGGAGACACTGTTTTTTACGTATGCCACAGTATCGGCAAGCATATATTTTCCAATGCTCTGCTTGACGTACGTTAATTCACCGAGATGCGAGCACATCACTAACATATTTTCAATATCGCAAGCCTTGGCGGCATTTTTGAAATTATAATACGTCACAAGTGTGCTATATTGATCCATCTCCGCTATCTGAGGAGTCTTTTCCGCATATTCCATCACTAACTCGACTGAATTCAGTCTGGAAGTGTATTTGAAAACGTCATAGAGCCTCTTTTTGAGCACGGGAACTACTACTCGCTCGTTGAACTCATTTATAAAGAGTGTTGCGATGTTTTCGTCAACGTCCGACAGACGCAGATTTATTTTTTCTTGTGCATCAATCATTGAGAATACATCGGTTTTTACCGATTCAGTGCCGAAGGCTGTGCAGACTCCGTCAACAAAGCGCGATACTGTATCACTGTCCATTTTTGTTGCCTTGCTCAAAGCCGAGCAGATCCTGTCAACTATTTCGCCCACGTTCCCTTTGCACATAAGCTTAATATATTCTGCGAATATTTTTTTGTCTGTCCATGAGGAAAATATTTTTTCTGCGATCAGATCGCTACAGTGTCCGCTTGTCTCTGACAGCAATATCAGAACGGGATGAGCTGATCTTCCCTGTTCAGCATTTACCGTGCTGATGAGCTTTTTATTGAATGCAACAACAAAGTCCTCGGGCTCCTTGAGAATGTGGGCATTTACTATTGCTACCAGCTCCTTTGCCAATTCGTCACCCTCTTTGATATGGGCGATGATATGGTTATATAGCTTTTTCTTTATCTCGGAGCTTAACAGATCGTAATACTTGTTTATGAAGCATATTATCTTTCCCTGTATGGATTTCGTTCTTATGGCAAGCAAAAGCCTGTCTGCGATATCGTTCTGTGTTGTCATGGGCTCCTGGGCAAAATGTTCGTCAAAGAACTCCAGGATCTGCGGTTGCAAAAATCCACCGTAGAACACTTGACAGAGACATTTATTTATCTTTGCTCTGGTCTGCTCGTCCTCGCGGTAATAGTTTGTCTTGATAAATGCAAAAAGCTTATCACGCATAGCATCTGTGTGCATAAGGTCGATCACAACCGACATGATGACTCGCTTTACTCCCGGGATCTCCTGGGTATATATTCTGCATACTTTTGTATAGATATTCTTCGGGATCTGGATCTTGCCCTTTGAATATCTTTCCAGACATTTTACGGAGAATATGCGGTATTCGTCACTGAGCGCTTTGCGGTATTTTTCGTACACCGTAAAAAATTCAAGGATCTTATCATCGGTGGGTAGTATCGTTTTTTCAACAAAAAGTCCGCTACTGCACCTGAACAGGAACACAAGGCTGTATATGGTGTTCAGATTGAGTGTGCCAAGCGCCGGAATGCTTTGAACTGCATTCCTTGCATAAAGCAAGAACTCGCGCCTTACGGCATCGTTATGGAGCATACTGTAGAAAAAATCGACCACGTATGCGTTTGCCGCGATGTCTTCATCCTTGATTCCGACGACCAGTCCTGTGTTGAAATTCACCGTTGCACCCTTTGATGACGGTATATCGGAAAGGTCTGAGGTGATGCATTTCAGCTTGAAGCCTTGATATTTTGATATGTCACTGACTCGCGTTACAAAAGGCAATGCCTGTCTCATGTGATAGGGCATTATCATCAAAAGCGTATTCAAAAATCTGAGGGACTGCGCGCCGTCGTCATTGTTTGGCAGTCGTATAAATACGCTCTTCGTTTTTCCGCACGCGGCAGAGATCGTTGCATATATCAATCTTTTGAGAGTTGCGGAATCATACGTGTTGTGCATCCATTCCGTAGATTCTGCTTTCTTTGGCTCGTATTCTTTTTCGGGATACTTTGCATTTGCCCGCGATCTTGCGGACGCTATCTTGAAGCCTGAAATATCTGTCTCAAACATTTCGGGGGTCAAGATCATACTGTCCGTGTCGCCTATAATACTTCCTTTTTCATCCTCGTTCATGATAAGGGTGTGTACAAGATATGAGCTTCTTTCTCCCGTGAAATCAGACGGAATGAAGCTTACGCAGCTTTGAGCCAGATCACCGTTTTTGCAGTAATAATGGCAGTAAAGGGGCGGCAGCTTGCCGTCTCTTATCAATACCGATTCATCGGGGGTCGGTTTGCATTCGCAGACGGCTGCAAGCTCGTTTTCGTAAAATTCCAAATCTATTCCCTTCGAGCAAGCAAACGTATCGAAACTATCCGTTTTATTGAACATACTTACCCTTGCAGGTACTCTTGAATAAAAATGTTGAAGTGCCATATAAATTCCTCACGCTCCGCAAAGCAGAGCTCAAATAATTATTGTGTTTGATCTCAAAATGTCAAACCTTTGTGTGAGCTGTCTCACACTTATCGGGGAAAAGTGTTTTGCCCTCGATCAAGCTTATTCCGCATTCATGCTGATCAATTCCTGAATACTTGTTATTCCCTTAATAACAAGAGACTGACACGATGACCACAGTGTTACCATGCCGTTTTTCTGTGCTATCTCACGGAGAGACTCGAGATTTTTGTTTTTCGTGACCTCGTTTTTCATGTGCTCATTCATGAACATGATCTCATGAATTGCAATTCTTCCCTTGTATCCAGTATTGTTACAGAACTGACATCCCTGCGGACGGAAGATGCTCACGGGTTCGTTTATGCCCAGAACCTCCATTTCCTTTGCGTTGGTCTTTCCTCTCTTCTTGCATGCAGGGCACAGTCTCTTGACAAGTCTCTGGGCGATAACGCCGACCAGTGCGTCTGCAAC
Source organism: Clostridia bacterium (assembly GCA_017522905.1). GTDB lineage: Bacteria > Bacillota > Clostridia > Oscillospirales > CAG-272 > SVTX01. The sequence continues at coordinate 11,768 of JAFWXY010000006.1, forward strand.
TAGATAGTCCTGCACTCCCATGTCTTCAAGACGGGTAATGGCACCGGGGGCGTCGTTGGTATGCAACGTGCTGAACACCAAGTGTCCCGTGATCGCGGCTCGAACTGCGATCTCCGCAGTTTCCTCGTCACGTATCTCTCCTATCATTATGATATCAGGGTCCTGACGCAAAATAGAGCGCAGTGCTCTTGCAAACGTCATATCCGCCTTGGGATTGACCTGAGTCTGATTGACTCCCTGCATCGTGTACTCGACGGGGTCCTCTACCGTTACGATATTTACATCCGTGCTGTTTACTTCCTTAAGAAAAGAATAAAGAGTTGTTGACTTACCGCATCCCGTAGGTCCTGTCAAAAGGATGATTCCGTGCGGGCGCATAAGCATTTTATCAATTATTGCGTTTTCGTCAGGCGTGAATCCAAGATCCTCACGGTTGAAGTGGAAGGAGGTCTTGTCCAGAATACGTATAACGAATTTCTCGCCGTAAACCGTGGGCAGTGACGACACACGGAAGTCGTATTCCTTTCCTCCTACGATCATATTGATACGTCCGTCCTGAGGAACACGCCTCTCTGCGATGTTCATGCCGGAGAGAATCTTGATTCTCGCACAGATTGCGGCATACGATTCTATCGGGAATTCTGCTCTTTCCTGAAGGTCTCCGTCTATTCTGTATCTTACGCGGACCTTTTTCTCGAAGGGTTCGATATGTATATCACTCGCTCGGTAGGGAATAGCCTCCTTTACGATCGAGTCTACAAGTCTTACTGCGGGATTGTTGATAACATCGTCTTCGCGGAAGCTGATGGTCTGCTCGGTCCTTCCCGAAAACAGCTTTTCATCCTTTTCGGCATTGAGGTCGTTCAATGCTGCGGACGTTGTTATTACTGCTGCAATGGAGTCGATATATCTGTCTATCTGTGTTGGAGGTGTCAAAACAAAATCAAGTTGGCACGCAAATCTTACCGCGATCGACGTCATAGTCGCCACGTCAAGCATTCTGCCTATTGCCACAAGCAAAACACCCTTTTTATCTATTGACACGGGAATAAATTTGTTGGCTTTCATATACTCAAATGAGAATTGATCGAAGAGAGACTTGTCAATCTCAAGCATTTCAAGCTCGATTGCGGGAATATTATAATACTCCGACAGAACATCGAGCTCTCCCGCCTCCGTGATATATTCCTTTGTCAGCAAGTATTCTCTGAGCGGTATCTTGAGTCTCTCACAATCCGCGAGAATAACATCTGCATCCTTTTTCTTTATTACCTTCTTGTATACGTAATACTGTAGTAATTCGTAATCTATATTCATCGGGTAAACATCTCCTTATTAACTGAGGGTGGTCATAATAGAAAGCATAGGTGAGTAAATTGCAATGAACATTACACCTACTACAAGTCCCATGATCATAAGCATTATCGGCTGTATCTTTGACGTTACGGACGATAGCGTTGTTTCGACCTGGTTGTCAAAAAACGAGCAGGATCTGTTCAACACCTCGTCAAGTGCCGCTGTTTTTTCCCCGACAGATACCATCTGAATTAGCATATCAGGAAAGAGCTTATATTTGTTGAACGCGACCGCCAGGCTGGTTCCCTGTCTTACTTCCTCCGTTGCCTTTTGGAATCTCGCGGCAACGTCTCGGTTTCCAAGCACTATCACGATAGAGTCCATAGCGTCGACTATATCCATTCCGCTGGAAAGCAAAAGTGCAAAGCCGCGCGCAAACCTTGCGGTTATCAGGTCGGTCTGTATTTTTCCTATAAGCGGAAGCTTTATCTTAAGCACGTCGTAGAAATATTTGCCCTTTTTGGTCATACCTATGAGTACAAGCACGAGCGCTATAGCAAAGATTATCAAAAATAAATTTTGCCAGTTGGCAAGCAAATAATCCGATGCGTCATATACTATTTTGGTTATTCCTTCGGGCTCGACCTCGAGTGAGTGGAGGGATTTGCGGAAGGTGGGGACGATGTAAAGCATCATTGCCAACAGAATGGCTATCGTCATACATAGAAGCATTATAGGGTAGGAAAGCGCGCTCTTTGCCTGCTTTTTTATTCTCGCATCCGACTCGTAATAGTCTGCCAGAGAGGTAAATACCAGCTCGAGCTTTCCGCTGACTTCACCTACGTGGATCATGCTTCTGAAGAAGTCGGGGAAAACGTTATTATGCTTATCAAGTGCGTCGGAAAGCATTATTCCGCTCTTGACATCCTCATAAATAACGTCAAGGATCCCTTTGAAGAATTTTGAATATGGCTGTCCTCTGAGAAGGTCGAGACAGGATATGATCGACATTCCCGAGTTTACCATGATAGCGTACTGACGGCAAAAGGTGGTAAGCTCGGCGAGCTTGACCTTTCCCGTTCCCAATGTGAAAAAGGCATTGGGGGTCCCCCCGCTATAGGGCTGAGAGGATATTAAGTAAAGGTTTTGCTTTGCCAGTTGAACAGCCAGATCCCGCTCATCCTTTGCTATGAAAATGCCTGAAAACTTCTCTTTTTGGAGGTTTACGGCTGTATATTTGAATTTTCGCATGTGAGATCACCTTTCAATTTCAGAATCCTGATCTGATCAAGGACATATACGCATCAATGAGCTTGTCTCCGAAGAAAAGAGCAAAAGCGATTCCTGCGGTTATAAATGGAGCAAACGGATACTCTGTATCCTTTGCCTGGTCCTTCTTTGCTCTGAGACTGAGCAGAATGATGCTTCCCCCGACGGTTGCCACCAGCATTGCAACAAGGAGCTTTTCCCATCCGAGAAGAAGTCCGCTGACTATACTGAGCTTTATATCTCCGCCGCCCAATGCTTCCTTGCCGTATTTGCGCGAGCCGAAATAGGCGACCAGTCCGAAGACCGTGCCTCCTGCCGCCGCACCGACAAGGTGGGAATACCACTGTGTGTTTTTGTCAAAAAAGATCGCCGCGATGCCCAAAAGCCCCAGAATTATCTGAAATCTGTCGGGAATGATCTTGTGCTCCAGGTCGATAAAGAAGATACAGACCAGGACCGAGCAGCCCAAAGCGCAGATGATTGCATAGGGGAGGTTGTCTTTTGCATACGCATACACGCTCAGAAGCCACAGAAGAGTATTCGTAAGCTCCACTGCTGTGTATCTGAAGGAAATATGCGTTTTGCAGGAGCGGCATTTTCCACCGAGAATAATATAGGACAGGACGGGGATATTATCATACCATTTCAAGCTGTATTTACAACGCGGACAGTGCGATGGGGGGGAGGCGAGGCTCATACCCTCCGGAACACGGTATATGACCACGTTGAGGAAGCTTCCGACGCAAAGTCCCAATATTCCGCCGAGAATATATGTTACTATAAGATAATAATCGTTCATAGCGTTCTTGCAGCCTTAAAAATTATTCTTCTGATTATATATGCCCGAGAAGAGTCCGCCGTAAAGCTCGAGATTGGAGGTGATGATCTCCTTTTCCCTTTCGATGCCAAGACTTGCGAACTTCACACTGTTTCCGTTTTCCGCGGAATTGAGATATGCGAAAACGCTTGAATATCTGTCGGGCATATTTACGTATACGGTATTGGGTTGTGCAATAGCCGTAAGTTTTGGGTTACATCTGATGAACTCCAGCACCCATTTTTCGAATATTCTGAAGTTTTCATACAGAATACCGTCCTCATCCTCGGGAATGGGTCTCTGCATCCATTTGGGTAGAATACGGGGCATTTTCTTTGGGAGAGTCTTTATCTGCTGGAGCTGACGAGCTCTCATGGCAGGATTATCGAAGAACGCTTCATCGGATTCGTCGACCTCCTCTCCGTTAGCCTCCATATCGGCAACCATCTGCTCTGCAAGCTCCGCGGCATCTCCACCGGACAATGTGAGTGCCTTTGCCTTTGCTTTTTCCTTTGCGTTGAGCACTGCGAGCTCTGCTACGGAATGATCAAAGAGCATATTTTCAGACACAAGCTTCTCTGAATCAAGCATTGACCAGCCGAAAGGCAGGTCGAAGCAGCCAAGGGTCGTTCCCTTTACCACGTAAGAGATGCTTGACCTGTTCTCCTTGACATCAAGAAGCACGAAGCTGTCGTTTTTCAATCTGTTGTGAAGTGCGATCGCGCCGTTTACCGATGCGTTTCCTTCAAAGGTGATAACATCCGCGAACATATTGTTCGTTGAGCAGACGGTATATATCGACTGCATAAGCTTCTGACGGATCATCGAGATAGAAACGGTGGTGAACTGTTTGTTTTGCGCGGTGATAAATTTATTTATCTTCAGATCCTTTAAATTCGAGTAACGGCTTTCGCAGGTCACGTTAAGGAGATTTGCGTATTTCGTTCTGCTTACACCGGGCATATTGAAGCAATCCGTTGTCACACAATGGTTGGGGACCAGAACTGTGATGTTTGCCGCCTTGCCCGTGTATGAAGGATTTGCTGCCGCATATTCGCGGAGACAACCCGAAAGCTCGTCGAAAAATCCGTCGTCAAAGAGGCGGGATTTGTAGCTTTTCGTTGTGAGATTTAATGAGGATTTATCATGTCCCACCGCAGAATAAAAGCAAAAAAGATTGTCTGTGGGACGTATTGAAATTACTGTGGATAAGCTTGCATTAGCCATTTATGTATACTTCCTCCGTAGGAAAATAATTGTCAATTTCAGTCATAGCTCCAGCGCGTTATCTCGCCAAGCTCGTTTACCTCGACTGTGATCGAGGTGTAGGGCGCGCTGGTTCTCCTTGCGGTCATACGGGTCCCGCCGTTCCGAAGTGGCTCTACCGTTACATTGTGATTCCTGTACGCTGTCGGACGGAAATTATCTCCGTTGGCGACGAAAGCGTCGGCAATTTCATCAAGCTCAATGCGGGCTTTAACCGCATCCGTCGTTTTTGCATTTGTGTTGGCGGTAAGCTGCGCGACGGTGAGCAGAATAAGACAAAGTCCGAAAATTGTCAAAAGGGTAACTATGGCAAGCTCCATAGCTACGCCGCGATCATTCAGTCTTTTTTTCATCATGAGCCTCCCGCGCCGAGCGCTTTGGTGTACTCATTGACGTTGATCACAGTATCACCTTTGGCATCGGTAGAATATATCCAGAGCTTTGCTCTGTCTTCATCAAAGCGAACAAGGATCTTAAGCTCAAAATTTTCACCTTTTAGCCAATAGTATCCCGGCTCTGCGACGATATCCGACGAGACGGTGTGATAGAGTGCAACGTAAAATTCATCTTCGTTTTCCGCGAACTTGAATGCCTCGAGGCTGTTTTCAACGTAATTCGTCAGCTTGTCGCGAGTCATCATATTTGCGGACATGCTTGAAAACCGAGTTATCATACCTATAGCTGTTACACTGACTATAATGATAATAGTCATTGCAACGACCGCCTCGGCAACGGTCACTCCTCTTTTAGAACGCATCATTTCTCACCTCCCGCGGCACGAAGCGCGATCGACAGGACGCTATCCCCCGTTTCGACAACGGATTTTGATGACGGTATGGGCAGAGAGTAGGTAATGCGGCAGATGATGAGGGAATTTTCATCATTTTGCCCTTTCAGGATCGAAAAATGCATTCCAACTATGTGGTCAAGCTGCTCGTCAAGGTCAACGTCTCCCGCGCGATAATTCAGAATACCCGAAGAAAAGGAGAGACTTCCTTCAAGCTCTCCGCTTTCGTTATTATATGCGTTCAGGGCAGTGCCGCCCTCTGAGCAGGAAAGCGTATATTCGGAGGTGTCATATCTTGAAGAGAAAATACGGAGGTTGTCCGATACGAGTCTTTCGCTCTGCGAGTAGTGATATCTTGCCGTTCCGACGGTTATCCAGCCATTTACTAGTGTGGTAAAGGTTACGACCATGGTGGATACTATCGACACTACCGCCATTACAACTACAAGCTCGGCTAAGGTTGAGCCTTTTTTTCGTCTCATATATGATTCCTCCTTTCTTTTTGTTTTTTTTCTTAAAACACATAAAATCCAATGGGCACTTTGACACCTTACAAGGTGCAAAGTGCCTATTGGATTGGTCTATGCTAATTTGCGTGTGTTATTGGTTGCGTGGATTAGCCCGCGGGGGTCACTTCGGGAGCGTCGGTGGGTGTTTCTGCACCGTCGTTACCGAGAAGGATCACCATTGTATCCTCGATGTCGGTGGTGTAGTATACGTTAACAGTCGCGACGGTTGCTACCGTTGGCTCTTGTCCTTCTTCTACAGCTGCAGTCGTCTTTTTAAAAGTCAGCACATAGAAATCCTTGCCGCCGTCAAGCGCCACATCACCCGTTACTGCGTCGGTTTTTTCGTCGAGGCCGAGTGCGACTCTGATCATTTTTACGGTGTTCGCAGCGAGCGTAACTCCACCTGCAGCACCAAGCTCTTTAATTGCCTTGCTAGAAACGTAAACGGTATAGTTACCGTTGAATTTCTGTGTGTGTTCGTACTTACCGACAGCTTCATCGCCGCTTGCCTTGAGCTGAAGCTTGTTATTTGTATACTCGAACAAGTAATCTGCCGTTACGTCGTCGTCGTCATTTACTGCGAAGATAGTGCCGGAGGGCATTGAACCGCCTGTGAGGGCGAGAACAGCGTTAAGACCGGACTTTGCCTGCTGCTGAGCTGCGGACTCTTTTGCGGACTGGGTGATGGACGAGAATGTAGGAATAAGTACTGCTGCGAGGATCGCGATAACTGCGATAACGATTACGAGCTCAACGATCGTAAAGCCTTTTTTATTGTTTCTCATGATTATTTTCTCCTTAAAAATGTAAAAATTATAGGTTTTAAATTAGATTTTCTTAAAAAGTATTGTTTTTAGTTGCTCTCAGACAGGCGCGCATATCAACAATTCAACCTACAATTTTTTATATATATTCTTGAAAAGCCCATAAAGACTTTTGCAATGGAATATTCAACTTCAGGTCTGCCGTATATCTCACGGCTGTGCTTGGCTAATTCTATAATAGCCTTGACAATGTGGATACCGCCGAGAATTACGACCGAAATTGCAGATATGCCAATAGCGAGGCATGCAACAATGATCGCCACTAAAACTCCCGCGGGAAGCTGGTAGAGTGCCTGTGTAAGATTTACAAACTCATGGTAGCTATAGCTTCCGTACAGCGCCGCAAACTTCGAGCTTGTAAATCCGAATCCGTAATCCTTAACGTCCAGGAAGAAGATAAGGAAGATCCACGCTAATAAATAGATAAACAGCACAGTATAAGCTATCTGTGCTGTTTTCATTTTCTTTCTTTCAAGGAAGCGAGTGATAAAAACAGCACTAAGGCACCACAAAAGTATCAATAATACTATCATACCACTCACCTCCTGCGTTTTTATTTAGTTGGTTGTTTTATTAAACAAAGTTATCTTGTTTAATTATTTTGTGTATGCGGTTCCGTCAATGTTAAGAGGAGTACCCGTTGCGGTCTTCGTGACAGCAGGAATGCTTGTGTCAGTCGTCAAGCCCTCACCATAAGTTATAGCAGTCTTGAGGTTACCGTCGTGGTGCAACAGTCCGGAAACGAGAGTAGTGTTGTTAGCAAGCTGTGTAAGTTTAGCGGTAGAGAAGTCGTTGGTTCCCTCGTATTTAAGGGTAACGTTTCCACGGATATCGCCTATGCAAGCGGATACGGAAGAATATCCGGATACAGTACCTGTGAACTTGGAATCCTTGAAGGTGATTACAAGTGAAGGATTCTGACGGCAGATAAGACCTACGAGACCGCCGCAGGTACCGTAAGAATCCTGAACTTTGCCAGCCTTTGTTAAGTCAGAATATGTGGACTCAACCTTAGCCGCGGATTCGCAACCCTCGATGGTAACTGTTCCTGCGAGCATACCGTCACCAGTTGCTGCACCGATGTAACCGATAAGACCTGCTGCTGTAGCGCCGCCATTAATAGTAACAGAGCTCTCAACCTTGATGTTTCTGAGAGTTACGTTAGCGAGGTCGCCGTTAGCGTTCTCGGTGATACCACCGATGATGGATACACAGTTTCTGGAGTATGTCTTTCCGTTCTGAACGTCCTCATTGCTGAGCTGGTAGTCCATAGCGGGCTCGTTGATTGTGATGTTTCTGAATGTTACGTTCTCGATAGTTGTGTTGCCGTAAACTGTTCCGAAGAAGCCTGTTACGAAGTACTTACTGCCCGAACCTGTAAATCTTACGGTCTGGGAGTGAGCGGTTGCAGTTGTAAGTCTTGCACCGTCGATAACGATAGGATTGTTAGCATCGGAGGTTCCGAAGTAACCTGTGAAGGACTTTACAGGTGCCCACTCGTTAGCGGATACGTCGATAGTTGTACCTGCGGGAACAACGACAGAAACGTCATTCTCTACCTTACCCTGGTTGATCTGTGTAAATACCTGGTAAACGAACTTACCTGCTGCTGCCTCAGCTGCGTCAACGTCAGCCTGGCTTGCGCCATCGGGAGTGGTTACGCTGATGTAGAATACGTTCTCCTTAAGAGTTCCGTCGCTCTTGAGGTTATCTGCACCGGGAGTCTGGGTGCTACCTACTGCTACTACCTGCATGGTGGCAAAGCATCCGTTAACGGAATCGCTTACTACTTCCTTTGTGCCGTATACGTATACGTCGGATGCATTAACTCCGATCGCGGACTGGAGCTTGTCGTTGTTAGCAATAGCATTCTTCAAGGAACCGAGAGCTGCCTTCTGTGTTTCAGATCCGCTGCTCTGGATGCTGTCGAAGGACTGACCTGCATTGCTGCTTCCAAGTGCGAAGTCCTGCTTGATAGCTTCCATGTGGTTTGCATTGTAGAGGTCAAACTGCTGTGTTGCATCGAGCATAGCATCAGCGTCATAGGTCTCGGGGTACTCTATCTGCGCGGTGGATGCGTTGTAGAGAACGAGGCGGTTTGCCTGCTTGTGCCAGTAAACCTCGTAGCCCTTGGTAAGGCATACCCAGTTGTCAGCGTTGTAGCCTGCTCTTGCAAGAATAGCTGCTGCTGATTCAACGTCAGGAGCCTTGCCGTGAAGCTTTTCATCTGCTGCGAGGGCAAGGTTCATTTCGCGAACCGCCTGCTTATCTGCAGAAAGGTTTGCCTTCTGGATCAATGATGAAAATGTCGGAATGAGCACTGCTGCCAAAATTGCAATAACCGCAATTACGATAACAAGCTCAACGATTGTAAAACCTTTTCTTGAGTTTCTCATGTTAGTGGTTTCTCCTTTGAATATTTTTATGACAATATTGCGACTGTTGCCGCATTATTTCCTGTTTCGACTCGATATATCAGTTCTATATAATATATGAAGCCTTTCGTACCTGTGCGCTATCTCGGGCTTACAGAAGCACCAATAACGCAATTCCTGTTGCAAGAACAAGCGCTCCTGCAAAAATACACCAACCGATAACGGGAGGAACAGTCTGTTTTAATTTATCCATCAAACCAGATCCTCTAACCTCTTCGTCCTGTGGGCAATTCATTTTTTCACTCATGTCAAAGATTCCTGCCTTTCTTAAGATATTGAAAATATTATGCAGTCGTGCATCTTGCACAACGCGATAATCACACCGTTTCGCGCCCTGATCTTCGCAAAATCGGGGCCACCTTTATATATATGACTTGCCGTAGAATAGTTGCCCATTCTACTATTGATTTTTAAGTTAAATCATTTTACCACAATTACAAGCATTTGTCAATGTTTTCAGCATCTTGTTTGCATATTGTTCACATTTGCCCTCAAAAAAAAAAAAAAAAAAAA
>JAFWXY010000069.1 GCA_017522905.1 Clostridia bacterium
GAATTTCCGAACGGGCAAGGGAAAATACGTTTGGCCAAACGGCGTTTGCTACGAGGGTGATTTCGTAAAAGGCTCCATAAAAGGAAATGGAAAGAAAATTTATACAGACGGCTATGTATACGTAGGTCAGTTCAAGGACGACGACCGTCACGGCAAGGGGGTTCTTACCGCTCCCGACGGAACTGATGTCGAGTATTACTATGAGAATGATAAGATCGTCTGTAAAGCGGCAGAAGCAACCGATGAAATCATTACCCGCATTTACGGCACAACGCCCCCAATAACGACCGCTAAACCAAGAACCGAGAAGCAGGCAACGGTTGCACCCGAGGTTAAGAAAACGAAACCCGTTACCCCTATCGTGGAAGCAAAAGCATCCTCTGACGATATAGAATTTTGGAACAAGCTTGTGGATGTGAAGTCTAACCAAAAACGAAAAGAAGAAATCCTGGCATCTCATCCCATCGTGGTTATACCGGAAGGAACGAAACGGATCCCCGGTTATTTGTTCGACAAAAGCTTGAATCTGAAGGGCGTGCGTTTCAATTCGGATATTGCCGAGATCGGTATGGGGGATTTCAGAGGATGCAAAAACTTAGGCCCCGTAGTTGTGATCCCGAAAGGAGTCAAGAAAATATACAGTTACGCTTTCGAGAATTGCAGTTCTCTTAAAAAGGTCGTATTGCCAAACAATATCATAATTGATCGATTGGCATTCGTGGACAGCGGCATCACCGAGGTAGAATTTGAAACCGAGCCTCCCCGTGGTGTGGTTTTAAGCTACGGAGCTTTCAAGCATTGCGATAAGCACATGACCAAGGAAATGAAAGAAAAGATTAAAAGTATCGGTTCCGGCGCCTTCAAGTAATCAACGAGAAAGCGAGGAATCGGGAACCGTCAATAGAAAGCGAGGATATGATATGGATATTATTTATGCAATCAGAGAACTTTGCCGTGGGGAGCACGGCTTTGAGAATATGTTTGACAAAGCGAAAAGTCAGGGGAAGCTCTCGCAGCTTACCGGCGGCGACCGTGAAGCAGAGCTTTTTGAGACGCTGTTATACGGCAACGCAAGAGAGACGCTTATCGAAATGATAAACGATGCCTACAATTTCAAGCAGTACGCAGTCAAGGCTCACGGACTTCTGATGTCGGATGGGCTCAGCGCAATGGATGCCAAGAGAGCACTTGAGATATTCTTCATCACCTTCGGCTTCCCGGGCTACAGAAACATCGAGACCTCGGAAACCTTAATTGACGAGCAACCTTCATATAAGACCGTATACGAAGGCGAAGTAAAGGACGGCAAGCCCCACGGTGTAGGAGTTCGCAATTTCTACTACCAGGGCAAATGGTCGGGTCTTGACGAGTGCGTTTGGATCGACGGCGTTATGTATGGCTACGACTATGCAAAGGAACTTGAGTTCGGTGCATTTGAAGATCAGAAGATCGGCTTTGTAGTAGGTGACAACTTTGTCGGAAAAATGAAAGTGATCACCAGTGACGGCGAGGAATTCGATGACCCCGTTACAAAGTTTAGTGTTAAATAATCGACGCGATTAAGGAGAAAGATATGTTTGATGCTGTAAAAGTTAAAAATGATTGTGTAAATTGGATCAGAGAATTCTTCCGCGACAACGGCCCGGATTGCAACGCGGTCTTGGGTATTTCCGGTGGCAAGGACAGCTCTATTGCCGCAGCACTTTGTGTAGAAGCTCTGGGCCGTGACCGAGTGATCGGTGTGCTGATGCCCAACGGAGAGCAAGCGGATATTGATATGTCCTATAAGCTGGTAAACCACCTCGGCATCAAGCATTACGTTGTAAACATCCACGATGCAGTAGAGGGGCTTAAAGGTGCAATTCCTATGGAGCTGTCCGATCAGAGCCGTATCAATATGCCTCCGAGAATTCGAATGACGGCATTGTATGCGGTCTCGCAGTGCTGCAACGGACGTGTGGTAAACACCTGCAATCTCAGTGAGGATTGGGTGGGTTACTCTACACGCTACGGCGATGCCGCAGGTGATTTCAGTCCCATGTCCCGCCTTACGGTAGCGGAGGTTCTGGCAATCGGCCGAATCCTTGATCTGCCCTCTGAGTTGGTTGAGAAGGTGCCTTCCGACGGTCTTTGCGGCAAGACCGATGAAGACAATCTCGGCTTTACCTATGCGGAGCTTGACCGATATATCCGCACAGGCGAGATCGAAGATCAGAAAAAGAAAGAACGCATTGATTACCTACATAAAAGAAATCTGTTTAAGCTGAAGCTGATGCCGGTGTTTGAACCCGATATTCCTTCGGCTTCGGCGTTGAAACTGTAAATCGGGAGGGACACACAAAATGAAAAACCTTATTAAGTTAACTGCGTTGTTGCTTTGCGTAGCAATGCTCACGTCAACTCTTGCGGGATGCGGTATGTTTTATGATGATACGCCTGAAGAGGTATTCGATCCTCCGTATCTTGATAATTACTATCTGAACAAGCACGAGCCGGTTATGAAGGCGGGCGGCATAGATGTATACAAATACGAAAACGCCAAATCCTATAGCTTATCCATGGGCGGCAACAGATATAACGGCGGTGTCGTGCTGAGACACTTTGTAGGCCCGCTGGAATATTTCGACGTCGAATTTCCTTTGGAGAAACAATACGATTACTTCTCCTTTGTGTTGGGCGGCGAATCTTGTGTGATCATGAAATACGCCAACGGCGAAGAATATTACGCCTCCACGGAATTTGCAATGAACGGTTCGTATCCAACCTTGGTGGGACAAGCAAGAGAGCTGAAGGTAGCTCTGCAGGTCCTCGTTGACGGCAAGCTGGTAGAGGAGTTCGTCGTATCCTGCTATGATGTGGTCAAACGGTTTACTTATGATGTAAAAGGCGCACAGAACATTGAAGTGAAGGCCGTTACGGGCGATGACGGCTTCAGCATTACTATGGCGGAGATCACCGTTTGGAACGGAGAACCTCACGAAACCGGCTATGTTCCCGCACCTGCAGGAAATGAACCGGTGCAGCTGATCAAGGATCTGAAGCCTTATTTGATTCCCAGCACCTCAAGCGCTGTGTATTACCCCAACGGCGGTGAATCCTCCGATGGCAGAAATTACATCAATATGAGTTCCGTCCGATATGAAAACGCTATCGCTACTTACATATCGCAAGGACTTATGACCGATGATGAAGAAGATATTTACTTCGACCTTGAAGGCAAATACAA
>JAFWXY010000070.1 GCA_017522905.1 Clostridia bacterium
CGAAGCTTCCTTTTGCCATTCCAAACTCTTCACCGAGAGCAACGCGCACGGAGGGAGAAGTGCTGACGATAACGATCTTATCGGGATCTGCGATAGCCGCCTTCACGTCCGGGTATTCGTAGACCTCGGTAATGCTGGCGGTAGGACAGACGTTTGCGCACTGTCCACAGTGGATACAGATCGCCTTTCCTTCGGTTTGCTCGAAGGAATATGTACCGTGAACACCGATTTCATTCGTGCAGACCTCACGGCATTGTCCGCACTTGATGCAAAGATCTTCTTTGCGGCAGATACTTGGGTTATCCGCTTCAATCGGAACCCGAACAGATAGTGGTAAATGCTCTGCCATTTTCATTCCTCCTCTATTCTTAATTGTTTATTCTGAAATTGTTTTTGTTTGCCGGTATACAGACAATAATTATATCACAATTCTATGATTTTTTCAAGAATTATTACTTAAAAAACACCATCAGCAGTGTTCCAACCACCATCAGGCAGAGGCTGCAAAAGCCTTTTTTGAGAGTTTCTCCTTAAAGACAAAGTATGAGAAAAAGACGGTTACGATGATGCTGAGCTTGTCGATGGGAACGACAACACTGACCTCTCCGTTCTGGATGGCATAATAATAGCAAAGCCAAGATGCTCCCGTCGCAATACCCGAAAGCCCGATAAACAAAAGCTCTTTTTTATCAATGCTCTTGAGCTGTGCCTTCTTTCCTCTTGCAAAAACGATCACCCAAGCCATAATCAGAACAACACACGTTCTTATAGCCGTTCCCAGATTGGATTCTACCCCCGAGATACCCATTTTTGCAAGTATAGACGTGAGAGCTGCGAAGACTGCGGCAAGCACGGCATAGAGCATCCACGTTTTGCTCTCCTGCTTTTCTTCCCTTTTCTTTTTCTCCACCATCAGAAAAATACCAACTGCAAGAATTGCCGTGGCAATGAGCTTCATTACGAGATTGCTCGTTTCTCCGAAGCAGATGATGGCAAGTAGAACCATGAGGACTGTACTGGATTTGTCGATCGGTACGACCTTGTTGATGTCTCCCACCGAAAGTGCCTTGAAGTAGCAGATCCAGGACGCACCCGTAGCAAGTCCCGAAAGGATCAGAAAAATAAATGCCTTGGGCTTAACTTCCGTTATTGTATGTAGCGAACCTACAACAAGCACCATAATCCATGAGAAAATCAGAACAACAATGGTTCTGAGCGCCGTTGCAAGGTCCGAATCTGTTTTCTTGATTCCGCACTTGGCAAGGATTGATGTCAATCCCGAAAAAACAGCGGACAATATAGCTGCTGATATCCAAATCATAATGCCAATGCCTCTTTAGTCAAATTATAATTCCAAGCACTTGAAAAGATCTCCCTCGATAGCTCTTACCTGCTCTATCGGGATCTTCTTTTTGTCAGTCATCACAATGCACCGTTCATACTCGTCGATCTCCTTGACGATGCCCGTAACATCAACGTATGCGCCGCCTTCCTTTTTCTTATCCGGAACAAAATAGGTGATCGTCACAATGGGATCGGCGTCCACATTGTCAACAATCATTTGCATTTTTTCGTTCAGGATGGTCTTCATATCCTCTGATAACTCAAGGCGTGCATCGGTAAGACGCGCGGTTTCCTCCACGGCATCCTCGTATCCGGTGAGCGCCGCGAAGGGTGAAAACTGCGCGGCTCTTTCGTAAAGCGACATTCTCGGCTTACAGGTAGGCGTGGGGGGTTGCATATAGATCATATCGTCGTATCGGCCACTCATTCTCCGCGCCTCCTCTCGTTTTTAATCGTTAATAATTTTGATCTGACAAACCTTCATAGCTTCAAGTGCTCTTTTGTGGCTTTCGGGAGAAACACCCGCACAGCCCTTGGCGTCCACGATCAGCGGAACCTCGGGAAAGAACGCCTTCACCACCATGGCGTTGGAGATCACGCAAATATCGGTGCAAAGTCCGACAAACGTAATGCTCTCAATATCCTTTTCGGCCTTCAGCACATCGACGAGCGCAGATGAGCCGAAGGTCAGCTTATCGATTGCCTCGGTCCTGCGAAGCGCGTCAAGCTCGGCTCTGATCTGCCAGCCGTCGGTATCCTTGATACAGTGCGGAACGGGAAGGTTTGCTCCCTCTTGGGTTTCCATATAGTTTTCAAAATGAGTGTCTCTCGTGAAATACACCTTACCGTCAAAGCTCTCGATAACGTCTTTGACGTATGGAACGATTGCAACCGCTTCCTTTGTGCCCAATGCACCGTCGATGAAGTCGTTTTGCATATCCACGACAATCAGAATTTTTGACATAACATTTCTCCTATGTATGTTGTGTTTTTATCTTTTAATATTTCCCTTTTCGATGTTTGCTTGCAGGATAGCGTCCGAGATTTCGTAAAGCTTCTCCGAGCCGGGACGGGTTTTCGAATGTCTACGATAGACCTGCTCTGCTGACACGCCGTGCTCTCTCCAATCTGCGCCGCCGTTGCTATTGTTTAGCATCAAGGGCTGCACGTTGTCAAGCGAGTGAGCGTACTTTGCCTCCGGTGTTTCATTTGCCTCAAACTCGTCAAAAAGAGATATAAGCTCTCTCTTTTGGTCCTCCGGCAAGAGAGCAAAGATGCGCTCCTTTGCTCGGTCCTCCCTTTCCTTTTGGGTGACTTGGCTATTGGAGTCATAGGCATAGGTGTCGCCTGCATCGATCTCAACGATATCGTGGATCAGACACATCAGCATCACGCGCGCGATGTCCACCGTCTCGTTGGCATACTCCCGCAAAAGATACGCCATTACCGCCATGTGCCACGAATGCTCGGCATCGTTCTCTCGTCTTCCGTGCTCGGAGAGGTGCGTCTGGCGGAGTATATTCTTTACCTTGTCTATCTCAAGCGAGAAGGCAAACTGCTTTTCTAATCTTTCATCCATAATAATATCCTCAATTTCCTCTACGCCTTATGCCCGCCGATCTGAGAATTACGATCCTTAGCTGTTGCGCCCTCTTCAAGATTCATTCCCTTGAGGATCGCGTTCTTGCCGTATCTCTTCTTGATGTCTATGATGGCAGTCTGCATCTGCTTTTCTTTTTCGAGAGTCGCTTTCTCTTCGGCTCTCTTGCGCTCCTCTTCCTCGTAATCGACGAAGATGCTAAGCTGCTCGCTACCAGAAGATTCTTCCCTTACCTCTCCCTCGGCAATCAGACGGTTGACCGAAATATTCATTCTTCGAATAAGCAAGTCGGGGTTTACGATCTTATCAAAGAGGTCGGACACCTCCTGAACGATGCGCTTGGTAGAGGAAGTGTACGCAAAGTTTGCCGTTCCAAGCGAATGCTTTGGCGTTTTTCTACCGTAATGGTCGGTTGTGATCTCACCTTTATAAAGCTTGCTGCGCTTCGGGTCGGTCAGATTTTCAATATCGTATCCGACGGTAATAACAACCTGATTGGTTACAAGTCCCTTTTCTACGAGATCAAGTGAAAGAAGGTCTGCCATTTCGCGGATAACAAGCTTTGCCTTCTCAAACTCATACGGACAGTGAAGCACCTGCCCTGACGTAAGGCTCTTGATTTCCGGCTTGTAGGACTTAATTACGTCGATCGTACAGGGCTCATATCCCCAAGCGTGGTCGATCAGAAGCTCGGCGTTGACTCCGAAAATATTATAAAGCAGAGCTTCATTTCTCTTTTCAAACATACCGCCGATGGAGCAACGAGCAACGTCACCCATCGTATACATTCCGTTTGCCTCAAGAGAGCGTGCATATCCCTTTCCCACTCTCCAAAAGTCGGTAAGAGGCTGATGATCCCAAAGCTCCTTACGATAGGATATTTCGTCAAGCTCGGCAATTCTGACGC
>JAFWXY010000071.1 GCA_017522905.1 Clostridia bacterium
CTCTGCAAATCCTTACGGATTTGCATTCACCCCTCGTGGCGCTTTCGAACGATAAGGGGTTTCGCTCTCTGCGGAGAGCGACCGCCGAGCTCGGCGGCTCAGCCAAGCCTTTTGAAAAAGGCTTGAGCGAAAACTTCAAAATACACTGCCGTGAAGTCACCGATAAATCAAAATTTGAAAACACGGCGGGGTGCAAAACGCAAAGAAAACCGCCCTGCCGATATGGCGGGGCGGTGTGTTGTTTGTGCTAAAGGTTACCCTTCAGAGCCGTATTCCGAAAGAGCTCCGTCGGTACAGGTAACAGTGTATGAGCCGGTGCTGCCGTTCCAGTTCTCACCCTTGCTTATCGCATTCCACTGCGACTTGGTGCCACCGTAGTTTATGCTCTCAAGCTCGTAGCAATACTCGAACGCACGGTCGCCGAAGCTTTCGACACAGCCGGGAATAGTAACGGTTACAAGAGTCATTGCCCCCCAGAGCGCATCATCAACGATGCTCGTTACACTATTTGGGATAACAAAGCTTGTATCGGTTTTTGCTACTGCATACTTTATAAGGATTGTAGCATCCTTGTTGTAGAAATTGCCATCTATAGAGCTGAAGTATTCATTACCGCTGTCTACGTTTATTTCTGCAATCTTTAAGCAGCTCGAGAAGGCATTCTCACCGATGCTCTTGACTCCGCTGCCGATATTCACGCTTGCAAGACTTGAACAGCCCTGGAATGCCTCAACACCGATGCTCTTGACGCTGCCCGGGATAGTTATGCTCGTAAGGCTTGTGCAAGTACGGAACGCCCAATCACCGATGCTCTTTACGCCCTCGGGGATAGTTACAGAAATCAATTCAGACGAGGAATTAAACGCATAGCCTGCTATACCGCGAGTTCCCTCGCGCAAATTTACGTTTACCACTGAAGCATCAAAATCCATCGCCCAGCCATCTACGTATGAAACGCCGTTTTCTTTCTCTATAAGCTTTGTGCACTTCTCGAACGCATCACAACCGATGCTCTCGACACTGTCGGGGATGGCTATACTCGTAAGGCTTTGGCAATTACGGAACGCATAATCACCGATGCTCTCGACACTGTCAGGGATAGTAACGCTTGTAAGGCTTGTGCAACCCGCGAACGCACTATTACCGATACTCGTTACGCTGTCGGGGATAGCCACGCTTTCAAGGCTTGTGCAACCAGAGAACGTACCACCATCGATGATCTCCAAGCTATTGCCGAGAGTAACGCTTGTAAGGCTTGTGCACTTCTCGAACGCACCAGAACCGATGCTCTCGACACTGTCGGGGATAGTAACGCTTTCAAGGCTTGAGCAACCATCGAACGCATCATAACCGATGCTCTCCACGCCATTGCCGATAGTAACGCTTTCAAGGCTCGTGCAGCCTTGGAACGCCCACCGACAGATCTCCGTTACGCTATCGGGGATAGTTACAGACGTAATGCTTGAGCAATTATAGAACGCAAAATCAACGATTCTCGTTACCGTATCTCCTGCAGGCGAAACACTTGGAATGACTACGTCCGTATCTTTATAATTTCCTATGCTGGTGAGGTCGCAGGTGCCGTTGCCGTTGGAACGGAATTTAAGTCCCTCGTCGGGGATCTGTATTGTCTCGGCATCGGTTTCGGGCTCTGTTTCGGCTTCGGTTTCGGGTTCTGTTTCTGTTATTGGATTGGTCGTTTCACCGTTTTGATTTGTGCCTGCGCCGTTTGCGTCACATGCCGCAAAAGCAGGAATGCAAAGCGCAAAAGCAAGCAACAGCACTAACAATTTTTTCATAGTCAGCTTCTCCTTTGTGTGTATCATTTAATACTTTCGGTTACCTTCAGTTAAGCTCTGCGCTTGTTCTGAGCATTACCTCTACGGTGTTATACTCGCCGTCTCGGTAATAGGTGATGAATACCGTGTCGCCGCCGTTGAACTCGTTTATTACGGTCATTACCTCGTAAATGCTCTCTATCGGCTTGCCGTTGATCTCGGTCTGGATGTCACCGACCTTGAGATAATTCGCCGCGTCCGCGCCCGCGCTGACTGCGCTGATATATACTCCCGACACCGCCGCGTAGAAGGTCGTTTCGGGGTTGGAGTTGGCATAGATCTCCTCAACCTCCTCAATTCGGCTCTCTCCGCCCTCTTCAACAAAGGTATAATACTTTCCGCCCTCAACTCCAACGCCTGTTATTCCAAGCAGGGGTCTTGGCATTGTGATTCCCGACTCTACGTGATCTGCGCTTCCCGTCTCGATTATCGCATTAACGTTTATCAGCACTCCGTCAGACGGGAGAGCAAAGCCCATTCCCTCTCCGTCGGTGCGCTTGAAGGTAACTATTCCGACGATCTCGCCGTAGACGTTGATGATGGGTCCGCCCGAGTTGCCGGGATTGACAGGCGCGTCTATCTGGATAACGTTCATCTTCTTTTCAAGGATTCCGTCATCGTCGTAGAACATAAGCTGACGTTTGGGGTTTGAAATGATACCCTCTGTCACGCTCCAGGAGAATTCCGCACCCTGCGGATTGCCCACCGCGTACACCGTCTCGCCGTATTTAAGAGCCGACGAGCTTGCAAAGCTTGCGGGGCGGAGTCCTGTTCTCTCGACCTTGAGCACCGCAACGTCGTCTTCCTCTTTATATCCGACGACCTCTGCCTTGATAGCCATCTTCTCGCCGTAAAGCCTTACCGTAACCGTCTCATAATCCTCGATCACGTGGTGATTCGTTACTATATAGCCGTCCGCGGATATTATCGCGCCCGTACCCGTGCTTATACCCGTCGAGGTTCTTGTTTCTACTACGACCACCGAGCTTAGGAAGTTTTCAAGCAGAGACGATGATATTCCGCTCTGACCTCCGCTCTGACCTCCGCCCTCTATCTGCACGGGTCCGAGGTTGACCTGTGCCCCGTCGGTGTAGGTGATGATAAGCTCTCCGTCGATCAATTCGACCTTGGCGATTCCTCTTCCGTCCTCGCCGTCCTCACCTTTTTCACCCTTGGCGCCTTTATCGCCTTTATCTCCCTTATCGCCCTTGTCGCCTTTGTCTCCCTTTTCACCGTCTTCGCCGTCCTTACCTGCCGCACCGACAAGTGAGAGAACCCACTCTTCCTCGGTGCCTACGTATCCGTGCTCAACTGCGATCTCGTACGCGCTCTTGCCGTCCGCGCCCTTGAGCGAGGCTACCCACTCCTCGAAGGTACCCGTGTAGCCGCGGCTTGCAAGCTCCTCGTATATATCGTAGGGGCTTTGGTATATCTCGGAGTAGTCGGGCTCGTCCTCGGGGTCGGTTGGAGTTTCAATCGCGCCGCCGAGTCTTTCGCTCTCCTCGGTTTCCTGACTGCTCGGCAGGTCTGTATTGCACGCCGAGAGGCAAGGCATAGCCAGAGCCAAAATCAAAAATAATATAAGTAGTTTCTCTTTCATCCGATTCCTCCATATTTTGCAATATGTTTGATAAATATATTGTAACACATAAAGTCGTTTTTGTAAAGAGTGGAAATTTTCAAATTTTGATTTATCGGGGACTCCACGGCGGTGTCGCCGGAGAGTTTTCCGTCGCTTTTTCAAAAAGCGACCGCACATCCAACGCGCGGAGCGTTGGTCGCGCCTCGCAAGGCGCGAAACTCTCCTTAACGGCGTCTTTCTTTTGTTAGCTTTTCTTTTGCGCCTCTTTTGCCAAAAGAAAAGCGGAGAACGATTTAAAATAACATCATGTAGAGAAAGGGGAACCGGTATGTTATAATACGAAGTGCAACACCCCTGCAAAAAACAGATGAAACAATAGAATAATAAATTTGTATTTTTGAGAGAAAGGC
>JAFWXY010000072.1 GCA_017522905.1 Clostridia bacterium
TGAATCCGTCGGCTTGCATATCGTAGAACCAAACCTTATCGGTGCCGCCGTGTCCCGTCTTGGTGAAGATCAGAATTCCCGTAGAAACGCCTGCGTAGGGCTTGAACACACCTGAAGGCATAGAAATAACTGCTTCAAGGCGGTTATCATCAACGATTGTCTTGCGGATTGCTTTGTGCGCGGTTGAAGATCCGAAAAGAACTCCGTCTGGAACGATAACCGCACATCTGCCACCAACACGGAGCATACGGAGCATCAATGCAAGAAACAGAAGCTCGGTCTTTTTGGTCTTGCAAACCTTGAGAAGATCAGCAGAAACGGTATCATAGTCAAGGCTGCCCTTGAACGGGGGATTTGCCAGAATCAGCGAATATTTCTCCTTGTCTGGATTCTGATCGGACAAGCTATCACGATACTCGATATAGGGATTGTCCACGCCGTGAGTCATCATGTTCATTGCGCCGATGCGGAGCATGGTTCTGTCCATATCGTAGCCGTGGAACATGCCGTTCATATAGTGCGCCTTCTTTTGTCTGTTGAAGAAGATCTCCTCTTTGTGCCTTTCCTTGAGGTAGTCACCTGCGGCAACAAGAAATCCCGAAGTGCCGCACGCAGGGTCGCAGATGATATCATCAGCCTTGGGATCCATCAGCTCTACCATCATACGAATGATGTGGCGCGGGGTGCGGAACTGGCCGTTCAGTCCCGACTGCGAAATCTTGGAGAGCAGATATTCGTAAACATCGCCGCGAATGTCACTATCCTTGATCTGTGCCATCTGTGCGTAGATGTCGTCAAGAATGGTAACTATCTTATCAAGAAGGAGTGGCGTGGGGATTTTGAATATAGCATCATCCATATATTTGGAATATGCGCTATCCTTATCGTCATGAAGCCCCTTGATAAACGGGAAAACCCATTCCTGAACGGTGGAATACATCTTACCTGCCGGGAAGTCGTGGAACACCGACCATTTGAGCTGATTACCGTCGATTTCGCGATCGCCGACCTTTACTTTTTCGGCAAAAATACTCTTATGAGGAAGTCCAAGCATCACGGCTTCTTTAGCGCGAAGGTTATCGGTATCATCAAGGTCGCGAATAAACATAAGGTAGGTAACCTGCTCAATAACGTCAAGAGGATTGACGAGTCCGCCCGCTGCAAACACATCCCAAAGTCCGTCAATTCTATTTTTAAGTTCGCCTGTAATCATTTTCAATTCTCCTTATTGTGATTCCACATATATGCGGTGTAACGACCGCCGCCGATCTTCAAAATATCTCCGCTTGTCACTAAATCATTCAATGCTCTTTGCACCGTGACTTGGCTGATATCAGGACATTTTTGCATGATTTCGGTTTTTGTTATTTTACCGAGAGTGTCTTTGATAATCTCTCTTATACGTTCGGGTTTGGACATATTGCTTGCAGCAATGAGCTTTACTCTCGACGAGAACTCACGATATGCGGCAACTACCACGCCAAGCGTATACTGTACGAAAGGGATATAGTCGTTTTTGTCATCGTGCCAATATGCGGAGCTATTTTGCAGAGCCTCGTAATAAGTTTCCTTAGTCTGTTCAATCATTTTTTCGATACTGACATACTTACCGACGATATAACCTGCGCGATACAGAAGCAAGAGCGTGAGCAATCGACTCATTCTGCCGTTTCCGTCATTGAAGGGGTGAATGCATAGAAAGTCCAGTATGAACATTGGTATGATAAGAAGCGGATCTGCATCGGTTTGTGCTAAAATTTCGTCAAACGCTTCGCAGATTGCATCAATAGCCGCCGGAGTTTCCCGCGCGGGTACCGGATTGAAACGAACGTGTTTGTTGCCTTCATTGTCTTCTTCTGCAATCGCATTGTCAGCCCCTTTGTATGAGCCACCAATATTTTTGCCGCTAAATTTATACAGATCACGGTGAAGCTGCAATATAATTGAAGGCTTTACGGGAATGAAGTCATGGCTTTCATGTATTGTTGAAAGCACATCTCTGTATCCGGCAATTTCCTGCTCGTTCCTTGTTCGAGGAGTTGTCTTGTTTGAAACGAGACTCTTGAGTCGTTCATCTGAAGTGTAAATACCTTCAATTTTATTTGATGCCTCAGTACTTTGTATTTTTGCTATCTCAACAAGTTGAGTTAGTGTATCAGCTTTTGCTTCTATAAATAAGGTTTGCTCACCTTTATACTCGTGTATCTGTGTCAGCAATGATACCACTTCGGGTGTGAGTAGTTTTTCCCATTTGTTTTTGTAATTGTAATTACGCATAACAACCTCGCATTACATTATTTTCATCTATACTATAGTATATCACTAATTTTGTCGTTTGTCAATGTCAATTTCATCATTTTCACAAAAATGATGAAATTGATCGATAAATTGAAAAAGAAAAGCCCTTCGAGAGCGGTGTTCTCGAAGGGTGATATGCATTAACCGAAGTATTTATCCAGCAGTTCGTGGTGGGTTTTGCTTTTCCTCACGATGCGGAAGTCGTAGTCGCAGGTGAAATCGATGAGCCATTCGCGGGGGACGATCTCAAGGTTATGGGCTTTGGTGATGCGGAGCCAGCCGCGATTGATCCAGCGGCGGACGGACTCGTGCTCGTAGCCGAGGATGGTTTCCACGTCCTTTGGGGTGATGACGTCGGGCAGGTCGTACCACTGATCGTCGAGCCAGGGGCGGAAGTCTTCGGGGACCTGGTGCGGATACAGGAAGTATTTATCGGGTTCACGTTTGCCGGGGTTATTTGAGGTGAAGGTGACGGGAATGAAATACTTCTCGGGGTGCTCGGTGCTGTCCTTTATGTATGCGTCGAGGTCTTTTCGCAGGACGGTGTAACGGCGGGTTTTCTTGCCGGAGTCCTTGCAGGGGATCA
>JAFWXY010000073.1 GCA_017522905.1 Clostridia bacterium
AAAACGAGATCGGTATCATATACGACGTGTCGGAGCTTGACGGCGCATCAAGAGAACTTGTTGTAAAGGAAATAGAAAGAAAATACTATTCTCCCGTCATAAAGGAGATAAAAAGCCTTAAGGAAAGATACGGATTCTCCTATTGGAAGGTCGTGCTTGATGACGGCAGAGAGCAGAGCTTCACAATGCAGGATACCTACAAGAACATTTTACATACAAGCGGGGATAGCATTGTCCTTGTTGACGTGGATTCCAATAGATATACCGTTAAGAGTATATCCGCCCTCAGCGCAAAGAGCTATAGAAAAATAGAACTGTATCTTTAAAATACGAAAAAAATACAAGGAAAGGAGGAAGATGCGGTGATAGGATTCAAAAAGAAAAAAAAATCCCCGAAGAAGGACATCTGGGAGCTTTGCCCCGGTGTAAATAAAGAGGACGCTATAATATCGTTTGGGTATAACCTGCATCCTTCCGAGCCTTCCTTGAGGTGTAAGGGCGCGGTTGTGGTCGATAGCCACGACCTTGTAGTATTCAGAGATAAGCAAGAGATAGAGAGAATACCTCTATCCGATATATCGGAGATCAAGGTCGAGATGGGCGTAGGCTCTGCCACAGTTCAGTATAATAGTAAAAACGACGGTGAAGCGCATTTACTGTGCAGAACAGATATGTCGGAGAGCAAGGCGGCTATCGCGGCCTCAAAGCAATTTAACCGCATCACAGAGGGCGTAGGCTTCGAGAATTACGACCGTGACGGCGATAAAGGCAAAAAAGATCGCGGCGCAGGCGGAAAGAGATTATCAAAACGTGATAAGCTGCGCAATCTGAAAAGACTGTGGGGAATAGTAAAGCCCTATAAGCTTTTCATTTTCCTCTCAATACTGTTTTTCTTTGTTGTAAGCGGATTGAATCTTATATCCCCGGAGATAAGCAGAATAATCACCGATGAATACATCAATACAAAGGATCCGGAAGGATTGTCCGTGACAAGCTATGTCCTTACGGTGCTCTTGATGCTTTTGGCGCAGGCGGTGGTAAGACTGTTTTCAATGTTCCGTTCGCACTTGCTTATAAATGCAAGCAACGGAATAGTTGTAGATCTCCGTAATATGCTGTTCGAGAAGATACAGAAGCTCTCGATTGCAAAGATATCCAAAAGGACCGCAGGCGAGCTTATGCGCCGCGTGTCGCACGACGTAGGACAGATACGAAGCTTTCTTGTGCATTTTCTTCCCGCACTTGTAGAGCAGATGCTGCTGCTGTTGGCGATAGGAATCGTATTTGTGGCATCTGATCTGAGTATTTTGTTCGTACTCATTTTGATACCCGTACCGCTTGTCGTACTTGGCTTCAGTTTCTTCTGGCGTAAAGCGCACAAGCTCTTCCGCCGTTGCTGGCAGCTTGGCTCTAAGTCAAACTCAATACTTCACGATATCTTTTCGGGTATTCGTGTTGTCAAGTCCTTTGGTATGGAGCATAAGGAAACCGAGAGATACGAGCGCGCGGCGGCAGAGGAGCGCGATATGCAGATAAAGTCGGATACCCTTTGGTATACGCTGATGCCCGTATTGCAATTCCTTATGTGCTTTGGCGAATTCATTATATTGTTCTACATCGGCAACGAAATACTCGGCGGGGAAATGACACTTGGTGAAATGTCAAAGTACTCGATGTATGCAAGCATGATATACGGTCCCTTAAGAATGCTTTCCACCGTTCCGCGTCAGATAGTTGCATTTATAACCTCTACTTCAAAGGTCTTTGAGATAATAGACGAGGAAGAGGAGGTCGCGGATGCAGATAGGGCTGTGTCACCTATAATCAAGGGCGACATTGATATTAACAATGTATCGTTTGGATATGATAGCGGCACCGAGGTTTTGACCAATATCGACATTCACATAAAAAGCGGAGAATTCATAGGTCTCGTCGGCAAATCGGGAGTAGGCAAATCAACGCTTATAAACCTGATCATGCGAATGTACGACGTCGAGTCGGGAAGTATATGTATCGACGGTGTTGATATCAGAGATATATCGCAGGAAGCTTTGCGCTCCCAGATGGGCGTTGTGTTGCAGGAGACGTTCTTGTTTGCGGGTAATATATACCAGAATATAGCTTACGCAAAGCCCGAGGCAACAAGGGAAGAGATAATCAAGGTGTCAAAGCTTGCAGGCGCGCACGACTTTATCATGGAGCTCCAGGATGGATATAATACACGAGTAGGAGAGAAGGGATATAGTCTCTCGGGCGGAGAGAGACAGAGAATTGCTATTGCAAGAGCGCTGCTCAGAGACCCGAAAATACTCATTCTCGACGAGGCTACGGCATCTCTTGATACAGAGACCGAAAAGCAGATACAGGACGCCTTGCGTAATCTTTCGGCAAACAGAACGACGATAGCGATTGCACACCGTCTGTCTACTCTAAGAAACGCGACAAGACTTGTCGTACTGGATAAGGGCAGGATCGCTGAGGTCGGCACACACGACGAGCTGATGACAAAAGAGGGAATATACTTCGGACTCGTCATGGCTCAAAGAGAAATGTCGAAAATAGAATAAAAGATTTAAAAATTCTATAACAAAGAACCCCCCTCGTGTCTTAAATTACACGAGGGGGGTTCTTGGTGTATACAAAGAGGAAAAACTATCTTTTGATGAGAATGCCTTTCATATATTCCGTACGGTTGTGAAATTCATAAATAAGACTAATTTCTTTCTCGGTGCAACCTATAAGGAGCTTTATCTCAGAGTCTTTTTTCATCAAGTCAATAGTGCATATTATGGCATTTACCGTGTCGTCGGGTAATGAGCCACGCCAAACGTCGATTCCGCCGCCGTCCATAGAGGTGGTGTTTTCAATATAACCATAATCAACATCATATTTTATGTTGGGAAATCTCGGATGTGAACTGCTTTTTGGTCTGTCAATCACAAGCTTACCCGTGGATACGAGGGCATCTATGGATTCCCAAAACTTCTCGTTATATTTGTCAAACATCATTCTACCTCAATCCCAAGTGCCTTTGTCATAAAAGCCCGAAGCCTTTTTCTGTACTTGCCCAACATTATGATATACTTCCTTTGTAGAGAGAATTTATGTGAAATTAAACCTTTCCTTTATCATTTTTGCAACCTCGTCTGCTCCGAGATCGGTGTTATCAATTTTAATATAATTTTCAAATGTTATTTCTCCGTCGAAGCTTTCAAAGCGGTGCTTATTATCATCGTTTAAAAGCCGTTTATTTGATGCCTCGATATCTCTCTTTGAAGCTTTGTGTTTTAGTCTGTTTTCGGTAATGTTTCTCTTTAAGCGCTCCTCCTTGGAGGCTACTAATTCAGCATAGTAAAATTCTGTTCCGTAGGGCTCGAATATTTCTTTGACGTGTTCAAGGTAATCCCAATCTGATTGCATATCGAGAGCCCACATAAACGTAAATATTATGCCATAGTTATCAGATTTAGCATATTCCTCAAATATTACCTCGCGCAATCTCATAGTTATGCGGCTGTCGTACTCGCCGAATATTTCGATAACAGGTTCAATAGTCATATGATTATGACAAAGCCGCAAATCTGTAATTTTCATAAGCTCTTGCCCCACCGTCATTTTGCCGACTGCGGCATTGCCGAATAAAAACAAAACCTTCATTTGACCTCTCCGTTTCTAACTATTGCAAAACCATTATATCACATTGTTTTATCTTTTTCAATCCCCTTATTTCTAAAAAGAAAAGCCCGACACGGTTGTGTTGGGCTATATGTTTATAATGGATTTAAAGAATTATACAAATAAGTCCGCCGCTACCCTCGTTGATAATGCGCTCAAGCGTCTCGGAAAGCTTTGTGCGCGATGCTTCGGGCATGTGCTCAAGCTTGGAATGCAGTCCCTCGTTGACAAGCTCGTAAAGGCTCTTGCCGAACATATTGGAGCTCCAGATCCTCTGTGGATCCTCCTCAAACTCCTTGAGCATGTATTTCACGAGATCCTCGGACTGCTGCTCGGTGCCTACGATCGGATTGATCTCGGTCTCTATGTTTGCTCTTATCATATGGATGGATTGAGCCGACGCGCGAAGTCGTACGCCGTAACCGCCCGCTTGCTTGACGATCTCGGGGTCTGCTAAGTGCAACTCACGAACGTCGGGCATTACAATTCCGTAGCCGCGTTCCTCCGCCTCGTCAAGTGCAGATTCGATCCTGTCGTATCTTTCCTTCATTTCCGCAAGGGATCGGAGCAGGGAAATAAGCTCATCCTCGCCGCCTATATCAAAGCCTGTAAGCTCGCTTATTACGTCATAATACAATCCGTCTCTCATTGCTATAGATAAGGTTGCGCGACCCGTTCCAAGGTCGATCTCGTTGATGGTTGCGCTCTTTATATATTCGTTGTCGGATAGGGTGTCAAACGCGTTCTTAATATCTCCCGCCTTGCTTATTTTGGCGGCGCAGTCTCTGATATCTTCGAGTAGTGAAATTTTTATTCTGTGGCTTTCATCAAGCGCGGTAGTCCATTCGGGCATTGTAACACGAATTTCCGCAACGGGGAACTCGTGTAACACAAGCTCCAGTATATGCCTTATATCCTCTGCATCAAGGTCGATGCAGGATACAAGCGCTACGGGAACCTCATATTTAGCCTCCAGCTCATATGCCAGAGAAATAGCCTCGTCGCTTTGCGGACGCGCAGAATTGAGAATTACCGCAAAGGGCTTGCCGAGAGCCTTTAGCTCACTGACGATTCTTTCCTCAGCCTCGATGTAGCTCGGTCTTGATATGTCACCAATAGAGCCGTCGGTAGTTACGAGCATACCGATGGTTGAATGCTCGCTTATTACCTTGTGTGTGCCCATTTCCGCTGCCTCGATAAAGGGCATGGGCTCCTGCCTCCAAGGAGTACGCACCATACGGGGCTGACCGTCCTCGATCGTGCCAAGCGCCTCGGGCACGACATAGCCCACACAGTCGACCATTTTGACCTTAAAGGTGGAGCAAGAGTCGATGTTGATCGGAACTGCCTCGTCAGGAATAAACTTTGGCTCTGTTGTCATTACGGTCTTGCCCGCTGCCGACTGTGGCATCTCGTCGCGTGCGCGCTCTCTGGAATATCCTTCTGCGATATTCGGAAGTACAAGCGCCTCCATAAATCTCTTTATAAACGTAGACTTTCCCGTTCTGACGGGACCGACTACTCCGATATATATGTCTCCGCCCGTTCTCTCCGCTATGTCCTTGTAAATAGAATGCTCTGCCATAAAAATCCTCCCATAACTTTAGACGATATTGTTTTCGCTAAAATATATGAGAGGATTGTCTATTTTATGTATCTTTTTTGAAGTGGAGTGGGGAATTAGAGCATTACATCATAGAGGTAAGGATTTGCTTGTCTTGTGTAGCCGCTTTTTTTTGAACGTCTGCGCCAAGCTCACGAAGCTTTCCTACTATATTATAATATCCGCGCTCTATCTTGTCGATACCGTCGATAACGGAAGTGCCCTCAGTTGCAAGAGCCGCGATTACCATAGCTGCGCCGGCACGAAGGTCGTGCGACATGAGAGGTGCGCCGGAAAGCTTTGCGCCTCCGCGGATTACCGCGTGGTTTCCGTTAACCTTGATATCTGCACCCATCTTGGAGAGCTCATCTGTGTACTGGAATCTGCTGTTGAATATGTTCTCCACAATGTCAGAGGTTCCCTCTGCAAAGCAGAGCATTGCGCCGAACTGAGCCTGCATATCTGTTGCAAAGCCGGGGTAGGGCTGTGTAACGATGCTGATACC
>JAFWXY010000074.1 GCA_017522905.1 Clostridia bacterium
CATCGCGTTCTTCCTTATATACCAGCTCCTCACCGTGCGCGTCCATAAGCGTGAGATGGCGCAGATAGGCATCGGCGCGGGATACGTGTTCGTAGGAATGGTGCTCTTTTTAGTCGGCGTAAACGTTGGATTCATGCCCGTTGGAAGCTATCTTGGAGGCTCGTTTGGAAATATGGGTGATTTCGCCTGGATAGTAATCCCCGTAGGTATTATCATCGGATTCTGTATGACCTACGCAGAGCCCGCGGTCGGAGTCTTGAACAAGCAGGTCGAGGAGGCGACCTCGGGTGCTATTCCGCCAAAGGTTATCCCTATGGCAATGGCTCTCGGCGTTGCGTCAGCTTCGGGTATCGCAATGCTCCGCGCATTGACGGGAATTTCAATTTTGCCCTTCCTTATCATAGGATACGTATCTGCAGTAGTACTTGCCTTCTACTGCCCCGGCCTCTTTACCTCAATCGCATTTGACGCGGGCGGAGTCGCCTCAGGCGTCATGGCGGCGACCTTCATGCTCCCTCTTGCCATCGGCATATGCGAAGCGCGCGGAGCCTCCGATTCGGTTATGATAGATGCGTTCGGAACAATCGCACTTATTGCAATGGCTCCCCCGATCTCAATTCAGATTGCAGGCGTCATGTATAAGCTCAAGCTCAAGCATACCGCCGAAGCGGCAGAAACAATTGTTGTAACGCCCGAAAGCGAGGTCATCGAGCTTGATCTCTCCGCAATGAGCACAAAGACCGAAAACGACGTCGAGATAATCGAATTCTCATTTGAATACACTAACGCTTAAAGAAAGGAGCGCGACAAAATGCAAAACATTTATCTTTTTATGACTATTGTCAAAAAAACAGACGAAAAGGAATTTGTGGAATTCTATCTTTCACACGGCGCGGCTCCTATATATAGCTCTATATGTCAGGGCGCGGCAAACTCCAAAATGCTCGGACTTCTCGGACTTGAAAAAAGCGAGAAAATGCTGATGCAATCCTTGGTGCCACACAATAAGCTCAGCGAGCTTAAGAGCGGACTTATCCGCGAGATGGAGATAGACCGACCTGACAGAGGAATCGCCATGGCAATTTCCCTCTCCGCTCTCGCCTCAAGGCGCGTGCTTGATCACATACTCAAGGGCGAGGACGAGGAAAACATTCAAAACAAAAGTGATGAAAGGAAAATAGATATGGAGCTTATAGTTTCGATTTGCGCTAAGGGTCACAGCGACGAGATAATGAACGCGGCACGTGAAGCAGGCGCTAGCGGCGGTACGATAGTTAAGGCTAAGGGTACCGCATCTACGGGAACAGATAAATTCTTCGGAATGGCAATCTCCGATGAAAAGGAAATAACCTACATAGTTGCGAAAAAGGAGATCCGCTCGGATATTATGAAGGCTATCGCCAGCTACACGTATGCAGACGGAGCACACCCGATAGTTTTCGCACTTCCCGTTACTGAAACCGCAGGATTCAGAATAGTTGATTAATCATTAATACAAAAAACGTACGACCTCGTCGTACGTTTTTTGATTATTAAAGCTTTCGCCGCCTTTACTCAGAGCGATTGGCAGTCTGTAGCATAGATTGATCTGCAATACCAGTCTCCTCTACTATTTCAGCATGCCCTTTCTCCTTATTTCTACGCACTGCAAAGTAATATGTGAAATAAAAAGCAGTTATGTAAAGGTAGAACAAGGCTACGACGCAGAGAGGATAAATCACCTCGTGGCCCCCGACAAGATTATACAGAATGTCATACGGTGTTCCATCTCCCGCCATGAGGAACATATAGTTGTAATCAAGAATAACATTGGCACCGTAGGCAACTATGCAAAACGACGTGAGTATTGCAAAGCTTATCGGAATATTTCTTCGTTTCATGCTTGCCATGCCCGATATTACAATATACAGCGAGCAGAAGCCTGATATTGAGTGCGTCAGTCCGGAGACAACGTTGTCAAGCGAAAGCACGGGATAGCATGCATAGTTTTGTCCCGCGCCATAGGTGCCTAAAACTGCACCAAGTGTTCCAAATACGAAAACAAAGTCAAGAGCCACGTTTCTGAGGCGTCCCTTGGCAAAAGCTGCAAGCGGTATAGTAATAAGTTGAATGCTGCACAAGAAAAGAGGCAGAACGTAAAGCCAATGCCAAGGATCCTCTCCCCTTATACAAAGGATAACTATTTTAAATATTTCAAGCGAATCAATGACTATCGCCGAAATAACAAGAATGCGCGTTTTTTCCTTATCATCCCTATTTTTGTACCTGAGCCCTAAAACCACCGCAAGCGCGACCATTATCACCATAAGCAAGCTCACAAACGTCAGGTGCTGCCAGGACAGATAGCCCTCGGGTTCTCGGGTATATCCACCTAATCCTAAAAATTCTTTCATCTATGTAGTCCTTTTAATAAACAAATTTGATCCTCTGGTTATTGTACCACTTCCTGTTAATAAAGTACATAATAATACAATTTTTTAAGTATATTTAAGAAATTAGCCCTCAATACAAGGCAAAAAAATATTTCAAAAAAATCAAAATATTTTTCAAAAAGGTATTGACAAATCACCTTTCGTAGTGTATAATATCAAATGTTCGCGGCAGAGATGCAAGGACGAACCACGGAGACCTTCTCCGTGTAATAAATAAAAGGTGTTTTATATGCGGAAGTGGCGGAACTGGCAGACGCGCACGTTTGAGGGGCGTGTAGTTCACACTGTACGGGTTCAAGTCCCGTCTTCCGCACCAGAAAAAAGGAGATACCAATCGGTATCTCCTTTTTTCTGCTTCGGAACTCGCTTCGCGAACCCGTAGCCGTGCAGTGAGCACGGCATACGGCGACCTGCTTGCAGGTCGGTGTGAGCGTAGCGAACTGCGTTCAAGTCCCGTCCAAACTCCACTCGTTAGTCATTTCCATCCGCTTATTTCTTTTGCGTCAGACTCTTCGCGAACCCGTAGCCTCGCGGGCGAGCAGTGCCCGCACCCAAACACGAGTGACGTTCTTATTAATCCACCGTCCATCTCGCGATGGTAAGAGTTCTCTTGACATCTCTTGTTAATTATTTTCCATCCTCTTGCATTTCTCGTCAAACTATGATATAATTATTATAATTATATTATCACGATTCTATTCCCATCGAGTTTTAATAAAAGGACGCTTTTTGATCATGAAATCTAAAAAAACAAGACAGCAAAAGCCCAAGCGGCCTCCCACAAAGCCCACCTCCCCAAGAAAGCTCTCCATTTCGCCTATGGCAATCGTCCTTATAGGAGTCCTGGCTACATATTTTGGCTATATCTGCTATTTGAATCTTTCCCTCACGCCAAGCTTTTATGTAACCGACATGTACTCGGATATCCTGTACTCCGTCAAGGCTTGGGAATCTAAATCCCTCTTTCCCGAGGGATGGGTCTTCGGCAATCAGCTCTACGTTATTGCTACGCCCGTACTGTCCTCACTGATCTACGGAATCATAGGCAGACCCGCGCTTGCAATGGCAATCGCCACGATCCTTATGACGCTTGGCATATTCTTCTCCTACCTGTGGATGATGAAGCCTGTATTTCCCAAGCTTGAGGACCGCTTGATCGGCCTTATATGCTTCATAGCGCTCAACGCATATTGCGGAGACGCCATCTACAAAACAAAGGGCTGGCAGCTTTTCTTCACCCTCTGTTCATACTATGCTTGCTATATCATAACAGCTTTTATGTGCTTTGGTTGTTTTTTGCGCCGCCGCGAAAAGCCCACCGTTCCCACAATTATACTGTTCGGCATTTCGGTCCTTCTCTCCTTTGGATCGGGAATACAAAGCCTGCGCCAAACTGCCGTGATGCTGATCCCAATGCTTGCAGTTGAAGGAGTTCAACAGCTTATAAGCCTCATAAAAACAAAAAGGCTTGAGTGGCAACCACTTATCGTTACGGGATCACTGTCTGCGGCAAACCTCTTGGGACTTGTTACCGTCAAGCTTTTGAACGTACCCCGAAACGAGATCTTTTCCTCCACCGAGCTTTTGGAAAAGGATCAGATACCCGAGGCAGTAAATAAGAGCCTTACCACGTTGATGGATCTGTTGACCGACAAGGAGCATTACGGCTATCTTTTCTTGATGGCGGTACTGGTTCTGACCGTCGCCATTCTGCAATCCAAATTCCGCAAGGAGGATGCGCCGCGTGGCTGGGGAACCCTTATTTCCCTGTTCACCCTGAGCGTATTGGGGATTTTAGCAATCGATATGTTCACCAAAATGTCTGTCCGTAGCATATACTACTTCATGTTCCTTCCCCTTGTAGGACTTCTCCCCGTATATGCCTACCGAAGATGGCGATTTGGTAAGATCTTAGCGATCCTGCTTTTGGCAATGCTGACTGTGGGCGCCTTCAAGCTGGTCATCAATCCCGCAATGGAAACCGCCAAGAAAGCAGAAACCAATGCAAGCTACGATATCAGTGAAATGCTGTTAGAAAAGGGGTATACCACAATATATTCGGGCTGGAACCAATGTGAGGATATCGCCATTGCGTCAGACGGTGCTATCACAGCAGGCTTTTGGAACAGCTCAAAGGATGTGTTCAACCCTGTCATGTATCTTTGTGATCCCTCGATCTACTATGTAGATAGCTCCAAGTGCGTTTACTATCTTAGAAAAGACAACAAAGATATTGCGTTAGAAAAGGCGGCAGAAAGAGGGGTAACTATGACGTTGGTAGCCGAATATCCCCAGTGGGGCATTTGGCTGTACGAGGCATCGGAAAATCTCATGACTCCGCAAGCCGATTAATTCACGCAAATAAACAGACGCCTTGAGGCTCCGTGCCTCAAGGCTTTTTGTATGTAAAGCGATAAAGCCCGTCTTTCTCCCATAGCTACATTCTTCACTGCGAAAAATTCCATGTGCACCAAAACATATTGACATTTATAGCTTGAAAATGCTATAATAAACATAGGCGCATAGCGCAAATAACTCACTTTGGAATGCTTTATGAATAACAACAAAAACAAGAAAAAGAAAAAAGAAGGCAAAATAGGCAAGGTCAATCCGATTTTCTACGCGTTGGTATGCGCATATCTCAAGCCAAAATACACAAGAAAATACGGAATAACCTATGACAACGCTATAGTTAAGGACATCAAGGGCCCCGCAATAATCGTGGCAACGCACACTTGCGACGAGGACCATATGATCTCCGGAATGACGCTCTATCCCGTCCGCCCTACCTACATTGTAAGCGAGCATTTTATGCGCATTCCCTCTACCGCAAGACTGCTCAAGCTGATGCACGTTATCACAAAGAAAATGTTCTGCGCAGACATCTCCACCATCAGAAAGGTCATGCGTGCAAAGAAGGAAAACGCCGTAATCGTCATATTTGCAGAGGGAAGACTTTCCTGCTACGGCCATACGCTTCCCGTCGCAGACGGAACTGCAGAGCTTATTAAAAAGCTTGGCGTAGACCTCTATGCATGGAAGGCAGAGGGCGCCTACCTCACATTCCCCAAGTGGCGTGATAAGGGCGACAGCCGACAGGGCCGAATCCATTCAAGCGTCAAGCTCCTGCTCACCGCCGACGAGGTCGCCGCAAAGAGCGTTGAGGAGATCCGCAAGATCGCCGCCGCGGCAATACTCCACGACGACGAGCTTGCCATGGCAGGCGTAGAATATAAATCAAAGGATATAGTACGCGGAGTCGACAGAATACTTTTCAAATGTCCCAAATGCCTCAGAGAAGGTACAATCACGGCGTCAGAGGGCCACATTCGTTGCGAGTGCGGACTTGATGCCGAGCTTGACTCCTTCTATAGACTCCACAACGCTCCGTTTGAGCGCATAAATGAGTGGTTCGAGTGGCAGCAAAACTCCATAGACGTTGAAAATGAAGCTCTCTCTGCCAAGGCAAAGCTCGGCTGTTGCGGTAAGGACGGCTTTATGGATCCCAACGCGGGCGAGGGCGAGGTCTATATGGATAAGGAGATATTCAAGCTCTTGGGAACTCTTCACGGAGAGCCGATAGAATACACCACGCAAACCTGCAAGATAGGCGCATTCCCGGTCTCCCCCGGCGACCATTTCGACATATACATAAACAACAAGCTCATCTACGTCTCCCCTCAGCCCGATCCGAAATCCACAATAAAGTGGGTCTGCTTCCTTGACAAGCTCAACGTAAGCAACAAGCTCGCGGCGGAGAAGGTATGATACAAAACAATCGCACGATCAACAGGCATCGACACCGTTCGGTGCCTGTTTTTGCTTTTATTTCACCTCTCCCAAGCACTATTTCCCATTATATTTACAATATATGGCACTAAAATTAGGGGATTTTTTAAATTTTTGCACCTTTTTACATAAAATAAGAATTTCTCTTGATATATCTATATTAATATGATATAATCTTATCCGGTGTTGTCGCGCGGAGTCGAATTTGGTAAAAATTCGAGCTGTCGGGATTGCATAATCTAAACCGCAAGGAGACAAATCTTTGGAACAGATATTGGCATTAATGGAAAGCGCCCTTAACTTTGTTTACAGCAATATTCTCAGCATCGCAATGATGGTGCTCCTGATAGCAGGCGGTCTTTTCCTTTCAATCAAATTAGGATTTTTACAGTTCCGCCGCTTTGGCTACACAATGAAGAACACGATTGGAACGCTCTTCGACAAGAACCTTCACAAGAAGGAAGCAGGAAGCGTCAGCCCGTTCCAGGCGGTAACCACCGCTTTGGCAGGAACGATCGGTACAGGTAGTATAGCAGGTCTTGCAACCGCTCTTGTACTCGGTGGTCCCGGTGCGGTGTTCTGGATGTGGATCAGTGCTCTTTTCGGCATGGTTACTAAGTACTCCGAAATCGTTCTCTCTCTTAAGTATAGAGAGACAAACGAGGAGGGCGCGTACATGGGCGGTCCTATGTACTACATAAAGAACGGTCTTGGCAAAAAGTGGGGCTGGCTTGCAGCTATGTTCGCTTTGTTTGCTATGATTGCTTGTATCGGTACAGGTAACGCAACACAGTCCAACTCAATTTCCGGAGTTATCAACTCTACGTTTAATGTCGCTCCTTGGATAACAGGTATAGTTCTTACCGTTATCGTAGGCGCCGTGATCCTTGGTGGAGTCAAGAGAATCGCATCTGTTAATGAGAAACTTGTTCCCGTTATGGCAGTTCTGTTCATTCTCACATCCATCGTTGCTCTCATTTTCAATGCAGAGAAGATCCCCGCAGCGTTTGGACTCATCTTTAGCGAAGCATTCAACTTCAAGGCGGCGTTCGGCGGTGTTGCGGGCTACGGAATCCTCGCAGCAA
>JAFWXY010000075.1 GCA_017522905.1 Clostridia bacterium
ATGGACAAGATAATCTTCATCGACAACGGTCGCATAGTTGCGGTCGGCAAACACGAGGAGCTTGTTGCTTCATGTGAGGAATATAAAAATATGGTTGACCTGCAGAAGCTCGACGAGGCGGTATCAGAAAAGAAGGAGGAGAAGACACATGCATGAGTTTTATCCCCTTTTGATAGTTGGCTCTATCATTTCTGTCTTTGCAATCATATTCATTCTGGCTTACGCCTTTATGAAGGATAAAAAAGAGGCCATCGGATTTGACCGAGACATGAAGGACTCCGAAATTATAAGGAGACTCCTCAAGTACGCCAAGCCCTACACGGGCAGATTCATCCTCGTGCTTATTTTGATGATATTCTCTATCGCGCACGAGATAATCTCCCCTATCATCTTAGGTGAGCTTACCGACACGGTAGGTCAGGAGGGCGGCTTTGAGCTTTCCTACCTCTTTATCACCATTGCGATATATGCGGGTATCCTTATCATTTCTCTTATCTGCTCCTACATTCAGGCATTGATTCTTCAGAGAACGGGACAGCGCATAGTATCAAATATCCGTGAGGACCTTTTCGCTCACATTGAGAGCCTCTCTCACGATCAGCTCAACAAGATCCCCGTCGGAACGCTTGTAACACGTGTGACAAACGATACCAACGCGATCTCCATAACCTTTACCAACATAATGGTAAATCTCATCAAGAACGCATTTATCGTACTTGGAGTATTGGCGGCGATGCTGATGCTCAACTACATGCTGACCTTGATGATAATCTGCTTTGTTCCCTTCATTCTCATATTCACTATAATCTTCCGTAAGTTCGCGCGCCGCGCTCACCGCAAGGTAAAGGACGGCACGACCGATATCAACATCTTCCTCTCAGAGAACCTCTCGGGAATGAAGATAATTCAGATATTCAACCGCGAGGAGCGCAAGAAGACCGAATTTGACGAGAAGAACCAAAAGCTCAGCCGCGCAAAGTTCGGACAGATATTCGTATTCGGTATCTTCCGCCCGATGGTATATATGCTCTATATCTCCTCGGTGCTCTGCCTTTTCTATCTCGGAGCGCGCGGATATATCAAGGGCACGACCTTCCTCGGTCAGGCGATAGACGTCGGCACGATAGTGTCGTTCTACCTCTTTATTTCCAAATTCTTTAACCCCATCCAGAATCTTGCCGAGCAATTCAACCGCCTCCAGGCGACCTTTGCATCAAGCGAGAAGATATACAAGATATTCGACATCATCCCCGAAGTTGTGGACGAGCCCGATGCGATTGAGCTTGAGACAGTCAAGGGCGAGATCGAATTTAAGAACGTGTGGTTCTCCTACATCGAGGGCGAGTGGGTGCTTAAGGACGTTTCCTTTAAGGTCAACGCAGGCGACACCGTTGCCTTTGTGGGCGCAACAGGCTCGGGTAAGACGACTATTCTCTCTCTTATCTGTCGAAACTACGATATACAGAAGGGCGAGATCCTTATTGACGGAATCAATATCAAGAAAATAAAGATCTCCTCTCTCCGTCGCCACTTCGGTCAGATGCTTCAGGACGTATTCCTCTTCGCGGGCACTATCCGATCCAATATTACCTTAGGTCTTGACGACGTCAGCGACGAGGAGGTAATGGAGGCTTGCAGATACGTAAACGCGGACAAGTTCATATCAAGGCTTGAATCGGGTCTTGACGAGGTAGTGCGCGAGAGAGGAAACAACTTCTCTGCAGGTCAGCGCCAGCTTGTCAGCTTTGCAAGAACGATAATCCACAAGCCCGCAGTAATGATACTCGATGAGGCTACCGCCAATATCGACACCGAGACCGAGGTGCTTATTCAGGATTCACTCGAAAAAATGATGAACATAGGCACGATGCTTATGGTCGCTCACAGACTCTCCACCATTCAGCACGCGGATAACATCATCGTGCTCTCTCACGGCGAGATAGTCGAAGAGGGCAACCACCAGGAGCTTCTCCGACAGAGAGGTAGCTACTATAAGCTCTACACTTTGCAGATAGCAAAGCAAGGGGGCAAGCTTCCCTCGGCAGAAACATAAAATAATAAAGCAGTTTTCGCTACGGTGAAAGCTGCTTTTTAA
This sequence comes from Clostridia bacterium, assembly GCA_017522905.1. Classification (GTDB taxonomy): domain Bacteria; phylum Bacillota; class Clostridia; order Oscillospirales; family CAG-272; genus SVTX01. The sequence continues at coordinate 2,096 of JAFWXY010000075.1, forward strand.
AGGAATCAGAACATGCTGCAAACAAACATTAACCGCAAAAGACTGCCCCTTGATATAAAAGACTGGGCTTTCTGGAGGATAACCCTGTCGCTAGCGATACCGATCACGCTCCAGAATATGCTGGTATCATCCTTCTCGCTTATAGATACCCTTATGATAAGCCAGCTTGGCGACGTCCAGCTCTCGGCTACGGGTATGGCGGGACAGTTTACCTGGCTCTTTAATATGATGCTTTTCGGCATCAGCTCGGGGGCGGCGGTCTTCGTATCCCAATATTGGGGCAACGGTAATCGGAAGGGTATACACCGCACCACGGGCATTGCTGTAAGCGCGGGTATGATCGTCTCGATTATCTTTATGCTTTTGGGAATACTTATTCCCGAAAAGATAATTTATATATTCAATCAGGATCCCGCCGTCGTAGAACAAGGCTCGCTTTATCTGCGCTACGCCGCATACTCCTATCCCGCGGTCGCACTGACCAATATTCTGGGCTCGGTCCTCCGCTCAGCAGAGCACCCCAAGCTCCCTATGATAGTTTCGGGAATCAGCGCGCTTTTAAACGCGATACTCAACTACATCTTTATCTTCTCTCTGGGACTTGGAGTTAAGGGTGCGGCTATCGCCACGGTAATTTCCGCGTGGATAGGTCCTGTACTTATAATAGTTCTTTCGATAGCCCTCAAAAACATTCTCTACGCCAAGCTGTCCGACGTCTTTTCGTTTGACGCACGGTCTCTTGAAGAGTTTTTCAAAAAGGCGACCCCCGTTATTATTAACGAGACGATGTGGGGTCTCGGTACGGTGACCTACAACGTTATCTTTGCAAACATCGGCTATGAGGAATTCGGCGCCTTGACCATAGTAAGGACCTTTGAAAGCTTCTCCTTCTGCTTCTTCCTCGGCGTCTGCAACGCGTGCTGTGTCCTTGTAGGAAAATCCATCGGTGCGGGAGAGATACGCGAGGGGATACGCGATTCCAAACGTTTTATGACCGTCTTTCCCATTATTTCGATCCTGGTCGGCGGCGCAATCATCCTGCTCCGTCAGCCACTGGTTTCGATCTTCAATCTCGGAGAGAATATCTCGGCTTACACGATCGAAACCGCAGAATGGATACTTGTCATCTATGGCGCATGGATAATAGTCCGCAATATTCCTTACCTCACAATCGTGGGAATATTCCGTCCGGGTGGCGACACCAAGTTTGGAATGATAGTTGAGATCTTTGCACTCTGGCTGTTCTCGGTGCCCATGACGTTTATTGCCGCAAATATTCTTCACCTTCCCTTCCTCGCCGTATATGCCGTAATGTATCTGTGCGAGGATATTCCAAAGGCTATCATTTTTATTGCTTATTGGATATCGGGTAAATGGATCCACCCCGTTACACACACAGGCAGAGCCGCACTTGAAGAATTTAAGAGTGCTGAATAAACGCGCCCATATCCGTCAAAAATCCAAACAACGGCAACCTGCCGCGAAAGGATAAAGGATATGAACGAATCAAGAAACTCTCAAAATCAGAATTCAAAGACAAGCAAGGCACAGAATAACGCGCAGAACAATGCGCAGAAAAAGGCGACAGGAGAGCAGACTCCCTCTCCCGCAGTGCCCAACAGAGCTCATACACAGATGAGCTCCGCAAAGAACGCAAAAAACAGCAAGTAAATCAAAAAACACAAGCGGCTCGGACGCAGGTCCGAGCCGCTTTTCTTTTTTATTACATTCCGCTCAATATAGCCGACAGTATCATAGGCAAAATGCCGCACGCGATAATAATTATATCACTCTTTTTGATCTTGAAGCTGCGGCGGTAGAAGAAGTATCCCGTCAGCATCAGGGCAAAGACTATGATAGTCATTATATCAAGGTCGCTGTACATAAGAAGCAAGGAATAGCCGTAAAGGGGTATGAGTATCTTGTATCCGAATATTGAATTCGAGATCTCACCTGCTAAGTGCGCGTCCTTACGCTTGAATCTATAGAAAAATCCAAACGCGGCGGCAAGTCCGAGAGCTGCCCAAACGGCAAACATATATGCCTGTGAGAGATACCTCGCAGCATATGAGTTTGTGTAACTGTAGGGGTCTCTTTGCCTGTTGGTCTCAATAAGGTTTTGGAAAATAACCGTGAGGTTGTTTATCGGCGCATAGAGCGGGCCCCAGTCAGCAATTGACTCGTATGGCCAAAGCTGTGTTTCTCTAAGCAATTCTCTGAGCACGTATATCCTTACAGTATACATCAGAATATATGCGGCGAACGTCCAAAGCGCCAGGAACAGAATACCGTCCGCACCCGTATTCGCCTCTCCAAATATAAAGCAGGCGATTGAATAGATTACCAATCCTGCCAAAAGCGAGAGGATATAATAAAGCGGCATATATTCAAGGCTGAAGCAATCTGTCTTGAATACCAGCGTAAGCCAAAGAGCCACAAAGGACACCGTGTATATGACAAAAATCTGCACAAGTCCCGAAAGGTAATGCGCGAGTGCCATTCTCTCCCTTCTTATCGGAAAAAAGTAGAGAGTATCAAGATTTCTTCTGTTCTTAAAGCCCGAAAGCTCCAGAATGGGAATAAGGAAGCAAAGTATGCCCAAAACAGTAGCAACCGACTCAAGGCTTGCGGTTTTGGTGAAATCATACTGGTAAGATATACTGCTGTTTACGGCGGTCAGGCACATAAGCAGTGCCAACACTGTGAAAACAACGGTGCGAAGTACGCTTTGCGTTAATCGGTAGGTGAAATATCTTTTAAAGGTAGTCATTTGTTATGCCCCCTTTCCTCAACCTCGTGAATGAAGAGCTCCTCAAAGTCCATAGGCATCTCCTCTACTATCACAGGATTTAATTCTTCAAGCGCGGAGAGCATCCTCTTAGCCTCACCCTTGAGCACTATGCGAACGAATCTTCCGCTCTTTTCAAGCGAAACGTATGGGAGTCCCGAGAAAACAGACTCTTCAAACTCCTCTGTAAAGGCAAGCTGGAATTTGCAGAAGCTGTTGATCTTCTCGGCTATGTCTCCCGACGAGGTAACCGTCATTTTGTCAATTAAGGCGTAAGAATCGCAGAAGTCCTCAAGCTCGCGCAAGGAATGGCTTGAAATAATAACGCTCATACCCTCCTCCTCGACCGCCTTGTTGATAGCCTTTTTAAAGGAGAGTCTTGCCAGCGGGTCAAGTCCGTCAAACGCCTCGTCAAGAAGCAAATATTTCGGCTTTACGGCAAGTGCGAGAGCAACGAAAAGCTGTCGCTTCATTCCCTTTGAAAAATTGCGTATCGGCTTTTTCTCGTCAAGCTTAAAGCCCGCCATATGAGAGAGGAACACCTCGCGGCTCATATGGGGATAAAAGGTCTTATATAATTTGAAAAGACTGTTACCCGTTGTGTGAGCCGTGTAATAAGGGTCGTCGGGCAAAAAGAAGAGCGATTCTCTCGCGCGCTCATCACCAACGCCGACACCGTCAATAAGTATTTCGCCTTCAGCGGCGGTGTAAACTCCCGAAATCAGACGAAGCAGAGTTGTCTTTCCTGCGCCGTTGATTCCGACAAGACCCATAACGCTTCCCTCTTGGAGCGTAAGATTAATGTCTCTGAGTATCTCATTGCCGTCTATTTTATGATGAAGCTTTTTTATCTCAATCATTTTCTCCGTACACCTCCTCTATCCATTTCAAAATACTGTTTTTCGATACGCCCATGTCTTTTAGCGCGTATATTACGTTCTTCCGGTCCGGCTCTTTCTTGCCTTCTTCATTATAGGTGACGTATGCGCCCTTTTTGGGCAACGCGCGGACAAACCCCTCAGATTCAAGAGTCGAGTATGCTCGCGCAACGGTGTTCGGGTTGACTCCAAGCTCACCTGCAAGTGCGCGAACGCTTGGAAGCTTCTCGCCCGTCTTTATTACCCCGAGCTTAATATATTCCTTATACTGCTCTGCTATTTCAAGATAAACGTCCTGTTTTCCCGTAAATCTTGTCTGCATTTTCTCACTCCTTTCCCTGAAATCTGTATTAACTGTATTATCCTTCTGTCTGCATTATAGCAATTTTTTCTGCCCTTGTCAATAGTTTTTAGAATTTTAGCAAAAATTTTTCTCGCAGCTATATTGCGACAAATTCCGCGCCTTGGCCGTATTATAATGTACTTAAAACCATTTTTTACCATTTTTATAGAGAAGAAGGACCTGAAATAATGCAGAATACTGACAAAAACAAGGATAAAAATACAAATCAAACAAAAAAGCTTTCCGTGAGATCTATCGCAGAAAAGCTCCGTGACAAGGACGAGGTAGAGGTGCGCGCTCGCCTTCGCTTTTGCGTTGACTTTGCCCTTAGTGCCACGATAGCCTTTTTAATAGGGGGCGCAAGGCTGCTTTTCTCAACCTACCCTCTCTGTATCGTTCTTTTGTGCTCATCAAGAAAGCGGTTGCTCCCCATATTTACCGGATTGTTTATTCTTTGCCTATGTGGCGGACTTCCCGACGTGTTTATTTTCGCTTCAATCGCAACTCCGCTTATAAGAGTACTGCTTACGTATATGCCCATCGTTTTATCAGAGGCAAAGGAGACACCCGTATCAGATGAGACCGCAATGATAAAATATGCACCCGATCTCCCCGAAAAATCCGAGCTCTACGGACGCTCAGACAAGGGTAGACAAGCCTCGGGCTCAGAGCTCCTTTTTAACGAAAAGCTCTATCTTCGTGCGCTCTCTGCTGCGGCGGCAGGCCTGCTTTGCGGACTTTTTCTGCTTATCGGGCAGGATTTTTCATTCTATGCTTTGTGGGGCACTCTCTTTCTGACCGCGGCTTGCCCTGCGCTTACATTTGTTCTTGCGGGATTCTTCGGTGGCAAGGAGAGCGCCGTCAAGCACTACCCCACGGTATCACTTGGGGCAATAGGCATGCTATGTGTTTTTGTGGCACGCAGCATGACGGTCATCGGTATGCCTATGGCTCCCTTTCTGGCGATGCTGTTGACTCTTTGCGCCACATCCGCATACGGCCTTTTTCCCGGCGGCGTGGCGGCGATACTTTTTGGCATTGTTCTTGACCCCGTGTATATGCCGCTTTTGGTGATCTGCTCGATCCTTTTCTTTCTGGTCTCCGCGGTGCGCCGTGGCGCAGGACTCGCCGTGGTCTGCGCGGCGGTTGTCGTCTGGTGCTATTACATCGGAGGTGCAGATGGGCTTGTCGGAATCCTGCCCCCCATGCTCCTGGCAATTCCCGTTTATATGATCGTTGATAAGTACCGCGAAATCATGTGCGCCCCATACAACCGCGCGATGATGGCGGGCGGAGTCTATTTTGCAGAGGCTGTGACCGAAAAGAATAAAAATCTAGCCGTAAGAGAGCGTCTGTCTGCTCTGTCCGACGTTTTCGCTACACTGTCCGAGACCTTTTACAAGCTTTCCGATAAGCGCAGACGCCCCGACGCGCTCGGACTTAAAAGAATATGCGAGGCTACCTTCGACTCGGTTTGTCGGGAATGCCGGGGGCGCGAGCTTTGCTACGGCTCCGAATACCCATCGACCATTGACACGATAACCCGAATGACCGTTGCATTACATAAAAAGGGGGCGGTAGACAAGTGCGACCTGGACTCCAAATTTCTTTCGCGCTGTACTATGTGCGAAAGACTGATTGACGGCACGAACCGAGCCCTCGCCTGTACCACCGAGAGCATAATAAAGGACGGAAACCTTTCCTTTTTCGCCTCAAGCTACGAGGACATCAACGAAATATTGCGCGATGCGCTTGAAAACGACGGAGAGGAATACGAGGCAGACCCCGATGCCGCGGACAAAATATGCGATCTCTTGTTTGAAGAAGGCTTCAGAACGGGCGGTGTCGTGGTGTGGGGCAAGCGGTGCAAAAACATTGTTATCAAGGGCATTCCATCTGCGGACAAGCTTAGCGCAAGGCGCGCGGATATGCTTCGGTGCAAGATCGGAGAGATAGTCGGTGCTACGCTTGGCGAGCCCTCATTTGAAACGGGCAGAGACGGAGCGGTGATGCGCCTATCCTCAAAGCCGCTCTACCGCGCGTGTTGCGCGAGGGGTAATATTCCCGCACAAAGCAGCCCTGATCCAATACTTGATACAAGCGAGCTTTACGTTGATCCGTTTAAAGACCCCCCGCTGTCAGACGAGGTATGCGGAGACACCTCAAACAGCTTTGTTACAAGCTCTTCCTACTTCTATTCACTTATAAGCGACGGCATGGGAAGCGGCGAGGAGGCGGCGTTCGTCTCGGGCGTTTGCTCTATGTTTATCGAGAAAATGCTCTTGGCGGGCAACCGTGCGGACATTACCGTAAAGATGCTTGGCAACGTGCTTCGCAACGAGAACATGGGTCGCGGCGGCGAATGCTCTGCCACCGTTGACCTCTGCGAGCTTGACCTGATAAGCGGAACGGCATCCTTTATCAAAAGCGGTGCGGCGCCGACCTACATCGCACGGGGATCTACCGTTTTCAAGGTCTATTCCCGCACCATGCCCATAGGGATTTTGAAGGAAGCCGACACAAAGATCAGCAAATTTGACACAAAACGCGGCGACGTCATAATAATGATGTCGGACGGATGTTGCCCCGACAGCGAGGATTGCCCCTGGCTTGTTGAATTTTTGTGTGAATATATGGCGCGAAAGGACAAAAACGCACTCGGCAGTGAATCCGAGTGCGAAATCCTGTGCCAGAGACTGCTCGCCCTTGCAAAACAGAACACCCCGAAGGATAAGACACAGGACGATATTTCGGTGACGGTTACAATAATAGAATAAAAACTCCCTTTTCCCTTGACAAGTAAAGATTTTCGCGCTATAATCAGTATATAATGCGAGAATGTTTCTTTTTTATGGAAAGGCGGTATACTATGTCTAATATTCCCGAAATATTCGGTTGTATGGTTTTTAACGACGCGGTTATGCGTCAGAGACTCCCCAAGGACGTCTACAAGTCACTTACATACACCATCCAGACAGGTAAAACTATAGACGTTTCTATTGCCAACGTCGTTGCTAACGCAATGAAGGACTGGGCAGTTGAAAAGGGCGCGACCCACTATACCCATTGGTTCCAGCCCCTGACCAGCGTTACCGCAGAAAAGCACGACTCCTTCATCTCCCCTATAGGCGGCGATAAGGTAGTTATGGAATTTTCGGGCAAGGAGCTTATCAAGGGAGAATCCGACGCTTCGTCATTTCCCTCGGGCGGTCTGCGCGAGACCTGTAATGCGCGCGGATATACCGCATGGGACCCCTCGTCCTACGCATTTATAAAGGACAAAACGCTCTATATTCCCACAGTATTCTGCTCTTATACAGGCGATGCGCTTGATACCAAGACCCCCCTTCTCCGCTCTATGGACGCGGTGAGCGAGCAGGCGCTCCGTATTCTCGCGCTCTTTGGCGACGATACCGCAACTCGCGTTTCAACCTCTGTCGGCGCAGAGCAGGAATATTTCCTTATCAACAAAGAATATTACGACCGCCGCGACGATCTTCTCTATACGGGAAGGACGCTCTTTGGCAATCCCGCGCCCAAGACCCAGCAGCTTGAGGACCACTACTACGGCCCCCTTAAAACTAAAATATCCGAATTTATGCACGAGCTTGACGAGGAGCTCTGGAAGCTTGGCATTACCTCCAAGACTAAACACAACGAGGTCGCTCCCTCTCAGCACGAGCTTGCGCCCATATACGTTACGACGAACGTTGCAGTTGACCAGAACCTTATCGTCATGGAGATGATAAAAAAGGTGGCAGAGCGCCACGGCTTGGTTGCCCTTCTCCACGAGAAGCCCTATGCCGGTATCAACGGCTCGGGTAAGCACAACAACTGGTCACTTAGCACCGACACGGGCAAAAATCTGCTCTCCGCAGGCAAAAACCCTGCCTCCAATACACAGTTTTTGCTCTTCCTCTCTGCAATAATCAAGGCAGTGGACGACTATCAGGATCTTCTCCGCGTATCTGCCGCCACCGCAGGAAACGACCACCGTCTCGGCGCAGACGAGGCTCCCCCCGCTATCGTATCGGTGTTCCTTGGCGATGAGCTTGAGGAGCTTGTAGAGGCGATCGTAGGTGAAACAAACTACACCGACAAGGCGCGTCGCACCATGGATCTCGGTGTTCCCAGCGTTCCAACCTTCCGTTACGACTCGACAGACCGTAACAGAACCTCGCCCTTTGCATTCACGGGCAACAAATTTGAATTCAGAATGGTAGGCTCGTCACAGAACATTGCGCTTGCCAACATTATGATAAACACCGCGGTTGCAAAAGTATTCAGAGATTTTGCAGACACCTTGACCGGCTCTGCAAACATCGAAAAGGATGCAAAAAAGCTTATAAAGAATACCCTCAAGGCTCACAAGCGCATCATCTTCAACGGCAACGGATATTCCTCCAAGTGGCCCGAGGAGGCAGAGCGACGCGGACTTCTCAACTTCAAGACCTCGGTTGATTCGCTCTCCTCTATCACCGCAGAAAAGAATATCGCGCTTTTCACCTCCCTTGGTGTAATGAGCGAGGTCGAGCTTCGCGCACGCGAGGAGATAATGTTTGAGAATTACTCCAACATAATCGACATTGAAGCCAAGACAATGGTCGACATGACCAATAAGAAGATAATCCCCGCAATTGAGAATTACGTGGGCGAGCTTACCCGCACTGCAAAGGACAAACAGGCAATCTTTGGCGGAAATCTCCACTCAAGCCTTGAACGTCGCATTATTGCAGACCTCTCGATACTTGCAACAGAGGCTTTTGAGACTGCGGACAAGCTTAAAGCAGCCGCAAGCGCCGCGGAAAATGAGCCTGATTTCAAGGTCTCAGCGTTTGCATATAAGGAGAAGGTCATTCCGCTTATGAACTCGCTCCGCCGCGCAGTTGATGCGGCAGAGTCGCTTGTTCCCTCGGCACTCTGGCCCCTCCCCTCTTACGGTGAAATGACACTCAAGCAATAAAAGGACGAATCGGAGACTCCTATATCTGAGGGGTCTCCGATTCTATATTAAAAGCTTTTAGCTCAGCTACCCCATTCGTCTTTTTTATCACCCTCTCACCCCTTGACACCCAAAAAAATATATGATATAATTGATTTGCGAAACAAATTATATATGGTTGAACGGCGATTTTATTGTGAAAAATAAAACCGTCAATGTTTTGTTATCTTTTTTCTTTACACACATAGAATATGTAAAAATGCATCTCCAGTGTGTAAAGGGTATAGGGCAACCATATTTTTTATAATTTGTTTCGCGACAATCGGGGCTGCGTTTTTGGGCGCGGTGGCTTCGGTTGCCGCGCCTTTTTAATTTGACGGATAATGTCGAAAAAATTTTTCAACAAATTTTTTAAAACCCCTTTACACTTTAGAACATACGTGCTATAATGTATCACAACAAGAATTGGAACCGGCTATATGCGTATAAAGGAGGAGAATCATGGCAAAAAAATCTTTCGGCGAAATAAAGACTGCGTTTTTTACAGGTCACCGTAATATCGATGCACAAACACAGACGCAGATATCCTTTGTGCTTGATTACCTTCTCAAAACCATGTATAATTCGGGGATCACCAAGTTTTACGCGGGCGGCGCGCTTGGATTTGATACACTCGCCGCGCTTGCAGTGCTCCGCCTCAAGAAAAATTTTCCCGACGTTACGCTCGAGCTGGTGCTGCCCTGCAAGAATCAGACGAAATTCTGGACCGGCGAGGACGTTGAGACCTACAATTACATTCTAAGTCAAGCAGACAGGGTTGAATACATGGCGGAAAGCTACACCTCGACCTGTATGCACGAGAGAAACGACCGCCTTGTTGAGCTTGGTGACATCGGCGTCGCCTTTCTCGAGCATAGTGGGGGCGGAACGGCATACACCGTAAACCACGCACTTAATCAGGAAAAGGAAATAATCAACGTGTACGACATGCTCATTTCTCTGCACAAATAAAATCAAGGGGACGGTGCCGTCCCCTTTTATTTTTATATTCTTATGCTTACCTCGCCCGAGTGTATTATCTCGGGCTCGCTTTCACCAAAAGGTAGGAATATCAATCCGCCGTCGTCGGTTACGCCCTTTACTTTGCCGCGAGCTATGATCTCACCTGCGCGCAAAAGATCGACCTCCATGCCCTCAAGCATAAATCTCTCGCGGTATCCTGTGATGTACCCTCTATCCAAAGGATCCTCAGCATGTCCCAGCAAGGCGCCGCTGATAGCGCGAACGATGTTCCTTCTGCCCTCCTCGTCTATCTCGCCAATGCTTGACGCAATGCCCAAAAGCTCCTCGGGAAAATCATCCTTGCCCGTATTTATGCCGATTCCAACTATCACTGCGGTCTCGTCTCCGACCTTAACGGTCTCGGTGAGTATTCCCGCGACCTTTCCGTGGTCGTTGTAGACGTCGTTGACCCACTTTATATTCATTTTTCGCCCTGTTGCTCTTTCAATCGCCTCGGCGACAAAGACCGCGGCGGCAGTAGTCACGCTGACCGCGTCGGAAAGCGAGCTTGAGGTGAAATAAAGAAAGGACATATATATGCCACCCGAAAGCCTTGAATAAAAGCTTCTGCCAAGTCTTCCCCTGCCCGCGCTCTGCTCTCTTGCAACGAACAACACGGGCTGGCGGCTATTGGTGTTGTATGCATACTCCTTCGCCTCGGCATTGGTCGAGCCAATGCAATCATATTCAATTACCTTAAAATTTTGTTGCATTGTCTCTCTCCTTTACCATTTTTCTTAGATAATTGTATCATTTTTGAAGACTTATGTCAATAAAAATGAATCCATTTGCATTTTATTTTCAATTTGTACTTGAATTATCCCGTAAAATAGAGTATTATATAGTTTAGTAGTATTTATTACGAAAGGATAAAAATTGATGAAAAACAAACACTTGAAGGTGCTTGTTATTGTTCTGTCCGTATTGCTTGTGGCGGCAATAACCGCACTTGTCATCTTCCTTATAACAAAAAACGAGGATGAGAAAAAACCCGACACCAACGACGAAGTAGCCAAGGACTTTGACTATCTTAACGCCGACTTATCTAAATATATCACTCTGAGTGAAAACGACTATCAAAGCAACACCGTTACGCTTGGCACAAATTACCTCATCACCGATGAGCTTGTACAGCAGTATATCGACGACAAATGCTTTGAGAACCGCAAAAAGGAAAACGGTGGCAGTCTTATCACCGATCAACCGATAAGATACGGAGACTCTGCGTTTATCTACTACACAGGCTACCTTAACGGAGAAAAGTTTGAGGGTGGCTCCAACGCTACCGATAAATACTCCTACGAGCTTGTTATCGGCTCCGGCTCCTTTATAGACGGCTTTGAGGAGGGTCTTATCGGCGTTATTCCCGATGAGACAAGCCAGGACAATCCTCACGTTCTTCACCTCACATTCCCCAAGGATTACAAAAACGCCGATCTTGCGGGCAAGTCGGTAATATTCGAGGTTTGGGTTGAATACACGATTCAGTACTCCATTCCCGAATTCAACGACGAATTCGTTGCCACGGCGTTGAAGTACAATGGCACCGCCGAGGAATACAGAGCCGAGGTAAAGACAAACCTTGAGACGACCGCCAAAAAGGAGGCGGAATCCGCCGCCGTATCCGCCATTCTCAACAAGCTTATCGAGAAATCAAAGGTTCTCGAATACCCTGAGGAATCTGTTGACTATTGGTATGCAAGGTATATTGAACAGTATGAATATTATATGCAGTATTACGCATACTACTACGGATACTCGTTTAGCAGTATTGATGAATTTATCGTCGCATATCTCGGTCTTGGCGAAAACGACGACTGGAAGGCAATAACCGTGGATTATGCCAAGGAGGTTGTCAGAAACAACCTTATCTACTACACCATCGCAGAGCAGCAGGGTCTCTCGGTGACAGACGAGGAGTATGAAAAGGGAGTCAAGGCTCTTGCTGAGTATTACTCAACCGAAAGCCAAACATACACCGAGGAATCGATCGTTAAAGAGGTCGGCGAAGCTCAGATAAGACAGAACATCCTCTTTGACAAAGTTGACGATTATCTTCTCGAGCATTGCACAATTGAATATAAGGACGCTGAATAATTTTATTAGGTCGGGGCAAATGCCCCGACCTTTTGTCATTTTTCCCGCTCGTTGAATACAATATACGAGAGACTTTTTATATCATAACTGTTGAAAAACGTGAAATAATATGATATAATTTAGTCAACTAAATCGTTATGGAGGAAATAATATGTCCTTTAGAGAGATTTCTCCCGAAGAATTCGAAAAATCCCCCTTCCGCCTTATCGGCAAAGAGTGGTTGCTTATCACCGCCCCCGATCACAAAAAGGCATCGGGCGCAAATGCCATGACCGCAAGCTGGGGCAATATGGGCATTCTTTGGAACAAGCCCGTAGCGACCGTCTTCGTACGTCCGCAAAGATACACCTATAGCCTATGTGAGACAATCGACAGATTTTCGCTTTGTGTTCTCCCCGAAGAGCATCGTAATGCGCTAAAGGTGTGCGGCACAAAATCAGGCAAGGAGCTTGACAAGCTCGCCGCCTGCTCTCTTGATTGCATCGACATCGACGGCGTTAAGGTAATCGGGCAATCCAAGATCGCTATGATCTGCAAAAAGCTCTATGCCGACGACCTCAAAAAGGAGTGCTTTGCTGACAAGGAACAGCTAAAGCACTACCCCACAGACGACTTTCATCGATTCTACGTTCTTGAAATTGAAAAAATACTCATAAACGACTAACCCATTCGGAGATAAAGATAAAAATGGACGCTAAAGCAAAAGTATTTCAAATATGTAAAAAAGCCAAGGATGCGTCGCGCGATTTTTCGGTGGTATCCACCGAGAAAAAGAATGCCCTCCTTCGCGCCATAGCCTCAGCACTTGAGTCAGATTCTGATAAGATCATTTCAGCAAACCGCAAGGATCTTGCATCTGCACGCGAAAACGGTGTTCCTGACCATATGCTTGACAGACTCATGCTAAACGAAGCACGCATCTCGGGCATCTGCGATTCCCTTCGCGCACTCGTATTACTTACCGACCCCGTCGGCTCGGGTGAGCTTTTCACAAGACCTAACGGTCTTAAAATCGCCTGCACTCGTGTTCCGCTCGGCGTAGTTGCAATAATTTACGAGGCTCGCCCCAACGTAACCGTTGATGCTGCGGCGCTCTGCCTGAAAACCGGCAACGCCACAGTCCTGCGCGGCGGCAAGGAGGCGGCAAACACCAACCTTTGTCTTATCGAGATCATGCGCACTTGCATTGAAAACGCAGGACTGTGCCCCGATATGCTCGGCTTTATCGGTCCTGAGCTTGGATATGAGGGCGCGGATGCGCTCATGCAGGCTCGCGGACTTGTAGACGTGCTTATTCCTCGCGGAAGCAAGCGACTTATCTCCGCAGTCGTTGAAAAATCAAGTGTTCCCGTAATTGAAACGGGAGCGGGTAACTGTCACCTTTACGTTGACGGATCAGCCGATCTCGATATGGCGGTCAAGGTTGCCATCAACGCGAAATGCTCCCGCCCCGCAGTCTGCAACGCCATTGAAACTATGCTTGTCCATGCCTCCGTTGCAGAAGATTTTCTCCCCAAATTCGCCTCTGCCGTTGCACAGAAGCATTCGCTTGAGATCCGCGGCTGTGAAAAGACCTGCGCTATTTTGAAAGGAATATCCCCTGCCACTGAAGAGGACTTTGAAACCGAATACGACGACTACATTTTGGCTGTCAAGGTCGTCTCCTCTCTCGACGAGGCTATTGCACACATAAATAAATACAACACGGGGCACAGCGAAGCTATCATTACCAACGATCGCTACGCGGCAGACCGCTTCAAGAGTCTCGTTGATGCGGCGGCGGTCTACGTAAACGCCTCAACCAGATTTACCGACGGCGGAGAGTTCGGCTTTGGCGCAGAGATAGGCATTTCAACGCAGAAGCTCCACGCTCGCGGCCCTATGGGACTGTACGCGCTTACAACCCAAAAATATATTATTGAAGGCAACGGTCAAGTCAGATGATAAGGAGACGCGCATTCGGGGAGCTTTTTGAAAAAAGGCTCCCCGAACCCCTCAAAAGCTTTCAATAGTTATTTACCGTGATATAGTCCTACCTAAAGCGATTGCCCTATTAAAACGATCTTCATCCTCTTTTTCCTTATGAAAGGCTTTGAAAGAGGTTTGGAGAAAACTTTTCTCAAAAGTTTTCTCCAAATAAGAAAGGAAACATATGAAATTTTTAATTGTATCCGATATACACGGCGATGCGGAGAGTTGCCGCGCCATGCTTGACGCCTGCGAGCGCGAGGGCGCGGAAAAGATACTTATCCTTGGCGACGTGCTGTATCACGGCCCCCGAAACGATCTCCCGGCAGGCTACGCGCCCAAGAAGGTGATCGAGATGCTCAACGCCGTATCCGACAAGATAGTCTGTGTGCGCGGAAACTGTGAGGCGGAGGTGGATCAGATGGTCCTCGTCTTCCCCTGCATGGCAGACATGGCAAGAGTAGTTGACGAACATAAGGGTGTCGAAATATACATGTCCCACGGACACATATATAACCCGGACAGGCTCCCCGAGATGCCCGAGGGCTCGCTTTTTCTATACGGACACACCCACCTGTTCTCGATTGAAGCGTGCGGAAAAATCACCTGCCTCAACCCGGGATCGATCAGCATTCCCAAGGGCGGAAACCCTAAGTCCTACGCCGTTTACGACTCCGGAAACTTGGCAATAAAGACCCTTGAAGGCGAGATTTTGTCGTCTTATGCCCTCTGATCTTACCTTGTCACAGAAAATTTACAAATTTCTATTTCGGGGCTCTTGAAAAAGATATAATAATATTATATAATTAACTGTAAAATTATGCGCCGCAAGGCGGCAAACGACACATTTTGGAGGTATAAAACTATGGTAGTAGCCGGCGATTTTAAGAACGGTATTACATTTGAAATGGACGGTAACGTATATCAGGTTATCGAGTTTCAGCACGTAAAGCCCGGTAAGGGCGCGGCTTTCGTTCGCACCAAGATAAAGAACGTTATCACTGGTGGCGTTATCGAGAAGTCCTTCAGCCCTACAGATAAGTTTGAGAACGCATACATCGAGAGAAAGGATATGCAGTATTCCTACAACGATGGCGATCTTTACTACTTCATGGACATGGAGACGTTCGACATGCTTCCCCTCAACGCGGACAAGCTTGGCGATGCATTCAAGTTCGTTAAGGAAGAGATGACATGCAAGATCATTTCCTACAAGGGCAACGTATTTGGCGTTGAGCCCCCCATCTTCGTAGAGCTTGAGGTTACTGAGACAGACCCCGGCTTTGCAGGAAATACAGCAACCAACACTCTTAAGCCCGCAACACTTGAGACAGGTGCGGTAATCAAGGTTCCGCTCTTCATCAACGTTGGCGATATGCTTAAGATCGATACACGTACAGGCGAATATCTTTCCAGAGCGTAATGTGCTGATTCATTTAGCGCAGAACAAAAGCCACACCAATAGCAAATAATAGAAACTTACCAAATTTGAGGTGTTTCATATTAAGATGTTGAAATCCGCCGAAAATTCGGCGGATTTCTTCAAATGTGGCTTTTTAGCCACGCTTTGGCTCTCCGGCGTACACCTGTACGCCTACGAAACCCAAATCGCGCCTTCTGCATCTAAATGATCTCAGCCCTAAAAAATCAAAATTGGGAGACACACTCTCCCGTTTTCTCATAAAATAAAAAAGTGAGGTATAAAACAATGACACTTACCGAAAGAACAGCTTATATCAAGGGCCTTTGCGAGGGTCTTGGACTTGACAAGAAGGACACCCCCGAGGCAAAGATCATAAATGCACTTCTCGAGCTTTGCGAGGAGATCACACTTGAGATCGAGGATATCGAGTCCGATATCGGCGAGCTTGCAGATTACTGCGAGGAGCTTGACGAGGATCTTGGCGACGTTGAGGAGGTTCTCGTTGACATGGACGAGTGCGACTGTGACTGCGACGAGGATTGGGACGACGAGGACTGGGATGACGAGGATGAGTGCGACGGCGATTGCGACGAATGCGAGCTTTGCGGCTCCTGCGAGTTCTGCGACGACGAGGACTACTTCGAGATCATCTGCCCCTCCTGCGGCGAGACCGTTTGCTTTGACGAGTCCGTAAACTCCGAGGA
This sequence comes from Clostridia bacterium, assembly GCA_017522905.1. Lineage (GTDB taxonomy): Bacteria > Bacillota > Clostridia > Oscillospirales > CAG-272 > SVTX01. The sequence goes on from JAFWXY010000075.1 coordinate 18,301, forward strand.
GCTCACCTGCCCCGCATGCGGCAGCGAGCTTGGCGCTATCACCGACGACGAGGAATAATTCCAAGACCGACATAAAAAGGCGAATGCAAATTGGAGTGAACCCCAAATAGTTCACTTCAAATGCATTCGCCTTTTTCTTATTTCTTCTTTTTAGCCTTAGGCTTTGCCCAACCCTTTTTGTAGGTGGGCTTTGAGGGCTTCTGTGCCGTAGGAGCGGCAGATTTCTCTGTCTTGCGACCGCCTGCCTTGTTGTCGCTCTTACGAGCCGCGCCGCTTTTCTGCGCCGTGGGCTTGCCTTGAGCCGTCTTGCCTTGAGTCGTCTTGCCTTGAGTCGAGCCTGCGCGGGGTTTGCTTCCCTGTCCCTGCCCTCTTGCGGGACGAACCAGACATTCCTCGCCATAGCCAATCAAGTCCTCTCTGCCCGCCTTGATAAGCGCTTCTCTTACAAGGGGCGCGTTATCGGGGCGATTATACTGCAAAAGCGCCCTCTGGAGCTGCTTTTCGTGGTAATCGGTGCAGACGTAAACCGGCTTCATATCAAGCGGATTTATGCCTGTATAATACATAACCGTTGATGCCGTTCCCGGTGTCGGGTAATAGTCCTGGACCTGCTCGGGCGCGTATTTGTCGCGCTTCAGACAAAGCGCAAGCTCTATCGCGTCATTGAGCGTCGAGCCCGGGTGGCTTGACATGAGATACGGCACAAGATACTGCTCCTTGCCGATATTCTTCGTTATCTCAAAGAACTTTCTTCTAAAGCCCTGATACACCTCAAAATCAGGCTTACCCATGCAACGAAGCACGGGGGACGAGCAATGCTCGGGCGCAACCTTGAGCTGACCCGAAACGTTGTCGCGCACAAGCTTTTTGAAGAATGCATCGTTCTTATCCGCCATAAGATAATCGAACCTGATTCCGGAGCGGATAAATACCTTTTTGATTCTCGGTATCTCCTCTATTTTCTCAATAAGCTTTAAATATTCGGTGTGATCCACCTTCAAGTTCTTGCAAGGGGTAGGCGCCAAGCACTTGCGTCCGGGGCAAACTCCGTCCTTCAGCTGCTTATCACAGGAAGGATAGCGGAAATTAGCCGTAGGTCCGCCAACGTCGTGTATATATCCCTTGAAATCGGGCATCTTTGCGATGATCTCTGCCTCACGGAGAACGCTTGCCTCACTTCTCGAACGCACCGTTCTTCCCTGGTGGAATGCCAAGGCGCAGAAATTGCAGGCACCAAAGCAACCGCGATTGTGGGTTATCGAGAACTTGACCTCCTCAATGGCAGGCACGCCGCCCTCGGCTTCATACATCGGGTGGTAATTTCTCATATACGGCAAGGAATAAACGTGGTCAAGCTCCTCGCGCTCAAGGGGCGGCATAGGAGGATTCTGCACAAGCATCTTACCGTCGTAAAGCTCGCATATAGCGCGGCCGTTGATAGAATCCTGATTCTTATATTGTACGCCAAAAGCCTCGGCGTATTTTCTTTTGTCTGTTTTAAGCTCGTTGTAATCAAAGGTTGCGGCGATCGGGTAATTCACCTTATCCTCGGGCGCGCACATATATACCGTTCCGCGCACGTCTCGTATCTTCTTTATCGGGATCCCGCGGTCAAGAAGCTCCGCAATGCGTGTGATTATCTTCTCGCCCATTCCGTAGGTGAGAATATCCGCGCGGCTGTCAACAAGCACCGAGCGGCGAACCTTATCATCCCAATAATCGTAGTGAGCAAATCGGCGCAACGACGCCTCAAGACCGCCGAGAATGATCGGCGCGTCACCGTACGCCTCGCGTATGCGGTTAGAGTAAACTATGCACGCGCGGTCGGGCCTCTTTCCTGCCTTGCCGCCCGCGGAATAGTAATCGTAAGTGCGCTTTCTCTTTGCGGCGGTGTAATGCGCCACCATTGAGTCTATATTCCCCGCGCTGACCAAAAATCCGAGTCTCGGACGGCCAAAACGCTTGAAATCCTCGCAGGACTTATAATCGGGCTGAGAAAGGAATGCCACTCTGAAGCCCTTGTCCTCAAGCACACGGCAGATTATTGCCGCGCCAAAGCTGGGGTGATCTACGTACGCGTCTCCCGACACGTATACAAAGTCCGCTGCATCCCAGCCGCGCTCCTCTACCTCTTTTTTGTTTACGGGAAAAAATTTCATTTCCTTTTCCATATGTATCTCCAAGCGGCGTGCCGTGTCGGCATCCGCCCCTTTATCTTCTCTTCTTTTCCTTTTTAATGCCGAATATTTTCCTCAGTATCGGGGATAAGAATCCCGGGGAGCGAAGCAAAACTACCTTCATATAAAAGAGCCTCCTTAGAAATATTTCCGTCTGCTCCCATTATATGCCGCAGTCACTATATTCGACAATTAAATATCTCTTGACTCGATGACGTACACCGAGCCCTTCTTTACCGTTATAAGCGCCGCGTTTTTGGTTATCTCGTTGGATACCGCGAACTGCACGCCTCGCTCGAGCTTGGCGTTCTTCAAGGGATATTTACCGCCCTCAATGCTGACCTTTTTTGCAACCGCGTCAAGCGTTATCACCGAGAAATACTTATACTGACTGCGAACGAGTATAACTCCGCTATCGCGCACAAATCTCACGCGGTTCTGCCCGTTGACTATATACGCGATCTTCTTTTTTGCGTGGAGATATTCAAGAATAGCGAGATTAGAGAGCGCGTGATCGCACCGTCCGCCCGTGCTTGCTATAATGATTATCTCCTCGGCTCCGCGATCTATGGCGATATCTACCGCAAGCTGTGTGTCGGTCTGATTTTTCTCCGCAGGTACCTGCAAGACCTCGCCCACGTCGTCGGGGATCACCCCAAGCGAATCAAAATCGCCCACGAGAACGTCTATCTTAACGCCCATTTTCTGCGCGTTTTCATACCCCGAATCAGCGCAGATGACTATATCACCCTCCAGGGGTCTTTCCTCTATGTACTCGGGGAGAATCTCCCCTCCCGAAAAAACAAAAGCTCTCATTTATTTATCCCATTTATGCTTATTTTTCAAAATTTCGTATAGTGCGACGTAGCTTTCGTGTCTGCTCTTTGCTATTTCGCCTCGCTTTACCGCCTCAACGATTGCGCAGCCGTCCTCTTTTCTGTGGGTGCATTTGGTGTATTTGCACTCACCGATGCGCTCGTTTATCTCGCGGAAGGAAAGGGGCAGGTCCTCAAGATCAAAGAAATCAAATCTCTCAAAATCAAGCATTGAGAATCCCGGCGTATCTGCAAAATAAAGCTCGTCGCTGATCTTCAGAAGCGTTACCGCGCGCGTCGTATGTCTGCCTCGCTCGGTCTTTCTGCTCACACTTCCCGTTCCAAGGGAAAGAGTCGGGAAAAGCTTGTTGAGAAGCGTGGACTTACCAACGCCCGAAGCGCCAGCCAATGCCAAATTTCCGCGTCTTGTTGCGATGAAGCTCTCTATCTCCTCTATTCCCTCGCCCGTCTCACATGAGAGCACAAACGCGCGGTATCCCGCCTTCTCGTATACTGTCTTTATCTCCTCGGCACGCTCGCGGTTAAGCTCACATTTTTCTATAACTATAACGGGCTCTATGTCGTTGTGCTCTAAGATCGATACAAGCTTGTCGGTCATATCGAGCATCGGCGCGGGCTTTGCCGCCGCCATTGCAACGAACACACAGTCAAGATTTGCCATAGGCGGTCTTATCAAGGCGTTCTTGCGCTCAAGTATCTCGCCTATAACGGCATTCTTCTCGCCAAGTGACACGTCGACCACAACATTGTCACCTACAAGCGGAGTTATTCCCTCGTGGCGAAACGAGCCCTTGGCGCGGCAGGATATAAGCTTGATCTCGCCATCCGCCTCACATCTGACCGTGTAAAGTCCTCCTACTCCCTCAACTATCCTTCCCGTCATTCTCTGTCCTTTCTCTTATCTGTCTCCTCCGCAATCGGAGGCCATTCTCTTTCTATTGGGTCCTTTGCTTCTGTTATGAAGCTTATATAGCTTCCGCGCAGGACAATTGACCCTGCCGGAATGCTTTGTTTTATAATTATTTTACCTAAATCCGTCATATCGGAATCCGACACGTAAAGTCCCGAAGCAAGCGCTATCCGATATGCCTCGGAAAGCTCAAGACCGCAAAAATCGGGCACCGATACGCTACCGTTTGGTCTTTGCCTTGAAACAAATACCGTAACGGTATCCCCCGCCTTGACCTCGCTGTCGTGCGGCGGACTTGTGTATATGACCTTGCCATCCTCGCCGCCGTCGTATATAGCAACGCTTCTTACGTTGACGCGAAGAGCCCGCAATGCCGCCGCGGCAGAATTCACGCTCACGCCCGACAAATCGGGAATCCGTTCCGTCCTATCACCAAGACTTACGTATATTTTGACCTCGTATCTGCTGCCCGTCTTAACCTTTCTCCTGGCTCCCCCGTAGGGTGTCTGGGAGATTATCCTCCCTTTTGGCGTAGAGCTTGAATATATCCACTCGCGCGTTATTTCAAGGTCGGTATGGCTTTTGACGTCTGCCTCGTTTTTCCCGACAAAGCTTGGGATCGTCAGAATATAGGTGTCATTA
>JAFWXY010000076.1 GCA_017522905.1 Clostridia bacterium
AGACTTGTCACCAAAGAAGTGTCCGAGTGTGATATTGTACTCTGTAGTAGCGCTCATGCTCTCGCCTATGAAGGGCACCGTCAGGCTCTCAAGCGAGCTGCATCCGCCGAACGCCGCCCAGCCGATTGTCGTTACGCTGTCGGGAACGACTATAGTCTTGATAAGAGAATTGTTGTAGAACGCCAATGCGCCGACAGACTTCAAGCCGTCGGGAAGCTCAAGCGCATTTGCCTTGCCGTTGTATGCACTCACCTTGGAGCAGCCGTAGAAGGCATAATCCTCGATCGTCTTAACATTTTCGGGCAGATTAATAGCCGTTATAGCGTAGAGATAGGAGAACGCCTTATATGCAATAGTAGTCACACCGTTCGGTACGTTCACCTCTCCTGCGGTCGTGCTGTTCAACGATAAAAGATTTTCGCATCCCATTAATGCACACGCGCCAATGCTTGTAACGCCCTCGGGAATCGTGATCGACTCAAGAAGGTCACAGTTCTTAAACGCGCATTCGGGAATCGAGGTCTGGCGCGTAACAGTTACACTCTTGAGTGACTTGGGGATAAGGTAATAGTAATAGTAGGTGCTGCTTGTATAGCCCGTATCCTGAGCCTGTGAGGTATAGCCGTAGTTTCCGCTTGTGTAGTGCGTGCTTGAGCTTGAGGCATACCCGCCATCCGTGGGATTCTTGTCGCCAAAAATAAATCCAAGCGTCGTATTATAGCCCTCGGTCGCGCTCTCGCTCTCACCTATAAAGGGTACGGTGATATTTTTAAGGGCAGTGCATCCCGCGAATGCCGCATAACCGATACGGTTAACGGTGTCGGGAATCACAACGTCGGTAATAGTCTTGTTGTCGGCAAAGGCGCCGTCAATGATCCGGCGCACGGGCTTGCCGCCGATGTATGCGGGAACCGTAATGCTTGCACCCTGTCCCTGATAGCCGAGGATCGTATACTCATCCGCGCCGTCATAGGTGAAGTCCGATGCCTTGGTCTCCTCCAGCCAATGCGCGTAGATGGTTACCGATGAGCTGATCTCGGGAAGATAGGGTACGGTAAGCTCTACGTCGGTATACCAGCCGCCAAAGGTATAGCCGCTTCTTTCGGGATCGACGATATTAAACTGATCCCCCCACTTGAAGCCTACCTCGTAGGAGGAGGTCTCACAGTTGGGAACAACGGTTATGGTATAATCTGCTCTTTGGTAGTAATAATCGACCACAAGCGTGCCGCCCGGCAGTATCGTCACGGTCTGCTTTGCGGGAGAAACGTAACCCGAATAGCTTCTCGTCCCGGGTGTTACCGAGGAATTTGTTGTTCCCTTCAGAGTCTCGCTTGACTCAAGGGTGTATCCCTCGTCGCCAACGTTTTCAACGTAGTGGTTTACTATATACTGCGTGTTCTTGCTGTAGTAGTAATATTTTATCTCAAGGCTTCCGTCCGCCGCTATCTTCGCGGTGATCGCCTCGGGGGTAGCGTATCCGTCAATGCTCATGGGAGCAGGCGTTACGCTTGCGTCGGTCTCGCCTTGGTGCGACACGGTGCTGTGAAGCGAGAATTCACCCGTCTTTTCGTCCTCGATATAATATGAGACCCTGTATTCGGTGTTCTTGCTTGCAGTCCAGGATGCCGCAAGGGAGATACTGACAGTCTGATTTTTGAATTTGTAGGAGTGAGATACGTAGCTCCACTTCTCAAATTCGTATCCCGTCCTCTCGGGTGTAACAAAAGATATCTCGTCACCGCCCGCAAAGCTTTGGGAGCTACGTGAGCTTCCGCCCTTCGCGTCATAGGAGATCTCAACCGAAACACCGAGATCCGAAAGCGCAGCGAGCGTAGCCTTGATGTCCTCGCTCTCGCCAAGGAGGCTCACGTTGTCGAGGATCTCAATGTATTTATCCGCGTCCTCGTATCCGAAAACGCCCTCCAGTAAGGAGTATGCGCCCTCGTAATCTCCCTGTTCAAGCAAGGAGATGGCATTATTATAGTTTGCGTCGTTTATCGCCTTGACAGCGAAGAATACTCCCACGCAAAGCGCTATCGCCGCCGCTATCGCAAGTAAGGTAACGACCAAGCGCTTGTTTTTGGACTTATGATGCTTTTCCTGCTTAATGGTAAGTGCGCCGTATTTCTTTCGATCTGCCTCGCCAAGGAGGGAGAGGAACTTGTTGAAATCGGGCTGCTGCTGAATCAGGGGGCGGTCGGATCTTATGACCTCGCTCTCATTTCTGGCATGCACCCTTGCCAAGCAGATGCCCCAACGCGCGCTGACGTTTCTCGGGTCGACCTCTGAGACGATATTGTAGAGGTGTCTCGCCTGATCGTAAAGCTCAAGCTGCAGTGCGGCATCGGCAAGCATCAGTATCTTGTCCTTTATCTCCTTGGTGTCGCCGGGATAAAAGCCGATTATCTCATACGCGCACTCGCACTGGGCAGAGCTCCGCATCTTCTTTGCCGCCTCGTCGATAGCGCGGCAGACAACGCCGGCTCTCTCGCCAACGTCGGTATACTGGAGCATAGTCTCAAATGCCGAGACCATGTCCTCGGAGCGGCGTGAGCCCTCAAAGTGGTACTGATAAATTATATTGTACGCCTCTATATTGTCCTCGACCTCAAGGATCTTGTTGGCGCACGTCTTCTTCTCTTCTCTGTTCGGTGTGGTCTGAATGTACTTGAAGTTATAATTCTTATAATCCTCTACCGCATTTGAATCAAGCGAATCAAGAAGCATTGTGAAAATCGCAAGCTCGCTATTCTTTATGCTGCGCTCTATCGCCTCTTTTATCTTACCCTCTCTTGAAGGATAATCGTAAGGCAAAACAAGGCGGAGAACTCTCTCGTACACCGAGGAATTAAGTGTCTTGCCCGAATCGTAAAGCAGATCGAGCATGTGCGCCGCGAACTCTCTGCCCGCGCATCTGAGCATCTCGTCGATCATATTGAACTCGTCCGCCGAAAGCTCTGAGAGCTTGCCGATAAGCTCAGCTTCGGAGCGATACTTGCGGTCAAGCATCATCTTGTTCCACATAGCCTCGGCACAGCTTGCATTCTTGGAGAGAACGTCGTTAACCAAGGCAAGCGCCGCGTCCCACTGTCCCTGCGAGATATAGAACGGAATAAGGCTCAAGGATTCCTTTTCGTCGATGCTGGTCTCGGCGCCCGCGCCGCCTATCTTGCGTCTGTCCGCGGCATTTTTAGGCAAGGTATCCTTCTTTTCTCTCTTTTTCGCCTCGACCTCTTTCTTGGAGAGCTTCTTGCTCTGCTCCACCTCGTCAATGACCCGCTTCACCTGAAGCTTGAGGATCTCGGAGAAGCGCATGTCGTCGGCGTGAAGTATCTCTCTTCCTCTGACGAGCGAGGGGGAAATATCCTCGGGCTTAACGCCCTTTGATACGACAAAAAGACTGTCCTTGTGCTTCTTGCCGCTCTCTATCATCTTCTTGTATCTCGACCACTCGTTTTTGATCCAGGTAGAGGTGTAGTATTCCGCCTTCTCACCGTAAACTATCATAACCTTGGCGGTCTGGATAGCGTTGTATATGTAGGGCTCGAACTCCTCACCCGCCTTGCCCTTGAGGGTAATGGGGCTGAAGAAAACGTTATATTTCTGGTCTCTTAATATGTCGTAGATATCGCGCGCGGCATCAAGGTCGCTTGTCTTGTGCTTATCCTCGCCGTCGGATGCCTTAAAGCTGATAAACACGTCAAAGGGAGCCTGCTTGCTCGCCTTCTCTATCCACTCTACCCGAACCTTTTCGATATACGCGGCAACCTCCGCGTACCCCTCCGAAATAGCCTTCGGTGCAAGAGAGATAGCCTTTTGAACGTTCTTGTTCTCAACAAAGGAGCTCTCACTTATCGAAAGCATCGTGGGGATCATCTTGTTCTTGTCCTTGTCAAGCGTGAAGAAGACCTCCGCCATAGACAGAGCCAAGCCCCAATGCGCCTCGTAATTATCGGGCTGCTTTGATACAATGGATTCGAACAGATCAATTGCCTTTTCAAAATCCATTGATCTGAATACAGACCACGCGTGCTCCTTATCGATAAGGGTGGCATTGTCGGTGATATCGACCTCGTATTTGTGTCCGCAGGACTGACATACAAAATAGTCGCCTCTCCTCTCAAGAACTCCACCACACGTTCGACAGCGTTCCAAATCCTTCATATAAACCTCCAAAGATCACCTGAAATCGTACAGATATACCATTATAAATATAATTATACCATTCCCCGTGGGCAATGTCAAGCGCACTTCACAAAATCCCTGCCGCATATTATTCCCGAATTTGTGCCGGGATCAACCGTAGCCTGCCTCATCCCGTCGGTTTTATAAAAAGATTTCCCCTATCGGAAATTTATCTTTAAAACTTAACGCTATTTTCTTTTGATATTTTTCCGACAGACAAAAATATCCCCCACACATTTGTGCGGAGGATATATCATTATTTATTTTTTATAGTGCGAATTCTTTACAAATTCCTCGTACGCCTCGTCGGTCACTCCGCCGTTTTTGATAATCGACGAATAGAGCCTGCCGCTCTCCTTGACCGTGCGCTTTTGCGTGGCGTAATCGACGTGCACGAGTCCAAAGCGCTCGCGCTCGCCCTCCTTCCACTCAAAGTTGTCCATAAAGCTCCAGTGGTAGTAGCGAGTTATCGGGTTCTCCGCCTCGCTTATCATCTTGAGCTGGTCATAGACAAAGCGCGCGCGGAATGAGTCGGTGTTATCACACGTGCCGTTCTCGGTGACGTAGACCTCGCCGCCGTATTTCTTGCCAAGCTTATTCGCAAGCTCGATAAGTCCCTCGTGGTATATCTCCCAGCCGAGGTCGTTCTTGTAGCAATCCTCGCGCACACCGTCCGAAAGACCCGAAACACTGCTTCTCGAGTAGTAATTTATGCCGATAAAATCGTGGTATTTTCCCTTTTTCACTCCCTTGCGGCGAAGCACGGGGAAGGCACACTTACCTGTCATCATAGCCTCTGTGATCGCACCCTGGAAGAGATACTCGGAAAGTGAGGAGGCTATACGATGAAAGGGATTCTTCGGGTTCTTGGGCTCAAATACGCGCAAATGATTTGCAAAGCTTACGCGCGTGTCGTCATATCCCATCTCACGCCTTTTTTCGTGAATGTAATTATATGAAAGCACGTGCGCGGCGGTCATATTTGAAAAGGCGTTTACAAGCGCGCCCATGCTCTTTTTCTCGGGCGGCCAATAGCCCCAAAGCAAACTGTTCGTCGCGTATACGTTGGGCTCGTTTATCGTGATATACTCGCTTACGATATCGCCAAACGCCTCGACGACCTTTTTCGTAAAAGACAAGAATATCTCGGGCGAATCGTCATTCTCAAACGCCCCCATATCCTCAAACCAGAGGGGATTTGTAAAGTGATGTATCGTGAGCAGGGGCTTGATGCCCTTCTCTGTCATATACTCTATCTCCTCGCGGTAGTGTTCAATCGCCTCGGCATCGTATTCGCCGCGGCGGGGCTCGATGCGGCTCCACTCTATACCAAAGCGGTATACCTCAAGCCCCATCTCTGCCATAAGGTCGATGTCCTCGCGCACGCGGGTGTAGTGACCCGAGGCGGTCACGGGGCTTGAGCCGTCCTTGACCTTGCCCTCGGCGGCAAAGCGCGCCCAGTTGTTGTTCTCGTCGCCGCCCTCGATCTGAGTTGCGGCGGTGGCAGAGCCTAAAAGCAGACCCTCTTTAAGCTTAAACCTCATTTACACTCTCCTCGCTTGCAGCCTCTAAAGTCTCGGGCGCGCCGTTCTCCCCTCTCGCCTCAAGGTCGGAGAGGATCCTTGCGTACATCTCCTCGTCGATCTTGAACTTCTTTGTGTAAAGCACGAAGCCGATAAGAATGCAGATAAGAGGAAGTATCATCATAGCTATCTTCATAATCCAGATAGCAGAATCGGGGGTTGCCGCGATTATCTCCTCTGCTCTCTCGGGGTCAGCGCCCGCCGCGTTGGCGATCATATTGATTCCCGAAATGATAAGCGTAAAGGATACGACACCCTTACTTGCAGCACCTCCAAACTGATTGATAAAGGGCTGAACGGCAAAGGACGCCGCCTCCTGTCTCTTGCCAAGCTTCCACTCGCCGTACTCAACCGCGTCGGCTAAGAAAAGGAGCATCAAAAGCTGAATAAACGCCTGTGCAAAGAAGAGTCCGAGACCTGCAATTACAATAAGGGGAAGCCACTCAAATGACAAAAAGAATATAACGTATGAGATGCTTACCGCGATCATAGAGCCTGTGTAGAGCTGCTTGCGGGTAAACTTCTTTCTGAAAAGAGGAAATACCGAGAGCGCTGTCAGCTGCGCAACGGCAAGAACCGCCGCAAAGACCATATACATTCCCTCGTCTCCGTACGCGTACTTAAAATAATACGTACCAAACGCCGTCGTCGTGCAATAGCCCACCATAAAGAGCGCCATTGAAACCGCGGTTACAAGCAGCTGGTCGTTGCCCGCAAGCGCGCGGAAAAGATCGCGCAGGGTGGTCTTTTCCTCCTTTTCAAGATGGCTTCTGTCCTCCTTAACGCCAAGGAGGGTCACGCTCTGGAAGAGCCACATTATAATCGCAACGATTATAGCAAATGTGAAATAAACGTCTCTGTCCGACATATTGAGCCAAGAGAACATTGAAGGCACGTTGAGGTAGATAAGAACCATAGAGAACATACCCACGTTTGCACAGATCCTTGCAAACGCGCCAACACCCTCTCTTACCTTCTGGTCCTTAGATATCGCGGGCATAAGCGACCAATACGCGATGTCGTTTAAGGAGAAGAAGATGCTGAAAAGCAGATATGTAACGCCGAGAAGCACGATGTGTGCGGTCTCGCCCATATCAAAGTTGTGGAACATAAGCACGGTGAGTATTCCCGTACCTATCATACCTATAAGTATCCAGGGCTTGAACTTACCCCATTTTGTCTTTGTACTGTCAACTATCGCGCCGACGAAGGGGTCGATAACCGCATCAAAGATCCCGAAAAGCGTCAGCATCACGCCGATAGCGGCAAGACCGCCGTCCGAAAAGCCGACAACGTCGGTCAAATGCACCAAAAGGTACATACTGACAAGCGAATAGAGTGCGTCGCGTCCGACTGTGCCGAGACCGAAGCAGATCTTGTTACGTTTGACTTGTTTGTCCATTATTTATTCCTCTCATCCATTTTTATCTCTTTTATGGTATAAAGGGTACTGCCAAAGTCGCCAAGCATACGCAACCGCGGGTCGTAGCCCGTGCCGCTGTATTGCATAGCGAGATTAATTCCGCTCTTCAGCGCCTCGCCCGAGCATTCGTAACTTTCTGCGCCGTCCTTCATTGAGAAATGACGGTCAACGAAGCGCATCAAAGCGCCGTCGCTCTTGATATTTACAGGGGAAATATGCTTTATAAGTGAACCAAATCGGCCTATGCGAAGTGGCTGGCTGTAGGTGCTCATTCGGTAAAATTTACCGTCCTCTGCCCCGAGGATTCTCATATTATCCCTTGCAGGGCTTGAATGATAGGAGAGATTGTATATCGCAGCAACTATCTCGCCGTCTCCCTTGATCTGCCAGCTCTCGCGCTCGGCATTTGGAAAATATCGCGCAAGCCTGCCGTACTGCAGCGTGGTGCGGTGAGCCTTATAATATGCGATCTGGCTCTTGATATGCCGCCTTTCGTCGGGGGTAAGCTCACCGAAATCAAGCTCAAAGCCAAGAGTGCCGAATGCCGCCACGTTGAATCTCGTAGGAAGGGGTACGGAGCGCAAGGTCTGCTGATTCGGTGTCATAGAGACGTGCGCCGAAACCGTTGATTGCGGATAGAAGGTGTATATTCCGCGCTGAATGTCAAGGCGCTCCATAGCGTCGGTGTCGTCGCTCGTCCATATCTGCGGCGAGTAGCAAAGCATACCGAGGTCAAAGCGGTTGCCGCCCGAGGAGCAGCTTTCAAGCAAAACATGGGGGTGCTTTTCCTTGAATATTCTGCGCAAAATCTCGTAAAGACCGAGGATATATCGGTGGAAGAACTCACCCTGATTTTTAAGCGTGGACGAGTACATATCGCTGATATGCCTGTTGTAATCCCACTTGACGTACTCTATCTTAGCCGAGTCAAGCACGTCTGACACCGAATCCACGATATAGTCGCGGACCTCGCGTCTTGTCAGGTCAAGCACAAGCTGATTTCTGCCAAAGCTCGGGGCTCTTTCGGGGACTGTAATCGCCCAATCGGGATGCGCGCGGTAGAGGTCACTATCCATATTGACACACTCGGGCTCAAACCAAAGCCCGAACTTCATTCCCATTTTATGTATCGACTTTGACAAGGATTTGATGCCGCCCGGGAGCTTTTTGGTGTTCACAACCCAGTCGCCAAGACCCGCGCGGTCGTGGTTTCTCTTGCCAAACCAACCATCGTCGAGAACGAACATCTCAACGCCCAGCCCTTTAGCCTTCCGCGCAAGGGCCAGGAGCTTGCGACGGTTAAAATTGAAGAAGGTAGCTTCCCAGTTGTTGACGACAATGGGTCGCTCGGAATACTGAAATTCCTTTGGAACTATATGTTTGTTTACAAAATCGTGCATATTCGCGGAAAAAGCGTTGATGCCGCCCTCGGCGTAGCTCATCACCGCCTGAGGGGTCGAAAAGCTCTCGCCCGAATTAAGCTTCCAGAGAAAGCAATGGGGGTTGATTCCGCTCATCACGCGCAAAGTGTCGTGGTTTCCCTTCTCAACTGCGCTGTAGTGGTTGCCGCTGTATATGAGGTTGAAGCCGTAAATCTTGCCTCTCTCCTCGTCCGCGCCCTTGGATTTTAACAGGAACGCCGGGTTGTGGCGGTTTGAGGAGCCACCTGTGGTCGAGTCGTTGACCTGTATGCCGTAGGACACCTCGCGCTCGTGAATGTGCGCCTCCTTTGTCCAACCGCCGTCAAGGGTTAGCATGGTGTAGTCCGAGGTCGGCATATCAAGGCTAAAGCTCATAAGCTTTCTTATAAATATGCTTCCCTCTCCGTTATTTTCAAGGGTCACGCATCGCGCAATGACGTTGCACTCCTCAAAAACCGTGTAGTGGAGTGTCAGCGACACGCCGCTGTACTTTTTATCTTTAAGAACGATATTAAGGGTCTGCGCCTTGCCCGTAGCGTAGGGCAAGCCGCTCTCGACATTCTCATACGCGCCGTCTGTGACAGTGTGGCTATCGTATACAAAATCGGTAACGAAGCTGCCGTCGGGCATTATAAGCTCCATCGGCGAGTGCCTGTAATCCCCCTTGCCGATGCCCGAATATTCAAGAGGCAGAGTGTCAAGCGAGTAGCCGACCTTCCCCTCCTTATAGTCAACAGTTGTGCCAAGCATTATCGTGTTTTTGAGCCTAAGCGCCTCGAAATCCGAGTCGGGGATGCGCGCGCCGTAGTAGATATGCTCTATATGCCCCTCGTCGGTTACGCCCAGCACGTAGCTTGTGTCGCGAGTGCTCAGCTTAATTGCCTTATCAAAAATTTCTATCATTTTTCTCCCTCACAAGCGTAAAGTCTGAATTCAAAGGGCAAAAGTCTCTCTCCGCCGTCCGTCTTAGAGCTTGATACAATCTGCTCGCCGCGACCTCTGATTGCCTTTGGCAATTTAACGGTCTTAGATGACATATTGCAAACGGTAGTCAGTTTTCTTCCGTTATATTCTCGCTCAAATGCGTAGACAGAGCCGCCCTCGTAGAGGGGCTTGAAGTCACCGAGGATAAGAGTCTCGTCGCTCTTGCGCAGGGCTATCATCTTCTTCCAGAATGCAAGAACTCCGTCCTCTGCCTTAAGCTCGTCCTCAACGTTGACAGTCTTGCAGTTTCCGTTTATCTTAAGCCAGGGCTTGCCCGAGGTAAAGCCCGCCCCCTCGCCGCTCGACCACTGCATAGGAGTTCTCGCGTTGTCGCGTGAGGTGCGCTGAATCATCTTCCATCGGATAGGCCTCGGGATACCGAGCCCCTTTGCCATCTTGAAGATGTTGTGGCTCTCAATGTCCTCAACCTCGGAGAGATCCTTGAAGTCTCCGTTTGTCATACCGATCTCCTGACCCTCGTATACGAAGGGAGTTCCGCGCATCGTCATAAGAAGTCCCGCCATCATGCGCGAGGCATCGGCGCGGTGAGAGCCGAGGTCGGAGAAACGGGAGATAAATCTCGGCTGATCGTGGTTTTCAAAGTAGCAGGCGTTCCACTCAAGCTCGCTCTGCCACTTAGAGAGAGTTTTCATCAGCTTTTTAAGCGAGAGGCGTGTCTTGAACCACTTGACGAATACCTGGTCGCACTCCATGTGCTCAAAATAGAAGATCATATCAAGCTCGCCGCGTGCCGCGTCGCAAAGCTTGTGTGCCTCATCAACGTCTACGAATACCGTCTCGCCGACCGCAAACGCGCCGTAGGGCTCAAGCACCTCAGATCGAAGCTCCTGCAAAATCCTGTGGCAGCCCTCCTGCGAGAGGAAATGCTCCTGACCCGTAAGGACAAGCTGTTTTTTGCCGTTCTCAAGCGAGCTCTTGTAAATTATGGTAATAACATCACAACGGAAGCCGACAACGCCTCGGTCAAGCCAGAAGCGCATTATCGACTTGACCTCCTCCATTACGTCGGGGTTGTGCCAGTTGAGGTCGGGCTGCTTTTTCGAGAAAAGGTGGAGGTAGTATTCGTCCTCACTGTCTCCGAATTTCGCCCAAGGGCACTCGGCAAAGAAGTTGCCCCAGTTGTTCGGGAGCTTGCCGTTCTTCCCTTTCTTAATTATGTAGTAGTTGCGGTATTTCTCCTCACCTGCAGGGGCGCGGCGGAACCACTCGTGCTCGTCGGAGGTGTGGTTGATAACAAGGTCCATAACGATACCGATGCCGCGCTCGCGCGCCTTAGCGACAAGCTCGTCAAAGTCCTCCATAGTGCCAAAGGCGGGCTGAATAGACTTGTAGTCGGCAATATCGTAGCCGTTGTCGTCATCGGGGCTCTTGTATACGGGAGAGAGCCAGATGTGGGTGATGCCGAGCTCCTTGAGATAGTCAAGACTGTTTATAATACCTCTGATATCGCCAAGACCGTCTCCGTCGGTATCGCGGAACGACCTTGGGTAAATTTGATAGATAACTGCATTCTTCGGAACGTTGAGTGCCATAATATCCTCCTTGGCGGCATCGCCGCACCTTAATATTTCACTAATTCAATTATAACATGAATAAATTAAAATTACAACAACAATTTTTTCCGCGCATCTCTGCATTTTTGAGGGCCGAAAACAGGAAACGCGCCGCAATAGAAAGAGGTCTGATTGCAGGCTCAGACCTCATTTATATTCCTAATCATCCCTTCTTATACACCGTCAGCTTGTCCTCCTCGGTGTGGTAAACCGCTAAAAGAACCTCTTTGGCGCTCGCATAGCCCATCAGGTTCAGCTGATCGCAAAGCCAAGCCGCACTCCGACCCGCGCGCGAAAGGTTTCCGCCCATGATCCTGCCGTCCATTATCACCTCAACCCCTATCCGCGTTGCCTTGGCAGGAATACCCAAATCCGAGGGTGTCGCGGGTCGGCTTGCCGCGCGCGGCAGGATCGAGAGCCTTCCGTTGTGCTCAAAGACCGCCAGCTGTATCTCCTCAAGGTCAAAATACCCCTGCTCTCGGCACATTACCATGAATTCCGAGAGGTCAAGCTTCGCCTTTTTGAGATTTTGTCGGTATATCTTGCCCATACTCAAAAGAATCGTCGGTGTGCCGTTGATATACTTGCGCGACCGTACGATCTTACTCGTTATAAGGCTCAGAACAAGCGACGCAAGACCGTATACGCCAAGCGCGATAAGGGGCTTTTCGGGAGATTCCAGCTCGGTTGCAAGCTCAGCACCGATAGAGCCTATCGTAATGCCCGAAACGTAATCAAAAAAGTCAAGCTGAGACACCTGCTTGTGCCCCATGATCTTTGCAATAATAAACAGCGCCGCCACCGATAAAAGCGCCGTTAATCCCACCTTGAATGCATCCATTTAATCACCTCAAAAGCTTTTTTCTTTATTCTTTGGAGTTCGTTAGATATTTATTCACGCTTGAAACCCAAAAACAAAAGATTTTACGCCCGACACGCTATAAAATATATATCATGCAATCGTTGACAACCCAATCAAATTGTGTTATATTGTATTTATAATAAGGCTTGTCCCTAAATCCGACCCCTCAAGGTCAATTCACCCAAAGGAGACAATATGAAAAACAAATTATTCTATCTTCCCATATTGCTTATCTGCCTTGCATGCATTTTTTCTGCCTGCAACAGTCAAACCGACGGCTCGGAAACTCTCAGGTAATCTCGGAGGAGCTTTGGGTGGACGTTGAGCGATAATCTTATCAACGGCTCATATTCAGAGTTTTACTGTTTCACCAAGGAAACACCGAAAGATCCTTGATGCAACCCCAAACCACAGCACCCTGCCAAA
>JAFWXY010000077.1 GCA_017522905.1 Clostridia bacterium
CCCCGGAGGTGAGGTCGTAGCCGCGGCAAGCGAGACGGGCGGAGTCGTGGTCAACGGAATGAGCTCTTATGCAAGAGACGGGGAGAACTCCAACTCTGCGATTGCGGTGTCGGTAAGACCCGATGATTTTGAAGCGATCGATGGCAATCTTGCGCTTGGCGCGATAGCATATCAGAGAAAGATTGAAAGAGCCGCGTTCAAGGCGGGCGGCTCAGATTATTCTGCCCCCGTGCAGACGGTTGGCGATTTTATGAGCGAAAAGAGCGGGCGTGAGCCTTATCACGTTTTCCCCACCTACATGGGCGGAAACGGCTTCAGGTGTGCGGATATGGGGGACGTTTTGCCTCATTACGTTTGCAATTCGCTCAGATACGGACTTTACAGCTTTGACAAAAAAATAAAGGGCTTCTCTATGGATGGAGCTCTGCTCTCGGGCGCGGAGACGCGCACGTCTGCCCCTGTAAGAATACTCAGGGGAGAGGATATGAGAGCGATTGGCATGGGAAATATTTACCCGTGCGGAGAGGGAGCGGGATACGCGGGCGGAATAACCAGCGCGGCGGTTGACGGAATAAAGACCGCACTTGCTATCGCCGCGAGATTCGCACCTCTGAACGATTAATTATTTGGAGAAGAAATGGGTTTGGACAGAAAGAAGAAGGTATGGTCACTGAGGTATACGCCGGGAAACAGTGATGCCGATGCCAAAATACAGGAAATAGCTTGCGATGCCGGTGTGTCACCTGTCGTTGCGAGACTTATATATAACCGCGGACACGAAAGCCGCGCGGCGGTTGAGAGATTTATGGATCCTACCGTAGATACCCTCCACAGCCCCTTTGAGCTTAAGGATATGGACAAGGCGTGCCGCCGCGTGCTTGAGGCGGTAGAGGCAGGAGAGAGAATAACCGTTTACGGTGACTATGACGTGGACGGAGTTTCATCCGTAACGCTCCTCTATCTCTATTTGAAGTCGCTTGGTGCGGACGTGAATTATTACATCCCTCTCCGTGCAAAGGAGGGATACGGAGTGTCCGAGGGCGCGATAGATGCACTTAATGAGAACGATACACAGCTTATTATCACCGTTGATACGGGAATCACCGCAAACAAAGAGGTTGAATATGCAAGGTCGTTTGGCATTGATACCGTAGTTACCGACCACCACGAGTGTCACGGTGAATTACCCGAGGCTTGCGCGGTAGTGAATCCGCACAGACCTGATTGCAGCTACCCTTTCTGCGAGCTTGCGGGAGTAGGTGTCGTATTCAAGCTTGTATGCGGGCTTGAGATTACGAGAGATAACGGACTTTCCGATATCGAATCGGTCAGAAGCATTTGCGAAAAATACATAGACCTTGTGGCAGTCGGAACTATAGCCGACGTTATGCCGCTTATCGACGAGAACAGAGTTATAGTCAAGCAGGGTCTCTCTATGATAGAGGATGACGCGAGAGTCGGACTTGCCGCGCTTATCGAGGCGGCGAGTAATGCAAATGCTGCCAGACCCGCAAACGGAATTGCGGATAAGGCAGTAAAAAAGAGAAAGATAAATTCGGGCTTTATAAGCTTTTCCATTGCGCCCCGTATCAATGCGGCGGGAAGAATAAGCTCGGCTTCAAAGGCAGTAGAGCTTCTTCTTTGCTCCGACTGTCGGGAGGCGGCAAGACTTGCAGAGGAGCTTTGTGAGATAAATCTTCAGCGTCAGCGCGAGGAGAACAATATTGCCGAAGAGGCGTACAGACAGATAGAGGAGACACACGATTTTGAGAACGATAAGATAATCGTGCTTGAAAACGATTCCTGGCAACAGGGCATAATTGGAATTGTGTCCTCGAGAATTACCGAAAAATACGGTCTTCCCTCAATTCTCATCTCCTTTGCGGGAGCCTCTGAGGGAGACGGTGATCCGCACGATATCGGAAAGGGCTCGGGCAGAAGCGTAAAGGGAATCAACCTTGTAGATGCACTTGATCATTGTCAGGAGCATTTGGTTCAGTTTGGCGGACACGAGCTCGCGGCGGGACTTTCGGTAGAGAGATGCAATATTCCCGCATTCCGTAAGATGATAAACGACTATGCAAGAGAGAATTTCTCCGAGGACGTGTTTACGGTGAGATGTGAAGCCGATTGCGAGCTTTCGCCCGAGGAGCTCTCTATGGACATAGTAGACGAGCTCTCGGCGCTTGAGCCCTTCGGAGTTTCGAATCCGACACCTCAGTTCGTCGTAAAAAATATGACTCTTGAAAGAGTGATATCTATGGGTGCAGGTAAGCACTCTAAGCTGATCCTTTCAAATAAGCACAAAAGCTTCACCGCGGTCTGCTTTGGAATGTCTGCGGCAAATATGGAGTATCACTTTGGCGAGAGCGTTGACCTTTTGTGTCAGCTTGGCATAAATGAATACAGAGGACAAAAGAGCCTCCAGCTGATAGCTCAGGATATACGACTTTCAGATTCGTTTGAGAAAAGATATGACCTTGAGAGCGCAAGATATCGCGATATAGCGGCGGGCGGAGAATTTTCGCAGGCGGAGGACGTTCTGCCAAGCAGGGCGGATATTGCGACTGTATATAAATTTCTGAGATACGAGAACATGTGCGGTCATACGGTATATAGCTACAGAGCGTTGCGCGCCGCGATTCTCGAGCAGCTTTGTGTCGATCTCAGCACCCTTAAGCTCCGCTTTATCATAAACATACTTGAGGATATGCAGGTGTGTGAATTTGACCGCCTTGGCGATGATGAATTCGAGTTTGAGGTGGCAAAGAGCGCGGAGAAGAGCAATATTGAGCTTACAAAAACCTATAAAATGCTCGAAATGAAAATGAGAGCATAATAACGGAGCGGAGCCGTAAACTACCGCAAACTTTGTGCCGGTGCAATAGTGCCGGAAGGAGAAGTACAGACATGGAATCAACCGCGAACAGCAACATTGAATACAACTGCAACAGACTGATTGACCTGTTGCGCGTATCGGGCAAGAACTACGACATTGAGAAGATAAAGGCTGCCTACGAATACGCAAACGAGCTTCATCAAGGACAGTTCCGCCAGAGCGGAGAGCCCTATATCTCGCACCCGTTGGCGGTGGCTGAGATAGTAGCAGGACTCGGACTTGACACAGACTCCATCTGCGCCGCGCTTCTGCACGATACCGTGGAGGATTGCTCTGATAAGGTGGACTCACGCGATATTGAAAAGAAGTTCGGACGTGACGTATGCCAGCTTGTTGACGGACTGACAAAGATAGTCTTTATGCAGATTGAAGACAAGGAAGAGGCTCAGATTGAGAACCTTCGTAAAATGTTGCTTGCAATGCATAAGGACGTAAGAGTCATCTTCATTAAGCTCTGCGACAGACTTCACAATATGCGTACGCTTGAGGCAAAGGCTGAGAACAAGAGAAGGCTCACAGCGCTTGAGACCATGCAGGTCTACGCACCTCTGGCACACAGACTGGGAATACAGAAGATCAAGCAGGAGCTTGAGAATATCGGTATCCAGCATCTTGACCCCATAGGATATAAGGAGGTCAAGGATTCAATTGAAAACAAGTACGGTCAAAGCCTGAACGTTATCGAGCATATCCGCTCGGTCATTTCGCAGAAGCTGACCGAAAATAATATCAACTTTACCCTTGAGGGTCGTATCAAGACGGTTTACAGCATCTACAAGAAGATGTACAATCAGAATAAGAGCTTTGACGAGATATACGACTTCTATGCGGTAAGAGTCATCGTAAATAACGAGCTTGAGTGCTATACCACTCTCGGTCTTATCCACGAGATGTTCAACTCTATTCCCGGCCGCTTCAAGGACTATATCTCCACGCCTAAGCCCAATATGTACCGCTCGCTTCATACTACGGTAATAGGACGCGACGGCGTACCCTTTGAGGTGCAGATACGTACCCACGAGATGCATCACTTTGCGGAATACGGTATCGCGGCACATTGGAAATATAAGTCGGGCGCATCCTCAAAGGAGGATATGGACAAGAAGCTTGAGTGGATATCGAAGCTTATCGAGACCGAGGGCGAGGCACGCGACCCCGACGAGTTTATGAACGCGCTCAAGACCGATATCTTCCAGGATGAGGTCTTTGTGTTTACGCCCAAGGGCGACGTTGTGGCACTTCCTCACGGCGCCACCGTTATCGACTTCGCATACTCGATACACTCGGGTGTCGGAAACAAGATGATAGGCGCAAAGATAAACGGAATGATAGTGCCTATCGACAGAGTGGTCCAGAACGGAGAGATCGTTGAGATTCTGACCTCCTCCGTGACAAAGGGACCAAGCAGAGATTGGCTTAATATAGTAAAGACGAGCGAGGCGCGCTCCAAGATCAAGCAGTGGTTTAAGAAGGAGACGCGTCCCGAGAATATCTCTCTCGGCCGTGCTATAATCGACGGCGAGTTCAGAAAGCTCAATTTGAAGCTTGACGAGCAGGAGAGAGCGGAGGTCATTGCCGCGATCGCGCAGAGAATAGGATTTGCAAGCGCGGAGGACGTCTATAACGGCGTCGGATATGGCGGAATCTCGATAAATAAGATCTCCAACAAAATTAAGGACGAGTCGCAGAAATACACCGTTGCAGAGGCAGAGCCTATCGCTATTACCGAGGAGGAGCTTGTCCAAAAGACAGTTACAAAGCCCAAGAACCTCAAGTCCAACAGCGGAATCGTTGTTGACGGTGAGAGCGGATGTCAGGTCAAGTTTGCCAAGTGCTGTAACCCCTTGCCGGGTGACGACGTTATCGGATTCGTTACCAAGGGCTACGGAATCTCGATCCATAAGAAGGATTGCCCAAACGTAATAGAGGGCATGAAGAACGAGGAGAACCGTGATCGCTGGAAGAGCGCTCATTGGGAGCAGAGCGAGGGTGGAGACTCGGGAAGAAACGTATACGAGGCGCTCCTGCAGCTCTTTACAGAGGACAGAGTGGGCATGCTTGCAGACGTTGCGGTCGCGCTTGCGGATATGAAGGTTGCTATCCTTCAGGTAAACTCCCAGAAGCGAAACAACGGCAGATGCATTATCAGTCTTAAAATAAGCTGTAAGAATATAGACCACTATAACTCCATCGTGTCAAGATTGCGTTCTCTTGACGGAGTTGACAGTGTAGGACGCGGATTTTCATAATAAGGGAAAGAAAAAATGAAGGCAGTAATTCAAAGAGTCACGGGAGCTTGCGTCAAGGTGGACGGAGCTGTCGTTGGCGAATGCGGTGCGGGACTAATGATACTTTTGGGTGTTGCCAAGGGGGACACCGAGGAGGACGCAAGACTCCTTGCAAATAAGATAATCAATCTGAGAATATTCTGCGATGAGAACGACAAGATGAATTTGTCGGTAAAGACAATAGACGGCGAGGCGCTTGTTATCTCGCAGTTTACCCTCATGGCAAATTACAGACACGGAAACCGCCCGGATTTTCTTGAAAGCGCACCCCCCGAGGAGGCCAACCGCCTTTACGAATATTTCGCATCTCTGATAGCGGCGGAGATAAAGCACGTTGGCAAGGGAGTATTCGGCGCGCATATGGAGGTCTCGCTTGTAAACGACGGGCCCGTAACCATAGTAATGGACAGCGAAGTCTTAAAGAAAAAACAAAAATGATTAAGGATAGGATTTTGTTATGAAGCTTAGAGTAAGCGGAAACATAAATCAATATTACGTGCAGACCCTCTGTATGATATTTTTCCCGGGTGAAAAATTCTCAGAGGATGCGGATATTCAAGCAGCGAGCAATGCGGTTCCCGAGCTTTCGCTCGCACTTGTCGAAAACGAGGACGGAGGAGTAAACGTTCACGCAGAGCTATCTCTTGAAGAAAAGTACGCGTCGTGCGATAAGATCTACCCTCACCGTGAGGATATAACTCACGACAGACTCAAGAAGATAGCCGTGGGTGATGCGATACTCTCGGTTTGCGGAGAGGTAATAGGCTACCGCCCGTCCTGGGGAATGCTTGTCGGAGTAAGACCTTCAAAGGTTGCAACCGAGATGCTTGAGAGCGGAATGAGCAAAACGAGAGTTAAAAAGACGCTTGTCAGCGATTATTTCGTTATCCCGAAGAAGGCGGCGCTTGCAACCGAGGTCGCGCTCAACGAGGCGGAGTTTGTAAAAACCGCGGACGACGGGGAGTGCAGTGTGTATATCTCGATACCGTTCTGTCCGACAAGATGCGCGTACTGCTCCTTTGTGTCTTACACCTCAAGGAAGCTGCTTGCAACCATACCCGACTACCTTATCGCGCTTGGCGATGAGATAAACAAGACGTTTGCCCTTATCCGTGAGCTTGGACTTCGGGTAAAGACGGTATATATCGGCGGCGGAACCCCAACCATACTTGATGAAGATCAGCTTGATTGGCTGCTCTCTATGGTAGAGAAGAACGTTGACGTAAGAACGCTTGACGAGTATACGTTGGAGGCAGGACGTCCCGATACCATAACCGAGGGAAAGATGCGCGTGGCAAGGCTGAGGGGAGTAAACCGTATCAGCGTTAACCCGCAGACACTCAACGACGACGTGCTCAAGATCATCGGCCGCTCGCACACCGCTGACGATTTCCTCCGCGCGTACGATATAGCGCGCAACAGCGAGATCCCGATAATCAATACAGACGTTATAGCAGGACTTCCCGGAGATAAATTCTCAAGCTTTGCGGCATCCTACGATAAGATAGTATCGCTTAAGCCCGAGAATATAACGGTACATACCTTCAGTGTAAAGAAGGCAAGTGATTTCCTTAAAAACAGCAGCCACATATATTCGATCCGCGGCGGAGACGTAGGCAAATGCGTTGACTATTCGCAGATAACCGCACAGCACGAGGGATACGAGCCCTACTATATGTACAGGCAGAAGAACACGGTAGGCAACTATGAGAACGTGGGCTTTGCGTTGGGCGGATATAAGGGACTTTATAATATCTACATGATGGAGGAGATACACTCGATATTTGCATGCGGCGCAGGCGCGGTATCAAAATTTGTGGACTATAACCCCAAGGACGGAAGTCCTCGGGTTATTGAGAGATTTTTCAATCCGAAATACCCCTACGAATACCTCTCGGACAACAAAACTGAGCAAAAGCTTGAGGCGGCTCGTGAATTCTACGAGCGCAGAAGCCTTAAAAAAGGATAAAAAGTATGAAAATCTTATTCAAAAATGTAACAACCCTTGAAGGCGGTGTTCGCGGTACCCTAAACGTCCTCATCAACGGCAAGCTGATATCCTATATCGGTAATGAGATACGTGAGGCAGACAAGGTTATTGAATGTAACGGCAATCTCCTTATGCCCGCGTTCTTTAACGCGCATTGTCATAGCGCAATGACCCTTTTCCGCGGCTACGGAGACGATCTGCCGCTTCAGAGATGGCTTAACGAAAAGATCTTTCCCGCAGAGGACAGACTCAACGAGGAGAGGGTCTATACAGGCTCTCAGATAGCAATCGCCGAGATGATAAGAAACGGAGTAGTATCCTTTTCGGATATGTACTTTTTCCTTGACGAGACCGCGCGGGCGGTAGAGGAGAGCGGAATCAAGGCAAACCTCTCGCGCTCTATAGTTTCCTTTGATAAGGATGCGGATTTCACAAAGGATCAAAGAGTGCTTGAGTCGCTTGACGTATTCAACAGATGGAACGGCAAGGCGGACGGCAGGATCAAGATAGATATGTCGCTCCACGCCGAGTATTCAAACGTAGAGCCCTGCTTCAGATACGTTGCAGAGCTTACAAAGGAGCTGGGAACAGGCTTTCAGATACACGTATCCGAGACGGAGAGCGAGCACAGAGAGTGTATAGAGCGCCACGGAATGACACCTATGAGATTCCTTGAATCGTGCGGTGTGCTTGACGTACCTGTAACTGCGGCGCATTGCGTGTACGTTGACGATGACGATATCAGGCTTATGGCAGAGAGAGGCGTGACTGCGGCTCATAATCCTGTAAGCAATTTGAAGCTTGGTAGCGGAATAATGCCTTACGGTAAGATGAAGGCTGCAGGCGTTAATATTGCGCTTGGAACCGACGGAGTGGCATCGAATAATCAGCTGAGCGTATTGCGTGAGCTTCAGTATGCCGCGCTTATACACAAGGGGGCTGCATGCGACCCTGCGATAACACGCGCGGGGGATATGATCAGATGCGCTACGAAAAACGGTGCGATAGCACAGGGAAGACTTGATTCGGGAGAATTGAAGGTGGGATACAGAGCCGACCTCATTCTTCTCGATATGAACGCGATAAACAATATTCCTTCCTACGATCTTGAGTCTACAGTGTGCTACAGCGCAACAGAGTCGAACGTCCTTATGACGCTTTCTGACGGTAACATACTTTACGACAGGGGAACATATACTACGATTGACGAAGAAAAGATGAGATATAACGCAAAGAGAGTTATCGCTCATTATTTTGACTGATATCGGAGGATAAATGGATAAGACGCGGCGCGAGATCGAGAATTACAAGGCAAAGGAATCACTAAAAGGAAAAAGAGGTCAAAGCTTTTATTCGGGTGTCCTTGTTCTCTCACTTTCAGCCGTGATAGTTAAGATAATCGGACTTATCTTTAAAATACCCATGCTCAGACTTTTAGGTAGCGAGGGCATGGGTTATTTTAATTCTGCATATGAAATATACGCGCTATTGTGCGTGATCTCTACCTCGGGCTTGCCTGTTGCTATGTCGGTGATGATCTCACGAAAAAAGGACGGGGAGCATGCCGAGAGGGTGTTTGGTAGCGCGATGAGACTCTTCCTCATCCTTGGAGCGGTGGGAAGTGCCGTAATGCTCGCGTTTTCCTATTCCTTGGCGAGATTTTTAGGTAACGACAAGAGCTTCTATGCGATCATAGCCATCGCGCCAACGCTCTTTTTTATATGTGTTACAAGCGCGTACAGAGGCTATTTTCAAGGCAAAGGGGAAATGACCCCAACGGCGCTCTCGCAGGTGATAGAGGCAATTTCAAAGCTTATTTTGGGGCTTCTTTTTTCATGTCTCGCGCTGAATGCGGGGCTTGGCGGAGAGATCGCGGCAGCTTGCGCGGTGCTGGGTCTCCTTTTCGGCTGCGTTCTATCCTCATTCTACCTTTTGCTTGTAAAGAAATTCAGAAGCGAAGGGGAAGGAAGAAGCCTTATTTGCAATGACAGACCGATAACGGCAGAGCTTATTAAAATGTCCCTGCCGATAACGGTATCCGCGGCGGTAGTCAGTATCACAAAAATGATAGATATGACTATGATCCTTCGCAGATTGCAAAGCATTGGATACCCCGGCGAGCAAGCCTTCTCGGTCTATGGCAGCTATACTACGCTCTGCCTTCCGCTTTTCTCGCTTGCGCCTGCACTTATAGGCTCTGTGGCAATGCCGACGTTGCCGAGGCTCAGCCGTGCGATAGCGATCGGGGATAGGAAGGCGCAGACCGAGACCGTCAACGACTCTATTGCGTTAACGTCGATAGTATCAATGCCGATCTCGGCAGGACTTGCCCTGTATTCCGGAGAGATACTTGAGCTTATATTCTCGGGCGAGAGCGAGGCGATATCGCTTTGTACGCCGCTTTTAACGCTTCTTGCGTTTTCGGTAAGCCTTTCAAGCCTGGTTACGGTTACAAACGCCGTGCTCCAGGCGTACGGACACCCATCGCTTCCGCTTATCTCAATGGGAGTCGGGGCGGTGATAAAAATTATTTTAGCCTATTTTCTTATAGGTAATGAAGCTGTAAATATCGCAGGCGCGCCGATAAGCACGTTTTTCTGCGATATTGCAATAAATTTAGTCAGCTTTTCCTTTATTTGCAGGTATATACCCGGGAAAATAAGGGTGGAAAGAGTATTTGTCCGCCCCTTTTTAGCGTCTGTTATCTCGGTGGCGGCATCGAAGATAATTTACGGCAATTTGAGCGCCAAATTCGGAGAGGGAAGCCTTAATACGATCTTGTGTATCGCAATTGCAGGATTGCTCTATCTCATTACCTGCCTTGCATTAAGGGTGATAGACATAAAAGAAATCAAAGGACTGTCGGGCTCACGGTGCGTCGACGGATGAAAAATACAAAAAGGAAGAATAAAGCATGAACATTTTGACGGATAATGAAAAACAGGCAAAGGTAGAAAGACTGCTCAAAGCGGAGAGATACTCCTTTGACGACCTTTGTGAGATAGTAGCTATCCTACGCAGTAACGTGGGCTGTCCTTGGGATAAGGAGCAGACACACAAGAGCCTCAGAAAGGACTTTATCGAGGAGACCTATGAGGTTATAGAGGCAATAGATACCGAGGATCCTAAGCTGTTACGCGAGGAGCTTGGAGACGTTCTGCTCCAGATAGTTTTCCATGCAGATATTGAAAATGAAGAGGGCAGATTTACTATTGACGACGTTGCCAACGATATCTCCGCAAAGCTCATACACCGCCATCCTCACGTATTTGGCGAATTGAGGCTTGATAACAGTGAGGACGTTCTTGCAAATTGGGATAAGATAAAGGGCGTTGAAAAGCAGAGGAATACTCTGACCGATAAGCTCCGCTCCATCCCCCCGATGCTTCCTGCGCTTATGAGGGCGCAGAAGGTGGGCAAGAAGGCATCCTTCTTTGATTTCCCCACAACCGAGGAGGTCTACGCTAAGCTTTATGAGGAGATCGACGAGGTCAAGGAGGCGGCAGAGAGCGGTGACAAGGCGGCTGTTACGGAGGAGATGGGAGACCTTCTTTTGACTGTAACAAGTCTTGCGCGCAAGCTTGGAGTTGATAGCGAGCAGGCGCTTTTCAATGCAACAAATAAGTTTTTGGACAGATTTGAGAAGGTTGAAAATGCCGTTCTCGGGCAGGGAAAAAACGTTGAAGATATGACTATGACCGAGCTTGATGAGGTCTGGGACAGTATAAAACATTAAAATATAGCAAAAAATCCTCAAAAACCTTAAAAAATATAGGATTTTTGCATTATTTTTTCAAAAAAACTATTGCAAAGCTATATTTTTTATGGTATAATTTAACTAAACAAATACAGTGGATTTGCCGTTTAAGTGGTCAATTTGACGACTGTTTTGCAGATCCATAAATTTAATAAAAGAAAGAGGATTTAAACATGAAAAAGTTACAGCTTACAGATGCAGTAGCAGCTAAGGCAGGAATGACAAAGAAGGAAGCAGCTGCAGCAGTTGACGCAGTTCTCGAGGTAATCGCAGAGACTCTCGCTCAGGGTGAGGACGTTAAGATCACAGGCTTTGGTAGCTTCGAGGTTAAGGATCGCGCAGCAAGAGAGGGCAGAAACCCCAAGACAGGCGAGAAGGTTGCTATTCCCGCATCCAAGTACGTTGCATTCGCTGCAGGCAGCACACTTAAGGAAAAAGTAAACGGCTAATTTTCAATGAGACTCGATAAATACTTAAAGGTTTCAAGAATCATAAAAAGGCGCACCGTTGCCAATGACGCGTGTGATACCGCGCACGTCAGTGTTAACGGCAGACCTGCCAAGGCGTCCTATGACGTCAAAGCAGGCGACGTTATCGAGGTGACCTTCGGTCAGAGAACGCTTAAGGTAAGAGTTCTTGATGTAAAGGAGTTCACCGCAAAGGCAGACGCGTCATCACTTTATGAGGTGATTGAATAACCTTGAAGACCTCCGCATATAATGTACCATTCGGTGCAGTATGCGGAGGTTTTTTTCTATGAATGGGCAAAATGCAGAAAAGAGGCACAGTATCTCCTCGTCGGGGAGAGAGGGAATTAAAATAGACGGAGTTTTGGACGTGGTCAGCTTTGACGAGCGTGGGGTCGCGCTTGAAACCACGGTTGGCAATATGGCTGTTGAGGGCGAGGAGCTTCACGTAACCGTCCTTAACATCACCGACGGCAAGGTTGAGATAGACGGGAAGATAAACGGAATTTATTACTATGAATCAAAGCCACAGGGAAAGCGCGGACTTTTCAGAGGACGAGAGAGCTGAGGATAAGCCTTGATAGATCTGTCGCAGAAAATCATCCTCTCCTTAATTTTGAGGGCCTTTTGTATAGGCGTGGCGCTCGGTCTTTTTTACGAGGGCGTAAGAATAGCGAGAATGATGCTGCCGCGCAGCCGTGCAGGGCGATTTTGGGGCATAGTCTTCTTTGCATTTTCGTTTTTCACGGATCTTGCGTTTTGTCTGCTTTTTGCCGCAAGTGCGATACTTCTGACGTATAATATAAGCGGTGGAGTTTTCCGCGGCTGTGTATATACCTTTATGACGGTAGGCCTTCTGATTTACAGAATGACCTTAGGCAAGCTTATAGAGAGGATCGAGCAATTTTTGACCGACGTAATAAAGAAATCATTAAAGGTCATTATCAAAATCACGCTTATTCCGCTCAGGGCGATTTTTTCACTTGTTTGTAGGATTTACGCCTTGACAATCGGAAAAATTATTGGTAAAATAATATGTAGAGTAAAATCCGTAAGGGAGAAGAAAAAGAGGGCGCGTGCAGAGAATACTGCCGTGCAAATTTCCCCTCAGTCTCCAAAAGAAGAAACAGAGGAAGAGGAATATAATGCCAAATGTGCAAGAGGATATAAAAAAGAAGACCGCATCAGCTTCGGAGCTTACAAGCGATGAGATTCTTGAGGAGTCGGAGAAAAATCTTGAGCGCGCGATCAAGACGGGGGTTAAAACACCGCATATCAAGGTGGTTGCCAGGCTTTTGCTTGCCGTCCTGCTTATCGCGTCTCTCGCCGCGTTTGTAACCGGACTTATGAAGTACAGTGAGCTTCAGAGAGAGAAGGCTGCGCTTGAGGACAAGGTTGAGGAATATGAGGCGGAGGTAGAGGAGCTTGAATACCTTATAAATTCTCCGATCGACTACGAGTACATTATAAGAGTGGCAAAGGAAAAGCTAAATCTGCTCCTGCCCGACGAGATAATATACCACAACGATTCTAACGGTAAGTAAACAAAAAACACCAATCGGATTGCCGATTGGTGTTTTATCATTTATAATTTGAGTATCTGCTCTGCTATCATCATGGTAAGGGGAAGAGAGAGCACCGACAAAAGTGACGTTGTTCCCACGATTACCGAGGAGTAGACGGAGTCAAGTCCGTGTGTCTCGGACATCATAGTGACTG
This sequence comes from Clostridia bacterium, assembly GCA_017522905.1. GTDB lineage: Bacteria > Bacillota > Clostridia > Oscillospirales > CAG-272 > SVTX01. The sequence continues at coordinate 13,121 of JAFWXY010000077.1, forward strand.
CCGCCGCGCTGGGGAGAGCCGCCGCCGCGGTTGCAAACACCGCGTACATATAGAGTCCGTCTACGGGAACGAGGATAAGAATTACCTTAGAGATAAGGCAGACGAGCAAGGGGAGAACGAAGAGCTTTATCGCGTTGAAATAATAAAGCTTCCAGGAGCAGAATATCCTCTTGGGGCTTTGCGTGGCGATAAGCGCGCCTATGATGAGTACCGATATCGGCGTGCAGATATTTGTGAGGTAACCCATTGCCTTTGTAAGAAATACGGGAAGCTCAAATCCTATCGCGGGATCCTTTAAAAGATAAAGCGCAAAGCCGATAACACAGGGGACTGTTCCGAAATTGAGGAATATCTTCTTTATACTCAGCTTGATGTCGTTGCGCTTTCGCCCGAAGATGGCAAGACCCCAGGTCCAGAGAAGTACGTTGAAGCTGAATACCAAAAAGGACGCCATAAAGAGTCCCGTGGGGCCGAGCAATGCCTCGAATATCGGGAATCCGATAAAGGCGCAGTTGGCAAACATGAAAGAGAATTCGGAGATCTTTTCCTCGTCGATATTCTTCTTATAAGGCAGAGCGAGGAAATATCCGAGGACTGCAAGTGCGCCGTGATAGATAAATCCGAGCCATAGCATCGTCCAGGCAATATTGACGTTTTTTTCGTTGTACTCCGCGCTTGACATAGAGTAGATAAGCATCGCGGGCTGACCAACCATAAGCACGAGCTTTGACAAATTTTTTGAGGATACGTCGTTGATAATACCAACCTTGCGGCAAAGAAAGCCGACGGCTATTATCACCATAAGGGTGGCAACGACTACGTAAAGGGCATCAAAGTTCATTTTCTATCTCCAAGACCTTTTCCTTGATCTTCTTCATATCCTCAAGCATGTCCTCCTTTTTTCGGGGGTCGCGGAGGAGGGCTGCGGGATGGTAAACGGCGGTCATAAGGTAGTTGCCCTTTTTAAACCATGTTCCGTGCTCCCGTGTGATCTTGAAATCAGGCTTTATAAGTCTCATAGCAGAGATTCTGCCAAGGCATACGATGACCTTGGGGTTGATGATCTCAACCTGGCGGCGAAGAAAATCAATGCATGCATCCTCCTCTGCAGGGAGCGGATCTCGGTTTTTGGGCGGACGGCATTTAAGAATATTCGCAATATATACGTCCTCGCGGCTTATGTCAACAGCGTAGAGGAATTTGTCAAGCAGCTGACCCGCGCGGCCGACGAAGGGAGTACCCGAGAGGTCCTCCTGCTCACCGGGAGCCTCGCCTACGAACATAATGTCCGCGTTTTCGTTACCGATACCGAACACGCAATTGGTTCTTGTTTCTGAGAGCGAGCAACCGTGGCATTCGGAGCATATCTTTTTAAGTTCATCTAAAGTCATTTTATCATGTCCTTCCGAGTATGATTATATACAATACATACATTTTACCAAAAAAATTCCCCGAATGCAAGTATCGGGGAGTATTTTTTTATCGAAAGATCAAAAATCGGAAAGTGTTTCGATAGCATTCTCAAGGCATATTGCTTTTCCGCACTCCGAGAGATAGGTGCTTATGTGGTCTGCACGCTCTCTGCGGCCGTATTCAAGTATAAACGTCAGGGAGTCAAGGCGGCAATATGCGGACATATTTGCGTTTTCGATCACGAGATAATAGTTATCGTCTGCACCCCTGTAGGCGCGGCTCTCCACGCCGCTTTTCTTTTCCTTGAGTATTTTGCATACGTCGCACATGTCGCGCAGGGATTCAAATGAGAATATCATTTTTCCAATAGTCGACCTCCTTTGAGTGGGGAGTGTCTCTGCCTTCGGAGTAATGGCGCAGGATTCCTCTTGTGTCTTCTTTTTGTGTGGGCCCTCGCGCCTCTGCGGCTTTTTGTCGCTCTTGCCCTCGTTATTTAAGGAGGCAAATGGCAGGGCGTTGCTTTTCGTGATAAAAAGCTCGCACCCTCCTCCCTTTGAGGTGTATAGCTGGACAAATATCTCTGAGCCCTCGGTGTTAAAGCCAATCTGTGTTTTGGCTCTCTCAAGTATCGTTCGAATGGCAAGCCTCGTCTCTCCTCTGGCGCAATCCGCATCCTCGCATATATGTAATTCCTTCATATCACTCTCATCAAGCATTATCTTAAGCTTGGAATCGTTAATAGGTATTATTTCCACGTTTACCTCCTCTTCTTGTATCTCTGTCATTACTATCATTATAATACGGAAGGGATAAAAATGTAACCCCTAAAAATATGGTAATTTTGGGGACGCGAATTGATTGACATTCAGTGCTTTAGATGATATAATTGTCTTATCGGGATTGAAAGGAGGAGAATATGAGATACGACGAAAAAAGAGACGTTGTCACTCTCACGGTAGAGGAGCTTTGCACGTCGGTTTTGTCTGGCGGCAATATCGACACAAGACGGAATACAAGCCGATTCCGCGAGAGAAGCAGAGACCACTCGCGTATATATAATAAGCTCCACCTTTCCTTTGGAATGAGATATTACGACCGCGTCGAGCTTCAGAACACCTGCAAGCTTGACGGGGTATATATATCGGTCACGGGATGCGCGGACGGAGTTCTGTGCAAGACCGACGGCTATTCTCTTGACGAGGTGCGCGTAGGCAGGACTGACAAGCTCGTGTCCTTTGAGGAGGAGCAGTATCATAGACTGAGAGCCACCGTGTACGCCTATCTTTTGTGCTCACAAAAGGAGTGTGAGAGAGTGGAGCTGAGACAGATATTTTTTGACACCGAGCACGGCGACTTTGAGGTAGTGTCCGAGATGAAAGAAAGAGAAGAGCTAAGAGCTTCTTATATCTCAGTGCTTTCAAAAATTCTTTGGCGCGCACACGTTATCAGGGATCGGGAAACTGTAAGAATACCCTCTGCGAGGAACGCCGTGTTCCCGTATAAATCGCTGCGCGAAAGCCAGAGCGAGATGATAAAGGAGTGCTACCGCGATATAAAGCATGGCTCGCGTCTTTTCTGCCAGGCACCTACGGGAATTGGCAAAACGGTATCAACGCTTTATCCCGCCGTCAAATGCGTAGGCGAGGGAATTGCAGACAGGATATTTTATCTGACCTCAAAGCAGAGCATACGCCGAGAGGCATTTTCCGCTATGCAGAGGATGAACGCGGCAGGAGTGGGTCTCCGCAGCTGTGTTTTGTCTGCAAGAGAGGGGATGTGCCATAACGCCGCCGCAAGGCTGAGAGGTGGTAGACTGTCATCAAGCTGCAACCCCGACCTATGCCCCTATGCAAAGGGATACTACGACAGAGCAAGCTATGCCGTCGCAGACCTGCTTTCGTCGGGCGATGCGTACGATTCCAAGAAAATACGTGAGATCGCTGAGAAATACAAGGTATGTCCGTACGAGCTCTCCCTTGATCTTAGCGAGCTTTGCGACGTAATAATCTGTGACTATAACTACGTTTTCTCCCCCACGGTATACCTCAAGCGTTATTTTGACGGCGAGAGGGGAGAGAAATATATATTCCTTGTAGACGAGGCGCATAACCTTCCCGACAGAGCGAGGGATATGTTCTCGGCAAGACTTTCATCAGATCAGTTTGAGGCGCTTGTCGCTATGCTTGAAGAGAACGATCAGCTCACAAGCGCGACCTTGTCACTCCTCTCAGAATTTGAGCACATAGGTCGTCTTTGCGATAACGACACCCACTATTCGGAGGACGGAGAGAGGACGGGGTACAGCACAAGCCGTCAGCTTCCCGAAAAATTCTCGGAGACGCTTGAGCTGTTTGCGAAAAAATGCGACACCTGGCTTAAAGCAAACACCGACCACGCGGCGTATCTTTACGTGGAGGATCTTGCGTATAAGCTCTTTGAGTATAAAAAAATATCCGAGAGATACGGTAAGGGATACCTCACCTTTATCACACGCGAGGGGGAGAGCGTTTCGCTGTTGCTTTATTGCCTTGACCCCGCAGACGAGCTTTCCTCTGCGCTTGACCGTGCGGTTGCGACGGTCATGTTCTCTGCAACGCTTACTCCTACCGAGTATTTTGCCGATATTCTCGGAGGAGGTAAGAGGACGGCATCCGTAAGCTTCCGCTCACCATTCCCCGAGGAAAACTTATGCGTTGCGATAGTCGATAAGATAAGCACGAGATACGAGGACAGGGAAAAATCATACAAAAAGATATCCTCCTGTATCGCGGGAACGGTATCTGCCAAGGCGGGAAATTATATCGTCTTTTTCCCGTCATACGGCTATCTTTCCGAGGTCAAAAGGATATTTGCGGCAAAGTACCCGAATGTTAAAATCTTAGAGCAGACCAAGAATATGTCGCAAGCCCAAAGGGATGAATTTATTGCCTCATTTCAGGATGACGGCAAAACGAGAATCGCCTTTTGCGTGCTTGGCGGCTCGTTTTCCGAGGGAATAGATCTACCGGGGGATAAGCTTATCGGCGTTATCTGTGTCGGAGTCGGTCTGCCCGGGCTTTCAAGTGAGAACAACATAATCCGTGACTACTACGAGGAAAAGAGCGGATGCGGGTACGACTATGCCTATACCTATCCCGGAATGAACTCGATACTCCAGGCGGTGGGTAGAGTTATAAGAACAGAGACAGACCGCGGAATAGCCGTGCTTATCGACGACCGATTCTCTGAAAAGAAATATATTTCCATGTTCCCGCGCGAGTGGAAGAATGCAAAATATACCGGAAATGCCCAATCGCTGGCACAAATTGCACGAGATTTTTGGGATAAATATAGATAATATTTTAAAATGATAAAAGATATTGAAATTTGAAAAGCCTTGTGATATAATGTGATATAGAATTAAACGTACTAAAATTTAAAAAATAATTAAATATTTGGGAGATTACTGATGAAATACCGTGAGATGAACAGCGCAGCACTCAGCGCGGCATATACCGCCGTCAAGGCACAATACGAGGATATAAAGGCGATGGGAATGTCGCTTGATATCTCAAGAGGAAAGCCCTGCACAGAGCAGCTCAATCTCTCTGACGGAATGCTTACCGTCCTGACTGAGGGAAATGAATGCAAGACAGAGAAGGGCTTTGACTGCAGAAATTACGGACTGCTTGAGGGTATTCCGGAGGCTCAAGAGCTTTTCGCCGAGCTTTTGGGTATTCCGCGTGAGAATTTGATTCTTGGCGGCGGATCCTCTCTTACAATGATGTACGACACCGTTGCACGCGCAATGCTTTACGGCGTTTGCGACAGTGAGCGCCCGTGGTGCCGCGAGGAAAAGGTGAAATTTATATGTCCGGTACCCGGATACGACCGTCATTTTAAGGTTACAGAATCCCTTGGTATTGAAATGATAAACGTTGCCATGAGCCCCGAGGGCCCCGATATGGACGCCGTTGAGGAGCTTGTCAAGGATCCTGCAGTCAAGGGAATCTGGTGCAACCCCAAGTATTCCAATCCCGACGGATATACATATAGCGACGATACTGTTCGCCGTCTTGCGAGAATGAAGACCGCGGCTCCCGATTTCCGTATTATCTGGGATAACGCGTACGCCATCCATGACCTGTACGACGAGGGTGATAAGCTTCTTGATATTATGGCAGAGTGCCGCGAGACGGGAAATGAAAACAGAGTTTTCTATTTTGCATCGACCTCAAAGGTTACCTATCCCGGAAGCGGAGTAGCTGTATTTGCGGCAAGTGAGGCAAATTTAAAGCAGATCAAATCTATCATGGCGGCTCAGGCGATTAACTTTGATAAGCTCGACCAGCTCCGCCACGTAAGGTTCTTCGGTAACGCCGAGAACGTATTGGAGCACATGAAAAAGCACGCTGCTATCATCGCGCCCAAGTTCGCGCTTGTTCAGAAATATCTTGACGAGGAGCTCTCAGAGCTTGACGTAGCTCGTTGGACAAAGCCCAACGGCGGATATTTCGTAAGCTTCTATTCTATGCCCGGATGCGCCAAGAGAATATATTCTCTTGCCAAGGAGGCAGGACTTACGCTTACCACGGTCGGCGCGACCTATCCCCTTGGATATGACCCCGATGACAGTAATATCCGCATAGCGCCCACGTTCCCCTCACTTGAGGACCTTGAGAAGGCTATGAAGCTTTTCGTCGTATGCGTAAAGCTTGCAACTCTTGAAAAGTATCTTGAGAAATAAAAAGCAATAGGCGGCACACAATGCCGCCTATTATTTACGGAGAAGGACATGAAGGAAACACAGGTAAGTAAGAATCCTTACAGAAACAGTGATACCAACAAGCGCTATTATACCTACGATTATTACCTGCGCCGCACCTTTGGCTCAAAGTGTATGAAGATACCGATAGATGCGGGCTTTACCTGCCCGAATATTGACGGCAGATGCGCTCATGGGGGATGTATATACTGCTCGCCTCGCGGTAGCGGTGATTTCGCACAGGAGAGCGTCATTCCTACCGACGAGCAGTTTGAGATAGTCAGATCTCAGCTCTCATCAAAGTGGAAGACAGACAAATATATCCCGTATTTTCAAGCGCATACAAACACCTACGCGCCGCTTGAGGCGATACGAGAGAGGATAGAGCCCGTAATGCAAAAGGAGGGCGTGGTGGCATTAAATATCGCAACACGTGCCGACTGTCTTGAGGACGACGTGGTGGAGTATCTCTGTGAGCTTGCAGAGCGAACTACACTCACCGTAGAGCTTGGACTCCAGTCCTCAAACGATGAGACCGCAAGGATAATAAACAGAGGGCATAGCTACGAGGATTTCCTTGTGGGGTATGAGAAACTTCGCCACGCGTCGGACAAAATAAATATCTGTGTGCATATCATTTTTGGTCTACCCGGAGAGGATAGGGAAATGATGCTTAAGACCGTCAAGGACGTGGCAGACTTACACCCCGAGCAGGTAAAAATTCACTTATTGCATGTGATAAAAAATACCGCTATGGCGGATATCTATCTTGGCGGTGACTACATTCCTATGACCATGGAGGATTACGTCGATAACGTAGCTCTGGCGCTGACGTATCTGCCGCCCGATACAGTCATCGGACGCCTTACGGGAGACGGAATGCAAAGTGAGCTTTTGGCTCCCGATTGGAGCAGAAAAAAGACTGTCGTCATAAATAACATCGACAAGAAAATGTACGAAGACGACCTCTACCAAGGAAAAAATTATACCAAGGAATAAAGAAAACCCCGACACACCGTGTCGGGGCTTTTGAGTTATTTGTATCCGTGAGTCCTGATATAATCGATCATTGCCTTATAGCCCTCCGCATTCAGAGTGATGCCGTCACCCGAATCATACTCGGATGCGAGGTATCCCTGTCCGTCCTTTAATACAGATGCGGTGTTAAGGTATTTCACAGAGCTTTCCTCACATATCTCAACTATCCATTCGTTAGCGGTATTTATTCTGTCGTTGGCAATATTTGGGGTTGCCTTCTCGGCTTCCCGCGAAATAGGGAATACCGATTGGAGAATGATATTTGTGGTGGGGGAAGAGTCTTTTATGGAGTTTATAAGGTCGGTATAGTACTCCTTGAATTTTTCTTCGTTACAGTATGCCACGCCGTTTTCAAGTCCAACGGTGATGATAATGTACTGCGGCTTGTAGACTTCTGCGGCAGAGGAAATCGAGCTTCCTTTTTTATCCTCGGAGTGAATTATTGCAATGGTTTTCAGGTTGTTGTCAAGTGGGAGAGATCCGTCGGCGGTTGACCACACCTGGTCCTTTTCCACATCCGTAATAACTCCCGAGATGGGGGAGATTGTCTTGTCTCCTACGAAGATTATCTTCTTGATGTAGCCGTCTCCGTAGTCGAAGGTCTTCTTAAGCTCGGCCTGTGACAGAGAGCTTTCAGAACCGCTGTTTGTGTAAATATCGGGTCTTGCACCGTTTAAGCATATCGTTACAATACTCACCGCGCAGGCGACCGTCATAACCGCGATGAACATTATCAGCGTAGCAGCAATTTTATTGAAATTCTTCATCTTATAGCCCACCTCTTAAGAAAAGCGGCTTGTATACGTAGTCTCGGGCTTGCTTTTTGCTTTCTTCACTTTTTCGGGCTTTGCCACTGCTGTCTGCTTGTGATCTGTTGTTGCCTTGAGCTTCTTCTTAAATGAGCCTGCGATCAAAACGGAGGCGGTATAGATTATTGCAAAAACGGCGGTGAATATAGCCGCGTATGCAAACTCCACGCTACAGAAGATCAAAAAGCAGAGAAATCCCAGGTTGTAGCATGCCGCGTGTATAAGACGCGCTATCGGAGCGTAGAACCTTCCGGATGCGTAAAGCGCGCTTCCAAGCGACAGGATATATGCGAATATCGCAAAGAATAAAAACGGAGTGGGGGAGAGAATCTTAGCCGCCGAATTTTCGGGCAGCATAAGCGAAAAGAGAAGTATGAAAAGAGAGCCCGCGGTGTATATTACCGCACCTCTTGTGATAAATCTTTTAAATAAATCCTTAGCGTTCATTTTTTATCCTTCAGAAAAGAAAATTGTATACCCGTACATTATATCAAAAAAAAACGATTATTTCAAGTCCCAAAGAAAAATTTAGCGCAAAAGAGAAAAAATAATGAATATTCATACATTTTTGCTCTGCTTTTATCATATATCCGCTTGACAATTATATTAATATTATGTATAATAAATATGATTGACTATTTTGAATACAGGTGACTGAAATGTTGCCCCTTATGGAGGAAAATATGGCAAAGTTATCAAGAAAAGAAGCAAGAGATATACTTTTCGGTCTGCTTTTTGAGACCGAGTTCAAGGCAGGCGAAAATCCTACCGAGATATACGAGCTTGCATGTGCTGACCGAGATATTCCCGCCGACAGCTATATCAAGAACACCTTTTTTGGTGTTATCACACGCGCAGAGCTTATCGATGCGGTAATCGGCAGATACTCTAAGGGCTGGAAGGCGGACAGACTTTCCAAGGTCTCAAGAACTATCATCCGCGTTGCTATCTACGAGATGCTCTTTATTGACGATATTCACCCGAATATCTCTATAAGCCAGGCAGTAGAGTTTGCGGTAAAGTACGGAGAGGACAAGTCCAAGCAGTTTGTAAACGGCGTGCTTTCGGGACTCTTCAAGGACATAGACGGTAAGGACGTAAGGGCTTACGTTGAGGAGCTTGCATCTACCCTTAATACCTCCTCTGAAGCCGAGGAAGGCTGAGAAAATGCCTGAGAGCGAGTTGTTTTTAGGTATAGATACGAGTAATTACACCACCTCCGCATCGCTTTGCGATAAAGGAGGAAGGGTAATACTTAATCTCAAAAAGCTTTTGCCCGTAAAAGAAGGAGAGAGAGGACTCAGACAGTGTGACGCACTCTTCGCGCACACAAAAAACCTCCCCGAGATTATGGGTAAGCTTGGAGAGTTTCTGAAAAATGAAATGCCTTGTGCCAAAATAGTCGCGCTTGGTGTATCATCCACCCCGAGAAGTGTTGAAGGCTCGTATATGCCTTGCTTTTTGTCGGGTGTGGCGGCGGCGGAGAGTATATGCGCGGTTCTCGGATGTGAAAGATATTTCTTCTCGCACCAGGACGGTCATATAATGGCGGCGCTTTACTCATCGGGCAAGACCGAGCTTCTTTATTCCAAGGAGCCCTTTGCAGCGTTCCACGTTTCGGGCGGTACTACCGAGCTTTTGCTTGTCAATCCCACCGACGACGGAATGAGGGTAGAGCTTATCGGCGGCACGCAGGATATGAATGCGGGTCAGGCGATAGACAGAACGGGTGTTATGATGGGACTTAAGTTTCCCTGCGGCAGAGAGATGGAGTCCTTGTGCGGCGACGTGCCGTATAAGAAGTGCAAGGTGTCGGTAAACGGACTTGATTGCAATTTGTCGGGGCTTGAAAACCTTGCGGCAAGGAAGTACCGCGAGACGAATGACAAGGCGGCGACAAGTGCCTTCTGCTTTGACTTTATTGCGGACACGCTCTATAAGCTCACCGAGAACCTCAGAGAGCAGTATGACAACATCCCCGTGATATTCGCGGGCGGTGTTATGAGCAACAAGCGCATAGCGAAAAGACTTTCAAATCTCGGGAACGTCTATTTCTCGGAGCCCGAGTTTTCTGCGGATAATGCCGCGGGGATCGCGCTTCTGACAAGAAGAAAATACATGAAAAACAAATGATAAGGAGAAAGCCATGCAGGATAAGGCGGTATTCAGCGTCACGCAGTTAAATGAATATATCAAAATGACGCTTGAATCAAGCTCGGTCTTGCAAAGCGTGTATCTCCGCGGAGAAATATCCAATCTCAAGAGCAACTACTCCTCGGGACATATGTATTTCTCTCTTAAGGATGAGAAATCGTCCTTGCGCGCGGTAATGTTCCGCTTCAGTGCGGCAAGGCTTAAATTTATGCCCGAGAGCGGTATGAAGGTGATCGTGCACGGTAAAATATCTTCATATACGGTCAGCGGAGATTGCCAGATAATTATAGACGATATGCAGCCGGACGGCGCAGGAGCGCTTGCGGTTGCATTCGAGCAGTTAAAGAAAAAGCTCTCGGGCGAGGGACTTTTTGACCCCGAGAGAAAAAAGCCCATACCAAAGCTTCCGCGCAGCGTCGGAGTTATAACCTCAGCGTCGGGCGCGGCGCTCCACGATATTATCAACGTGTCGGGCAGACGTTGTCCCTCGACGGAGATAATCATCTATCCGTCCTACGTTCAGGGCGAGCTTGCGCCGAGAAGCCTTACGGGAGGTATTCTGTTCTTTAACCAAAGACATAAGGTTGACGTTATCATTATCGGCCGCGGAGGAGGCTCTGCGGAGGACCTATGGTGCTTTAACGACGAGACTCTGGCTCGCACGATAGCGGGGTCGGATATTCCCGTCATTTCTGCGGTGGGACACGAGACCGACTTTACGATATGCGACTTTGTTGCCGACCTTCGCGCTCCCACGCCGTCGGCAGCGGCAGAGCTTGCATTTCCGGACACAGCGGAAATACTAAACAGAGTAAGGACGCTGAGCATTAAAAGCGAAAATGCGCTTACAATAAAGATAAGCAGGATACAAAGTGCCCTTGAGCTGATGAAAAAGAGCGTGGAGCTCCATTCTCCCATAAGACGGCTTGGCGAGAGGGAGAGCGCGCTTGAGATCCTTAAAAACAGATTGGATTCGGCACAAAGAAGCAGACTTGAAGCATTTGAGTCTGAGTTCAGAATGCTTTGCACCCGTCTTGAGGCGTCAAATCCGCTTTCAGTGCTCTCACACGGCTACAGCGTGGTAGAGGACGCACAGGGAAGACTTATCTCGTCTGTAAGCGGGGTAAGGTCGGGTGACGATATTACGGTGAAGCTTCAGGACGGTGAGCTTTCCGCAATCGTAAGCGATACGCGAATCAAAAAAGAAATTGAGGGGTAAACAGATATGGCAGAGAGAAAGAAGAACGATATAGAGTCCTTGATGATAAGACTTGAGGAGATAGTGAAGGAGATGGAGGGAGAAAAGCTTCCCCTTGACAAGTCCTTAAAGCTTTACGAGGAGGGAATCGGCATCGTTGCAAAATGCTCCGATGAGCTTGAGGCTGCGAAGAGAAAAATAAAGGTCTTACAGCAGGGTAAGGACGGCGGGATTGAGCTTGCAGAGCTTCCCGAGGGCACTTTTAATTCTTAAGCGAGGTAAAGAAATGCTTGAAAATAACAATAAGCTTGCACTCTCGGTGCTTGACGAATGCGCAGGCGCGGTAAATTGTGAGCTTGAGAAAATATATCCCGAGGTAGACGGCATAGCCAAGGTTCTCTACGAAGCCGAGAGATACAGTCTTCTCTCGGGTGGAAAGAGAGTAAGAGCGGCGCTTGTGATTGAGTCGTGCAGACTGCTTGGCGGTAAGACTGAGGCGGCATTGCCTTTTGCATCTGCCGTTGAGATGGTGCATACATACTCGCTTATACATGATGATCTGCCCTGTATGGATAACGATGATCTTCGCCGAGGCAAGCCGACAAACCATAATGTTTACGGTGAGGCATACGCTACGCTTGCGGGCGACGGACTTCTTACAGATGCGTTTGCAGTTTGTGCCATGAACCCCCACGTTACGGGTGATTGCGCCGCGGCGGCGGTTGCGCTTTTGTCGGGTGCGGCGGGAAGCTATGGAATGATCAAGGGACAGGTCATGGATATATACGGCGAGAGCCATGCTCTTAGCGAAAAGGAGCTTGTGGAGCTTCACATGGGCAAAACAGGCGCGATGATATGTGTGTCTGCTCAGCTTGGTGCGCTCGCGGCGGGCTACGCGCCTAATAGCGAGATGACCGAGAAGCTTACGGTGTTTGCGCAGATGATAGGACTTGCATTCCAGGTGATCGACGATATTCTTGACGTTACCTCTACTGACGAGGAGCTTGGAAAGAGCATAGGCTCCGACAAGGACAAGAATAAGACCACGTTTATGAGCTTCTTTACGGTAGAGGAGGCTCGTGCGTATGCAAGGAGACTTACCGATGACGCGATCGCGGCTATAGAGGATATCGAGGGCTCGGAGAGGCTTCAGAGCCTTGCAAGATTTTTGTGCGACAGGACAAAATAAAAGGATAATTGAAAATGGATTTTTTGAATGAATTATACAGTATGGCTACCAACTACTGCCTTGTGAGTGCGGGAGCAGGATGGGTTGTGGCGCAGATACTCAAGGCGATAACCGGTGTTTTTAAATTAAAGAAATTTACTCTTACCGAATTTTTCTTCGGCACGGGAGGAATGCCCTCGTCGCACACTGCGGCGGTGATAGGACTCCTCACCTCCTGCGGAGTAAAGTACGGACTTGGTTCAGGCTACTTTGCAATCAGCTTTATACTTGCGATGATAGTAATCAGAGATGCTATGGGCATGAGACGTCAGGTTGGCGAGCATGCAAAGGCACTCAACCTTATATTCAAGGAGCTTGTTGAGTCCAAGGATATCGAGCATACCCATAAGGCGTTCGGAGAGCTTGCGGGGCATACACCCTTGCAGGTATATGCAGGCGCGGCAGTAGGACTTATAGTGGCACTTCTGATGTCGCTTATCCCCGCGTTTGGAGTATTTGCATGAGAGCAGATAGCTTTCTGACCGTATACGGATACGTAGAGAGTCGCACGCGCGCGGCAAGACTTATAGCTGACGGCAAGGTTTTGGTGGATGGATGCATTGTCAAGAAGCCGTCAGAGGAGATATGGGGCGAGGAGCACACGGTTGAGATCACCGAGGTTGATAAATACGTCAGTCGCGGTGGACTCAAGCTTGAGGCGGCGCTCTCGGTCTTCAAAGTTGAGGTCAGCGGCAAAAGATGCATTGATATGGGCGCATCTACGGGTGGATTTACCGATTGCCTTTTACAAAACGGAGCGGCAAGCGTTTACTGTGTAGATTCGGGCAGGGGGCAGCTCCACTCGAAGATACTGTCAGACAAGCGAGTGGTAAATGTAGAGGGCTTCAATGCGCGAGAGCTCACAGAGGACGATTTCGGGCTCTTTGACGTTGCGGTCATGGACGTGTCCTTTATCTCGCAAACGCTTATCCACGGCGGTGTTGCAAGAGTGCTTTCGGAGGGCGGTATATTCGTCTCCCTCATCAAGCCTCAGTTTGAGGCAGGCAAGCAGGCTCTCGGCAAAAAAGGAATAGTCAAGGACCCAAAAGACAGAGCTGCGGCAATAGAGCGCGTGCTTGAGTCTGCGCTTCTACACGGACTATACACGGAGGGACTTATCTGCTCTCCCATTGAGGGCGGCGACGGCAACAGAGAATACCTGGCACTTTTCAAGAAGACAAGCGAGCCGATCAATAAAACAATAGACAAAAGGGAAATCACCGAGATTTCCAAACGATAAATCACATTTTGCAAAAAGAAGGGCGTTAGTATGAACAGACCCATAAAAAAGGTACTTATAATCACCAATTTCAATATATACGATAAGGCGAACGCCGCTATGAAGGTAGCCGAAAAGCTCAAGGCGCTTGACTGTGAAGTATGCACGCTTGTATATAACAAGGACAGACTTTACAGACACAACAAAAACAAGATAGAGTTCACCTATCTTCAGCCCGAGGAGGCTTACGGCGCGGTTGATGCCGCTGTGGTGCTTGGCGGAGACGGAACTATACTTGAGTCTGCACGGCGCGCGGCACCCCACGGTACGTATATACTCGGTCTGAATCTCGGACGTCTTGGCTATATGGCAGAGCTTGAGCTCGGTGAGCTTGATAAGCTTGAGAGAATGGTCTCGGGTGATTATAAGACCGAGACACGCTCTATGATAAATATCGAGATAATCAACACAGAGGGAAGTGTAAGAAAGAACGAATACGCACTTAACGACGCGGTTCTTTCAAACGGCTCCATCTCGAGAATAGTTGATACCGAGCTTTATGAGGGCGGTATTTCAATCGGCAACTACCGTTCCGACGGAATGATAATCTCCACCCCCACAGGCTCAACCGCATATTCGCTTGCGGCAGGCGGAGCTATCGTTGATCCCAGGCTCAACTGCCTGTGCGTAACGCCGATATGCCCCCACTCACTCACGGCAAGACCGCTTATTTTCTCGGATAGTGCGAGCATTGAGATAAAGAACAACTGCCCGCGCGAAAAGACACTCTTTTTGACAGTAGACGGCAGAGTTAACTATGAGCTTGCCATAGGCGAGAAGATAAGAGTAACGCGCTCCCCCCTCGTAACATACTTCATAAGACTTAACGAGTATAGCTTCTATTCAAGACTCAGACAAAAAATGAACGACATTAAATAAAAACGGAGACGGAGAATGAAAAAGGGAAGACAGGAAAAAATAATTGAGCTTATTACAAAATACGAGATAAATACGCAGGACGATCTTATAGATATGCTGGGCGTTGAGGGATACAAGGTAACCCAGGCGACGGTATCGAGAGATATCAGAGACCTTGATCTCGTTAAGGTTGCAACGCCGGGAGGCTCATATAAGTACGTGGTATCGCGTTTGTCCAAGAACGGTGTTGGCGGAGTAAGCCTGCTTAGAAACCCGATAGTTGAGACTGTAGTGAATATTACCGCCGCCCAGAACATCGTGGTGCTCAAAACAACTCCGGGTATGGCAGGTGCGGTAGCAACCTTTATTGACCGCATGCCCGACAGTAATATTCTCGGCAGCGTTGCGGGAGATGATACTATCATCATAGTAACACCCGATAACGACGCGGCAGTAGCAACCGCAGAAAAGTTCAAAAGCGTTATAGCGCTTTAATTGACTTTATAGATTTGCGAAGGGAGGGCGTTTTATGCGGAGAAGCCTGCATATTGAAAACATTGCCGTTGTAAAACGTGCAGATATAGATTTTGAAGGCGGCTTTACCGTGCTTACCGGTGAGACGGGAGCGGGAAAGTCGGTCATGATAGACAGTATAAATATGCTCACCGGAGCAAGGGTTACAAGAGAGGTCGTCCGCTCGGGAGAGGCTTATGCGCTCTCGGAGGCGGTTTTTGACGGCTTGTCGGACTCGGTAATCGAAAAGCTCTCGGAGCTTGGGATAGACTGTGACGGCGGAGAGATAATAGTCAGCTGTAAGCTGACGGTTGACGGCAAGACGGTAAACCGTATAAACGGAAGAAGCGTTACGCGCACGGCGTTGCGCGACGTGGCAAAGATGCTTATCTCCATTCACGGACAAAATGACAGTAAGATGCTGTTCAATAAAAACGCATATTTTGATCTCGTTGACAGCTACGGAGAGTGCCAAGGCGAGAGAAATACATACAGGGAAATATACAAAGCCTTGGAGGAGACCCGGCGCAAGCTCTCCGATCTTGATACAGACGAGGAGGAGAAGGCGAGAAGACGCGATATGCTTGAATATCAGATCAAGGATATCGACCGGAGAAAGCTTAAGGACGGCGAGGAAGAGGCGCTTGAAGCCGAAAAGCTTCGCCTGAAAAACATAGAAAAAATTAACAAACATATAAATTTTGCCGATAGAGTGCTTAGCGGAGGTGAGCGCAGCGGAGACGTGGCTTATATGCTCTCGCGCGCATCGGAATCGCTCAATAAAATAGCCGACGTAGTACCCAGTGCATCACCCCTTGCCGAGAAGCTTATGGAAATGAGCTACGAGGTGTCGGATATCGCGGAAGAGGTAAAGGCACTCTCGGATATCGATTCCGAGGATGCAGACGCAAGGCTTGATAAGATAGAATCTCGCCTTGAGATAATCTCCTCACTCAAAAAGAGATACGGTAAGGATATTAAGGCTATCCTCGCGTTTCGAGAGAGGGCGGTGGCAGAGCTTGACTCGATCGAGCTTTCGGATGAGCACGCGGAAAGGTATAAAACAGAGATCAAAGCACTTGAATCGCACGCCCGAAAGGCAGCAGACGCGCTTACAAAAAAGCGGGCATCTGCCGCAAGGAGCGCATCGCGTGAGATTATGGATGTGCTTTCCTATCTTGATATGCCCAAGGTCATCTTTGAGATCGAGGTGGTCGATGCGGGCGAGCTTAATTCACACGGCGCTGACAAGATAGAGTTCAAGGTCGCTACCAACCCGGGTGAGCCCCTTATGCCAATGAGCGAGATCGCATCCGGCGGAGAAATGGCGAGAATCATGCTTGCGATAAAGAGCGTTCTTAACGAAAAGGACGGTGTCGCATGCTCGGTATACGACGAGATAGACACGGGAATTTCGGGCAAGACGTCACGAAAGATCGGTATAAAGCTACACTCGATAGCCACTGATACTCAGGTCATATGCGTAACTCACTCTGCGCAGATAGCAACACTTGCCGATAATCATTTCCTTATCTCCAAAAAGGAAATAGATGGCAGAGCGCATACAAGCATCAAAGCCTTGTCGTACGAGGAAAGAGTAGAGGAGGCGGCGCGAATACTCGGCGGCATCAATATCACCGAGGCGCAAAGACAGGCGGCGCGCGATATGCTTGACAACAAAAACGAATAATAAAAAAATAATATTAGTATTGAAATCACGCGGTATGTGTGATATAATATCAAGGTTGCATAAAATCAAGAGGTTAAAATAAATGTTAAAAATCAAATTAGAGATCGCCGAAAAGATATATGACGGCGTAAAGAAGATCAATCCCGACGCGGAAATAAGCGCCGCGGATATCGCTGCGATGCTTGAATATCCCCCCGACGCAAGCATGGGAGACCTTGCTTTCCCTTGCTTTAAGCTTTCACGCGCGCTTCGCCGCTCACCCGTTCAGATCGCGGCTACGATCGCTGAGGAGCTTGAGGGTGGAGCAATAGGCTCTGCAGATGCGGTAAACGGATATCTCAACATCAAGATATCAAACGAATATCTCGGCGCAAGGGTGCTTCCCGAGATACTTGAAAAGAAGGAAAACTACGGCGCACCCGATATGGGTAAGGGAAAGACGGTCGTTCTCGACTATTCCTCGCCTAACGTTGCTAAGCCCTTCCATATAGGTCACCTCGGCACTACCGTTATCGGTCACGCACTCAAGAGACTGCACGAGTTTGCGGGATATAAGTGTGTCGGTATCAACTACCTTGGCGACTGGGGAACACAGTTTGGTAAGCTCATCGTTGCATACAAGCTTTGGGGCAACAAGGAGCAGATCGAGGAGGGCGGAATAGACAAGCTCGTTGAGCTTTACGTCCGCATTAACAACACCATCAAGGGCGACGAGGAGAACGGGATCCCCGCGAGAGCTGATCTTGCGGATCAGGCAAGAGAGGAATTCCACAAGATGGAGATCGGTGACGAGGAAAACATCGCGCTTTGGAAGTGGTTTGTTGAGATAAGCCTTGCAGAGTATGAAAAGACCTACAAGCAGCTCGGTATTGAGTTTGATAGCTACAAGGGTGAGAGCTTCTATACAGACAAGATGCCCGCACAGGTCGAAAAGCTCAGACAAAGCGGTCTTATGAAGATCGACGACGGCGCGTCCATCGTTGAGCTTGAGGAGTACGGTATGCCCCCTTGCCTTATCTTGAAGCGTGATGGCTCTACTCTTTATCCCACGCGTGACATCGCTGCGGCGGTATACAGAAAAGAGCATTACGGCTTTGATAAGTGCATCTACGTAACAAGCACACAGCAGATACTCCATTTCAAGCAGTGGTTCAAGGTTGTTGAGCTTATGGGCTACGATTGGTACGATCAGCTCGTACATATCCCCTACGGTACAGTTTCGCTTAACGGCGCAAAGCTTGCAACAAGAACGGGCAACGTTGTTCTCTTGAAGGATCTCTTCGCTCAGGCAATTGAGAAGGTAAAGGGAATTATGGAAGAGAAGAATCCCGACCTTTGTGGAAGGGACGATATCGCTGAGGCGGTTGGTGTCGGCGCGGTAGTATTCTATTACCTTACAAACAACCGCATCAAGGATATCAACTTCAATCTTGAGGATGCACTCAGCTTTGACGGCAACACAGGACCTTACGTTCAGTACACCTATGCAAGAACCTGCTCGGTGCTTGAAAAGGTAAAGGACGTAGAGCTTGGCGACGAGATCGTCATCACAACCGACGAGGAGGCAACACTCCTTAAGACAATGGCGCAGTACGAGGGGAGAGTTCTCGGCGCGATCAGGGATTACGAGCCCTCGGTCATCACAAGATTTATTCTTGACGTTGCAGTGGCATTCAACAAGTTCTACCATGAGTGCCGTATCGCCAACGAGCAGGATGAGAAGGTAAGACAGACGAGAATCAAGCTTACAGAGGCGGCAAGAAGCGTGCTTGGAAGCGCATTCTCACTTATCTGCTTAAAGAAGACAGAGCGCATATAACGGAAAGCATTAGTTAATAATTGAAAGGAATATAAAGGCATGTCAGGACATAGCAAATGGGCTAATATCAAGCATAAGAAGGAAAAGACCGACGCGGCTCGCGCCAAGGTGTTTACAAGAATAGGTAAGGAGATCACAGTTGCGGTTAAGGAAGGAGGCGGAGACCCCACCTCTAACTCCAAGCTCCGTGACCTTATCCAGAAGGCAAAGGCAAACAACGTACCTAACGACAATATCGAGAGAACAATCAAAAAAGCTCTCGGCGGTGGCGGAGAGGCATACGAGGAGGTAGTTTACGAGGGCTACGGTCCTGCGGGAATCGCTGTTATTGTTGAGGCGGCTACCGACAACAGAAACAGAACAGCAGGTAACGTTCGTTCTTATTTCTCCAAGTACCACGGCAACATGGGACAGACGGGCTGCGTAAGCTTTATGTTCGAGGATAAGGGAGTTATCGTTATCATGGACGAGGACGGCGAGATCGACGAGGACAAGCTTATGGAAACTGCTCTTGAGGCAGGTGCTGAGGACTTCTCGGGCGAGGACGGAGTTTTCGAGATCTACACCACGACCGACGACGTGTACGCCATCGCAGATACACTCAAGGCGGAGGGATATACCCTTGAGTCCGCAGAGACTACCAAGGTTCCCACGACCTACGTAAATCTTGACAACGAGGACGACATCAAGTTCATGAGCCTTCTTATTGAGAAGCTTGAGGAGGACGATGACGTTCTTGAGGTGTACCACAACTGGGAGAATCCCGCTCAGTAATTCCGAGAACATATGATAAGGAAGCCCCCAAAAGGGCTTCCTTACACAAAAAACAATTTGAAACGGGCGTCCTCGGGCGTCCCTTTGTTAACGGGGCATAATGAAAGAGAATAAATATAAAAGACTGTTTTCCAACACCTTAATATTTACTATAGGTAAGTTTGTTTCCAAGCTTATCGTTATTTTCATGCTCCCATTCTATACTTCCTATCTTACAAGCGCGGAGTACAGCACCGCAGACCTAATCACAAACCTCTGTAATCTCCTGATACCTATGGCTTGCCTTGGTGTCAGTGAGGGAATATTCAGAGGTGCGGCGGCAAAGAACGTAGATAAGGAATCGTTTTTTACAAATGGCGTCTTGCTTATGCTGATAGGCAGTGCGGTATTTTTGGCACTTTCGCCCTTGCTCAATCTCTTTGATTATTTTACCGATTATATCTGGCTTATAGTACTATACGTATTGGCGTCAAATATTCATTCGGTATGCTCGCAGTACGTCTGCGCTATAGGTAAAACAAAGCTATTTGCAGGTCAGGGTGTGCTTAATACGATGCTGACCGTTCTGCTTAACATTTTGTTCCTTGTCGGCTTTGATATGGGCATTAACGGATACGTTTTGTCCATCGTGCTTGCAGATTTTCTCTCAACGCTGTTTTTGGTGTTTACCGCACGGCTTTACCGCGCGTTTATACCTAAAAAGATTGACAAGGCGGTACTCAAGGATCTCTTGCGCTTCTGTCTGCCCCTGATACCCTCAACGGTTTTCTGGTGGATAACAGGCGTTTCGGACAGATATATGGTTGCGTATTTCTGCTCGGACGAGAAGAACGGACTTTACGCCGCGGCGTATAAGATACCAACGCTGCTCACCTACGTTGTGGTCATCTTCAACGATGCCTGGAAGCTCTCGGCGGTTGCAGAGTCAGATAACAGGGAGGAATGCGCTAAGTTTTATTCGGGAGTTTTCAAGTATTATATCGCAGTTATGTTCGCGGGCGGCGGAATCCTCGCGGTCGGCGCGCAGATATTTGCCAAAATACTCTTTGCAGAAAGCTATTTTTCGGCATGGGTGTTTATCCCGATCTTGTCTGCGGCGACCGTGTTTACCGCACTTGATACCTTCCTTGGCAGTGCGTATTTCACTGTAAAGAGGACGGGAATGTCCTTCTGGACGTCTCTTATCGGTGCGGCGCTCAATATTGCCCTTAATATCATTCTGATACCTAACGAGGGACCCTTTGGCGGGGCTATAGGCGCATCGATAGCCACCTACGTCAGCTACTTTGCGGTATTCGTCATAAGGGCTATCACTATGAAAAGGTTCATACCCTTTAAGATGTATCCCGTGAAGCTTATTTTGAACACCTTGCTCATAACCGCTATCGCGGCATCAATGACCGCGTGGGGAAGTGATGCTAAGGGAATCATAATTGCCGCGGCTCTGCTGTTGGTGAGTATAATAATTAATGGAAAGGATATTTTCCTCGGTTGCCGTGACATTATTGCTTCTATTAGAAGAAAAAAGGGTACAGCTGTGGAATAATTTACAATTAGTTCACAAATATTTTTGTAATTATCTTGCAAAAAAGCAAGTTATATGGTATAATCAATTCCGCGTGTGAAAACGCATAATTTTAAGGGTGGTCCGCTGCATTGCTCGCAAGAACATCCGGATTTTGAAGGAGGGCTTTAAAATGGATCTTATTAAGGCTTTTACAAACGAGCAACTCAAAACAGAGATACCCCAGTTCAACATTGGTGACACAGTTCGTGTACACAACAAGATCGTAGAGGGTACAAGAGAAAGAATTCAGATGTACGAGGGTACGGTTATCGCAAAGCACGAGGGCGGAATCTCTTCTACCTTTACAGTAAGAAGAATCGCTTATGGCTGCGGTGTTGAAAAGACATTCCCCGTTCACTCTCCCAACGTAGTAGCAGTTGACGTTATCCGTAAGGGTAAGGTTCGCCGCGCTAAGCTCTACTACCTCCGCGGAAGAGTTGGTAAGGCTTCTAAGGTTAAGGAAGATCTCTCAAAGTAATATTCTTTGTCTGAAATATAGGCGAGTCGAGAATTCTCGACTCGCCTATGTTTTTTATGAATTATTTGAGGTAATGTATTTTTTGATAACCGTAAGAAGCGTGTATCTTGCCGCACCGACGTATTCTATAGGAAAGCTTGAGTCTCTTGTGTAGATAACAGGCGCGGAAGTGCCGGTAAGCGCAAGCTTGCGGCATATTTTGTCTGCGGTGTCGCTGTCAGGAGAGAAAACGTCAGATGCGAGAAGTAAGACCGAGGGCGAGAATGCTGCATCCATAAAATCTGCAATGCGAATGAACAGAGCATCCCTCTTTTCCTTTGGTATCATACGGATATGAGCAAGGTCGGAAAGCTCCTCGCGTGAGAGGATGTTTTCGGGCGAGCATATCGCTGCGGACCCGTTCTCGTATACGTGGAATGAAGAAATGCGATTTCCAATAAAAATATATGATATGCCTTTCCCGTTGCCGTAAAGCTTGATCGCCTTGAATTTTACCGCCTCACCTATCGCCTCGGATAGAGTGAGGTGAGATGATACCCTCTTTCCAAGGATCGTGAAAATGACTTCCTCGACGTATGCGCTCAGTGATATGGGAGGCAGAAATGAAATGCGTGGATCAAGCTGAGCTTGGCGACAAGCGTCGGCGTAGAGCACTGACATAGCGGCAAATTCAAGCTTGGATTTTTTCAGCTTAAGACCGTTGCGCGAAATGAAGATGTTCAGATTGTCTTCAAAAGACACCTCGGGGTCGTATATGTGTGAAAGAGAGAGCAGTATCTTGCCTGTTGGATTTACAACACACATTTTGTATACCGACGTTGACAGATCGAAGATAAGTATCGAGGAGCGGTCGTTGAAGAGCAGGTGAGTTGATGGACGCTCATCGCCCACAGAGAATATTCTGCCGTCCATGAAGCCGCTACCGATAAGCGCGTCTGCAACCTTGCCCGAGGTCACCTTGCTGACGAAGCAGGATGCGGCAACAGAGGCTCTGGACGGTGCGTGACCCGAGATATATTCATTGAGTAATTTATCAAGCGTCTTAGATTTGACGGTAAGATTTATCCTTTTGAATTTTGACATAACGCTCCACCAAACTTAAAGTAATATATCAAAATTATAGGATAATTTTATAGGGTTGTCAATAAGAAAAGAAAAAATATAAAAATATGAAAAACTTTCAAAAAAACTATTGACAAAAAGGACTTTGAATGTTATAATATCTTGCCGCATAAAAATGGCTCTTTTAAGTGCGCCTAAAAAAGGCGACGCCATCATAGCGAGACTTAATGAAAGAGAGGTGCTTTTCGTGTTTGCAATAATTGAAACCGGCGGAAAGCAGTACAAGGTAACAGAGCAGGATATTATCTTTGTTGAGAAGCTTGACTGCGCAGAGAACGACGAGATCGTATTCGATAAGGTCGTTGCAGTTTCCACAGAGGCAGGCTTTAAGGCAGGTACACCTGTTGTTGAGGGTGCAGTTGTAAAGGGTACTGTAGTAAAGAACGGTAAGGGCAAGAAGATCTATGTTCTTAAGTACAAGTCCAAGAAGGACTCCAAGAAGAAGATCGGTCACAGACAGCCTTACACTAAGGTTCAGATCACATCCATCGTTGGCTAATCGCTATGACGAAAATAGTTTTTCTTCGCAGTGATGGCATTTTCTACGGATTTGAGGAGCAGGGACATACAGGCTTTGGCACCGAGGGAGACGATGTTCTCTGTGCGGCGCTTTCTGCAATGACAATGCTTATAATCAACACCGTAGAGGTAGCTTACGCTTCATCTATCGATTACGATATTGATGAAGAAACTACAAACATCCGAGTAAGATCAAAGGCGGCGCTTCCCGAGTTTGAGGAAGACGAGCTCAAGAGATATGCGGTATCGGGAATATTCCTTGCATACTACAAGCAGATCGAGGATCTTATTGAGGAGTATTACGATTTTCTCGATGTATCCATCGAGGACCGTCCTTATGATGAATAAGACGGACAACTAACTTAAAACATTCAGGAGGTAAAGATAATGGTAAAGCTTAGTTTACAGTTCTTTGCTCATAAGAAGGGTGTCGGTTCTACAAAGAACGGCCGTGACAGTGAATCCAAGCGCCTTGGCGTTAAGAGAGCTGACGGTCAGGCAGTTGTAGCCGGCAACATCCTCGTAAGACAGAGAGGAACAGCTATCCATCCCGGTAACAACGTTGGTATCGGTAAGGATGACACACTCTTCGCTCTTATCGACGGAAAGGTAAAGTTTGAGCATAAGGTTGGCGGAAAGAAGCAGGTTAGCGTATACGCTGACTAATTCTTGGTTACTAAATAGAGGGTGTGGGTTTATCCCACACCCTCTATTTATCTTTCGCGACCCTTGAAAATTCCGTGATACGTCGTTGCTCCTCGACGGCAGCTCGACTTACGTATAGTAAGCCTTCGCTTTGCCCTCTGCGGTGCGCCTTGTCTGATGAAATTTTCAAGGGTCTTGTTTTATTTTAGGTTTGGCGACCTTCCACGCCTTCGCCTTGCTTTTTACGGTACGCCTTGCCTACGACAAATTTATCAAATGTCTTGATTTTCTTGTAATAAGGTGCTATAATTTGCTTGTGAATCTATTTTTTGGAGAAAATGCGTGAAAATACTGTACGAAGATAGATATTTGATTGTCTGCGAAAAGCCCGTCGGCGTTGAGTCGCAGAGAAGCAGTAAGGGCGGCGAGGATATACTATCCCTGCTTGAAAAATACCGCGCGGATAAGGGCGAAGAGGCTTTTATCGGTCTTGTCCATAGGCTTGATACCGCCACGGGCGGCGCGATGATCTATTCAAAGCGTGCTGATATGACGGGGAAGCTTTCTGCTCTCGTTCAGTCAGCAGATTATAAGAAAACATATCTCGCGGTCGTTCACGGTGAGCCGGAAGAAAAGTCGGGTGAGATGCGAGATCTGCTCTTCCACGATAAGATAAAAAACAAGTCCCACGTAACCGATAAAAAGCGCGCAGGAGTAAAAGAGGCTGTCTTAAATTACCGCGTTTTAAGTACCGCAGAAAAGGACAGTGGCGACAAGCATTCGCTTGTTGAAATAGAGCTTATCACGGGCAGAACTCACCAGATAAGAGTACAATTTGCAAGCCGTCAAATGCCGCTCGTCGGTGACGGGAAGTACGGTAGCCGTGATAACAAGGCAAGTATGGCGCTTTGGTCACATAAGGTGGAATTCACCCATCCGCAGACTAAAAAACAGGTCATAGCAGAGAGTATGCCGCCTGAGAGCTATCCCTGGGATATATTCAAAAAATAACAAGAAAATCCGCAACAAGGGTTGCGGATTTTCTTATTCTGCATATAAGAATTCAAGTATCGAGGAGCAGAGAATCAGAGCAAGCCCTTGTCTGTATTCCTCACTCTCGAATTTTGCTGCCTCGACCTCGTTTGACAGAAATCCACACTCTACAAGCACCGCAGGGCATGGAGCCTCGTTAAGCAAGAAAATCGCGCTTGTCGCGCCCTTTATTTTTCTTGTATTGTCGGGCTGCAAATACTTTTGATTGTTGGATTGTATCATATTTGCAAGCACCTCAGAGTCAGCGCGGTTCTGAGAATACCACACCTGTAGCCCCGAGTATTTCGGACTTGTATATGAGTTCATGTGTACGCTGATAAAAATTGCGTCCTCGGTCTTTTGCATGACGCTCAACCTTGCCGCCATATCAAGCTTTTTCTTTCTGCCGTGAAAGTCTATGTTTCTGTCATAGAGAAGCTTATCCTCCTCGCGTGTCATAATGACGTTGACGCCGCTTGCGCGCAGCATTTCGGCAAGCTTTTTTGCTATATCAAGGTTTACCTCCTTTTCAATAAGCCCCGCGGCGCTTGATGCGCCGCCGTCCTCTCCGCCGTGTCCCGCATCAATTATTACGGTGGTATATTTTGGCATAGAAGCGACTGATACCTCTGCTTTGGACGGTGCACCGAGATAAAACGAACCAAGTAAAAAGGCAAGCGCGCCAAGACAAAGTGTTGAAAGCAAAAAGAAGATAATTATATAGATAAAGCCCGATCTGTTCATTTTCTTGCCTCGCTTGCAGTTTTTCTTAAATAAATGATATTGTTGCAGGTCTGAAATAATGCAAAAAAAGTGTGTCTTTGTGCAAAAAAGCAATGGAAGCCAACATTGTATTTTACTTTCGTTGCAATACGACAATTTTTACTAATTTGCCGTATACCGCCTTGACAAGTATTTTTCTTTGTAGTATAATAAAATTTAATAATAATATTTTTTGATTACCCGTTTCCCAACACGAAAAAGAAAGGAATTACCGAAATGAATTTTTTTGACGAGCTTTCATTGTACGACAAAGAGGTACATGATGCCTGCAATCTTGAATTTGAGCGCCAGCAGCACAATATTGAGCTTATTGCGTCCGAGAACATTGTTTCAAAGGCGGTGCTTTTGGCGGCAGGAACAGTTCTAACAAATAAGTATGCCGAGGGATTTCCCGGTAAGCGTTACTACGGCGGATGTCAGTGCGTCGATATCGTAGAGAATATCGCGCGCGAGCGTGCAAAAAAGCTTTTCGGAGCGGAGCATGCAAACGTTCAGCCTCATAGCGGCGCTTCTGCGAATCTCGCGGTATTTTTTGCATTATTACAGCCCGGAGATACCGTAATGGGACTCAATCTCGCGCACGGCGGACACCTCTCCCACGGCTCTCCCGTCAACATTTCGGGAAAATACTTCAATATAGTTCCGTACAGCGTATCCGACGATACGGAGATGCTTGACTATGAGGCAATTAGACAGACCGCGCTTGAGTGCCAGCCTAAGATGATAATCGCGGGTGCAAGCGCATACTCGAGAACGATTGATTTTGAGAAGATAAGCAATATAGCCAAGGAAGTCGGCGCGTACCTTATGGTAGATATGGCGCACATCGCAGGCCTTGTTGCCGCAGGACTTCACCCCTCGCCCGTCCCTTATGCAGACGTAGTAACAACTACGACACACAAGACACTTCGCGGCCCTCGCGGAGGCTTGATACTCTGCCGTGAGGAGCTTGCGGCTAAGATCGATAAGGCGATCTTCCCGGGAACACAGGGCGGACCTCTTATGCACATTATCGCCGCTAAGGCGGTTGCGTTAGGTGAGGCGCTCAAGCCGGAATTCAAGGAGTATCAGGCAAAGCTCGTAAAGAATGCGAAGGTTCTTTGCGAGGCACTCAAGGAGGAAGGCTTCAGAATCGTTTCCGACGATACGGACAACCACTTGATGCTCATCGACCTTCGCCCCTTTGGCGTAACGGGCAAGGAGATGGAAAAGCGACTTGACGAGGTTCATATCACCGCAAATAAGAACGCCATTCCCAATGACCCCGAGAAGCCGTTTGTAACGAGCGGACTTCGCGTAGGAACTCCCGCAGTAACCTCCCGTGGCTTTGGTGAAGAAGAAATGAAGCTCATCGCAAAATGGATGAAGCTTGTTGCCACCGATTTTGAGGCAACTAAGGAAGAGATCACCAAAGAGGTAATTGCTCTTTGTGAAAAGTACCCCATATATAACTAAAATGTTAAGGAGTGAAATAAAATGGCAAAGTTTATC
This sequence comes from Clostridia bacterium, assembly GCA_017522905.1. Taxonomy (GTDB): domain Bacteria; phylum Bacillota; class Clostridia; order Oscillospirales; family CAG-272; genus SVTX01. Next base: position 40,275 of record JAFWXY010000077.1, read on the forward strand.
AACGAACCCTCACATACCTTCAACGAGTATCTTCTTATTCCGGGATATTCGTCAAGCGAATGCGTACCGGCAAACGTAAGCCTTAAGACACCCCTTGTAAGATTTAAGAAGGGCGAAGAGCCCACGATCACTATGAACATCCCTATGGTATCTGCCATCATGCAGGCTGTATCGGGAGATAAGCTTGCTGTAGCTCTTGCAAAAGAGGGCGGCGTGTCCTTCATTTACGGCTCACAGACCATTGAGGATCAGGCGGCTATGGTTAAGAGAGCCAAGGACCACAAGGCAGGCTTTGTTACAAGTGATTCCAACGTGCGTCCCGAATCTACACTTGCAGATATAATTGCGCTCAAGGAAAAAACAGGTCACTCCACAGTGGCTGTTACCTCTGACGGAACTGCGGACGGAAAGCTTCTCGGCATAGTTACCGGTAGAGATTACCGTATTAGCCGTATGAGTGTTGACACAAAAGTTGAGACGTTTATGACTCCATTTGAGAAGCTTGTCGTTGCTAAGGAGGGAACCACCCTCAAGGAAGCGAATGACATTATCTGGGATCACAAGCTTAACAGCCTTCCCATTATAGATGACGAGCAGAGACTCCGTTATTTCGTATTCCGCAAGGACTATACATCACATAAGAACAACCCCAACGAGCTTTTGGACTCTAATAAGAGATACGTTGTGGGCGCAGGCATCAATACACGTGACTACGCGGAGAGAATTCCCGCACTTGTAGAGGCGGGCGTTGACGTTGTTTGTATCGACTCCTCCGAGGGATTTTCCGAGTGGCAGCAGAGAACCATCGCTTGGGTAAGAGAGAAGTACGGCGACACAGTCAAGATCGGTGCAGGTAACGTAGTAGACGCGGCAGGCTTCAGATTCCTCGCTGATTGCGGTGCAGACTTCATCAAGGTAGGTATCGGCGGCGGCTCTATCTGTATCACGCGTGAGACAAAGGGTATCGGACGCGGACAGGCAACAGCTCTTATTGAGGTTTGTGCCGAGAGAGACAGATACTTTGAGGAGACAGGCATTTACGTTCCCGTATGCTCCGACGGTGGTATCGTATACGACCACCACATCACCCTTTCCTTGGCTATGGGCGCAGACTTTGTAATGCTTGGCAGATACTTTGCACGCTTTGACGAGTCTCCCTCCAACAAGGTAAGCATTGGCGGAACGTATTATAAGGAGTATTGGGGCGAGGGCTCTGCAAGAGCAAGAAACTGGCAGAGATACGACCTTGGCGGCGACAAGAAGCTCTCCTTTGAAGAGGGAGTTGACTCCTACGTTCCTTATGCGGGAAGCCTGAGGGACAACGTTGCAATGACGCTTGCAAAGGTCAAGTCCACCATGTGCAACTGCGGCGCGTTAACAATTCCCGAGCTTCAGGAGAAGGCAACTCTTACTCTTGTAAGCGCGACAAGTATTGTCGAGGGTGGAGCGCACGACGTCATCCAGAAGGATAAAACAACAGTTCAGTAAAAAATAAAGAATCGGTGCGACGACGTCGCACCGATTTTTATGTCACTTTATTTTAGCCCCGAAGGGGAAAAGTGCAAGCTTTGTTATCTTAAAGCACTGAATGCCGGATGGGATTCCAATGATAGTCAAGCAGCAAAAGAGTCCCGAGACAAGATGAGCTATGGCAAGTTCCCAACCGACAAAAACAACCCACAAAAGATTAATTATCGGATGCTTGGCGTAATCAAGAATAATCTTTTTTCCGTATGGCATAGCCGATACGGTTGCAAGCTTGAAGCATTGTTTGCCGAATGGGATACCCACTATGGTGATACAAAGCAGGGCACCGAGAAACGCCCACGCCAGAAATAGCCAGAGTCCGCCGAGAATAAACCAGATAACGTTTGAAATAACCTTCATAATTGCCTCCTTGTCTGTCTATGAAATAATTATAGCACTGCGGTTGCAATTTGTCAAACAGTAGCGTAAAAATTCTTGACAAACGGCTTCATTTTTTATATAATTATTATATGATTATGAAATAGAGGTTAACATGGACAGACAATCTGAACTTTACCGTGCATATATTGATATTCTCAGCCGCGAGCTCGTTCCCGCAATGGGATGTACAGAGCCTATCGCGGTTGCTTTTTGTGCCGCAAAGGCAAGAGAAGAGCTTGGAAGAATGCCTGAGGCTGTACATATTCAGGCGAGTGGAAATATAATCAAAAACGTAAAGAGCGTTATCGTTCCTCACTCGGGTGGCATGAGAGGACTTGAGGCGGCTGCGGCTGTCGGAATCCTTTACGGAGATTCAAGCCGCGAGCTTGAGGTTATTTCCTCTGTTACCAAGGAGCAAGAGTCGGAGCTTAAAGATAGGATGCACAGCCTCAATATTGCCGTTTCACCTCTTGATAGCGAGCATATTCTTGACCTTGTGGTAACAGTCAGCGACGAAGAGGGATCGGTATCGGTACATATTGAGGACGAGCATACCAACGTGGTTGAAATTATCAATAACGGACGTTGTGTTTTCGTGGATAAGAAAAAGAGCGGTGCAGAGGATAATGACGATGCGGATTTGCTTACAATTGCCGATATATTTGACTTTGCAAATACCGTTTGCATTGATGACGTAAGAGAAATAATCAAAAGACAAATAGACTATAATACTGCAATTTCAAAGGAAGGTCTTGAAAATAATTATGGGGCAAGGATAGGAAAGCTTCTCTATGACAGAGGTGGCGATATTCGCACTCGCGCATGCGCTTCCGCGGCGGCGGGCTCGGATGCGAGAATGGGCGGATGTGATATGCCTGTTGTCATCTGCTCCGGAAGCAGAAATCAGGGAATGACTGCAAGCCTTCCCGTTATCACGTATGCAGAGCATTATAATAAGAGCGAGGAAGAGCTTTATCGCGCGCTTGTGCTTTCAAATCTTGTAACTCTCCACTTAAAGAGCGGTATCGGTCGTCTTTCGG
>JAFWXY010000078.1 GCA_017522905.1 Clostridia bacterium
ATTACATAACGGTAAACGATGAAACCATACCGGTTTCAATAGCACGAGGCGTTTCTGTGTTCGATCCGTCGATTGACCGTGTATATACAGACGTATTTGCCAAGGCAGATCACGCCATGTATATGAACAAGGAAGATATGAAGGCTACACTTGTGTGAGATAAAAATTGTTGTATAAAAGATATATATAACAAAGGACGGCGTCATCCGAATGGTTGACGCCGTCCTTTGTCGTGTGACACGCATAACTAAATAGCTATAAATTTTTATCTTAACTCTGAAGCGGTCATTTGTCAAGTGCTTTTTTGAAAAACGAGAGAGTTTTATTTTTTGATGAACTTTCTCATAACTCTGGAATAATCGCGCTTTGCGTTAAAAATTGAAAGAATATAAGATGTGTTATCTTTAGCGATACAGTGATAAAAGATCAAGTGTTCCTTATGAACTAAAAAACGGTAGTCCGAGTTTTTCATAATTCTGTCATCGGGAATTGCGCCACACTCGGGGAAGGTCTCAAGTATCTTTGTTTTTTCTCTCAACTCGTTAAGGAAGTTGATTGCAATTTTTTTGTCCTTGGATTGCTCGGCGATATAAGTGGCGATGTTGCGAAGATCTTCTTTTGCGGTATCGGCGAACTTAACCTTAAAACTCATAAGTCGAGGGTCTCCAATTCAGCAATGATATCGTCATACGCTTCGTCAGCATCTTGAACTCTGCCGAGCTTAACATCATCCATTGCTTGTGCTAAGTGTGCATATACGGCGAGCTTTGCTTCAAGCTCTACGATATAATTTTGCTGTTCTTGGAAATCCTCATGACTGAGAAGAACAGTATCTTCCTTGCCGTTAACCGTGATTGCAACAGGATTGCTTCTCGTCAGGGTAGAGATTTGCGCATAATTTGTGCGTATATCCTTTGACGGTCTTATAGAAATAGCATTCCTCATGATCAAAACCTCCTTATCTTGGTAGTATTATTATATCATAATTATGCTACCTCGTCAACTGATTTATTTGAATTTTACGTTGAAAATATTGGAATCGCAAAATTCCGTCGAAAATCAAGCGAAAAATCACAAAATTCCATTTTGGCTATTCCTTGATCTTCTTTTCATATTCCTCAATGCACACCTTGCCGGCAAGAGCGGCGTCACGGTACTCAGCCGCCCATATCGACCAAGTCAGGAACTCTGATTTGGTCATTTTCTTTTTGAGAAGCCTTGCGTAGTGTGCCTTGTACGCGCGGTTGTAGGCGAGCCATACGGGATCGCTCTTGCATTTCTCCTCATACTTCTTGTGCGCACCGATATCACGGCAGGTCTTTCCGTTCGTACCCTTAACAACGCGCTCACAGAAATCGTAATAGCGGCCCGAGGTCAGAAGGAAGAACTTTCCGCAATGCTCACAACGCTTTGGAATAAACCCTTGACGAAGCCCACGAAAGAAATCAAAGTAGAGGAAGGAGGATAGGCTGTCGAAGGGATAAACATCGCACCATACCGACTTGTTGCCGAGCTTGACGGTCTTGCATACGAGTGTCATCGCGCCCGAGGGCTTGATAATCCTTCTGCCGCTACGCTCCGAGATGTATTTGTCATAGAGAACGGCGATCTCGTCCTCGGTGAGATATCTGCTCCTGGAGTGTACGTACTCGTCAAGAAATCTGCTGTAGGTCTCCTCTAAAAATATAAGAGTGTCAAGAAGTTCGATGTATGGCTCGATCAAATTGCGGAGATCTCGGTTGAGCAGCTCTGCGCCCAAGTAATCCTCTTGCTTGACATCATCTCTGTGCCAATGAGGACGAAAATGCGTTGTCCAATTCGCAAAGGTGTGAACCTCTTCAAGAACGTGGCTGTCGTAAAAGCCGTAGTTCTGTTTCTTATATCTCCGATCTTCAACGAAGGCATAATCGTCACGCTCATCAAAGCCTTCCTCGTAATCCTCCTCATCCTCATCGTCATCGAAAATGCTACTGATGGTTTCCTCGGGAACACCGCGCTCACGCATTTTTTCTTTCTGACGGTCGATATCCTTCCGCCTCATAGTATCGTTGTATTCGTGATCGAACAGGTTGCCGTGCAGGCTCAGGCAGTGAATCAGATCACTATAATCAAAATCCTCGGGGTGTAGGGATGAGCGTACCGAAAATGCGGCAACTCTGTTCTGCACGGGCAGAGATATCAAAACCTTGGAGATACCTCTCGTGTTCTCGGAGCAGAGCTGCACTCGGCTTCTGCGCGATGAAAATCCCGAGCTTGTGAAATTGATCGATCCCACTGTGAATCAGGTGAGCAATTATTTTACCGAAAGCGGCAAGGACGAGTTCTGCGGAAGCGCCACCGAGCTTGCGGATCTGATGAAAGCCCACAGCGGTGTGGTGATCTCCCCGGCGGTGTTATCCCAAAAGCTGTTGTGCGGACACGCACAGTTCTGTTCTCTCGGTTATGAGTGTTCCTTTTACAGAACCCACGAGGGAAAGAAAATCAAGATCGTCCGTGTTCACAGCGGAGAAGAAAATACGAATGCGTAAGGAATATTGCGTCGGTGCGTCGATAGGGGCTCTTGCCCTCAAACTTGCCGACACGCCGACACGGAGAAGGATATATTTTTATCTTTCTGCCGTTACCCGATGCTTTGCGTCTGGGGCAAGCATAGCGCAAGGACGTCCACTGCCGACGGCAGTGGCGTCCTATGCAATCACACCGCCGAAATCGGCGGCGGTTGCTCTCGCGCGGTCGTGGCATAAAAGCCCGACATCTCGGGCAGAAGCCCTAACCCACTTCCCTTTTCTTTGCGGAAAGAAAAGGGAAGCCAAAAGAAACGAAAACAAATCAACGATATCTTTTAAGAAAGAGGTGAACGATTGGGAAGAATGTAAACAGAAACGATTACGGTTCGGGTAACGCCCGAAGAAAAAAACGCAATACAGGAGCGAATGTATGAGGCAGTCGCGCCGTCTATGCGGCAGTTCGTAATGGATATGTGCCTGAACGGTGAGGTCATCGTCAACAGCGACCTGCGAGAGTTGAACTCGGAGCTTCGCTATCAGGGAAACAACTTAAACCAACTCACACGCCTTGCGCATCAGAGCAGAGTGACGGTGATAGACCTTGCCGAATTGCTTTCGGTCTATCGAAAAATATTACTCACCCTCGGAGGAAACAACAATGGCAATCGTTAAATGCATCCCCGAGAAAAAGCAAACGCCGAGCGCGCAGAAGGGCGTGATCAATTACTGTATGCAACCGTCCAAAACACTTGACGAGGACGAGCAGCTTGCATACGTATCGGGCTACAACTGTGTTCCCGAGATGGCAAACGAGTCCTTCCTTGCCACGCCAAAGGTGTTCGGACACGAGCCCGACGGCGTTCGCTTCTATCACTACGTGCAGTCCTTCAAGGTCGGTGAGGACATCAACCGAGGGAAGCGCACGAGATCGGAATGGAGCTTGCCCGAGGCTTTGGAAACTGTGAGGTGTTGGTCGCCGCGCATATAGATCGGCAGCATATACACAACCACTTGGTCGTATGCGCATACGATCTTGAAAGCGGTATCAAGCTTCACAACAATAAGTTTTTCCTCGGCGAGCTTCGTGAGCTGAGTGATAAGATATGTCAGGCGCACGGACTTGAGGTGCTTGAAAAATACGATCCACGCACCAAATCCTCCCGTCCCGGTCCGAAGGAATACCGAGCCGCGATGAACGGCAACAGCTGGAAGATACAGCTCTGCGTAGCCATCGACCATTGCATGACTCGCTGTAAAAGTAAGGACGAGTTCCTGCGTGAGATGAAGAAGCTCGACTACGATGTGGTGTGGACACCCGAGAGAAAATATATCACTTATATTTTGCGCAGTGAGGATGGTACGGAAAAGCGAGTGCGTGATATTAAACTGCACGAAGAAAAATGATCGAAAGGAGAATATGGAGAATGAGTTCAGGATCAGGGCAGAGCTATATGGACAAGCTCAAGGCGAAAAATATACCGCAGGCACTCGTGGAGGACGAGCCGACGGAGGAAATCCCAATGGTGCAAATCAGCGCCGAGGACTGGGACGAGCTGATAGCGGCGGTGGAGCGAATGGAGGCACTGAGCGCCGATTTAACGGCTCAGAGAGCGACTTTTTCAGCGGAGGCGAGCAAGTATGCCGAGGCGATGGCAAGGGCGGCACAGGCGCAGACACAGACGGCAGAAGCGGCGATCAAAAGGATAGCAAGCGAAGCGAGCGAACAGGTTGGGAAAGCGAGCGCGAAGGCTTCAGCGGTTATCGACAGAAACGCGCTTCGGGACGAGGCACTGTGGTGGCTCCGACGCATACTCACGGCGGCGCCAATGATATTGGTATTGCTTTTATGGGCGCGCATGGGCTTGGGGATATAGCGAGCATCATCGAGAGCGATGATGAATCCGAGGAAGAAAAACAGCAGAGAGAGGCACGTAACATGGGCTCTGCCGTTGGATTGGCTGTCGGTGCAGCAATCGGCATCGCACTCGGAAGGAGATCTTCGAAAAGTTCCACGACTGCTGGGACGAGTACGTAAGCCTTGCCGAAGCAGCCATCTTCGAATACGCCTTCCGCCTCGGAGCGAGGCTCACAATGGAGGTGCAGACGGACGAAGAATAACAACAAAACAGCAAATCAGGCATCGGAGCAAAATCCGATGCCATCTTGTTTGGCGCATATCAAGGTAAAAGAAACGCCTTGAATTATTCACAGTTTTGTGATATAATAGAATAAATATGTAAGCAGTGCAATGAGAGGAGGACCTGTATA
>JAFWXY010000079.1 GCA_017522905.1 Clostridia bacterium
GTATTCTCTACGAGCTTATCGGTCCTGCTTGCGCTAAATTGTCACTTTATCTTTCGGGAGCTATCTCAGATAAGATTGAGGATATTGCCCCTGTTGAAACCGTAGACAAGGATGGAAAGCCTCGCCGCGAGGTCGATATTTTAATAGAACGAATCCAAAAGATACGCTCTGAGATACCTGAGCCCGAAAAGGCAGAGGTCTCCCCTGAGGAGCTTGCATTCATTGAGGCCGCCGAGGAACAATACGAGGCAATGTATGATCTCCACAGGCGCAGAATGCACCGCAGAAAATAATGAAAGGATGTTTGGTTTATGAATATAAATTTATTTGACGTTACCGATCCGATAAGCAAGCTGCTTGGCGAATGGTCAGCGAAGCTTGATATTTGGTCAATTGTGCTTAGAATATCAATTTCAATTATATTTGCCGCAATAATAGGTTGGGAGCGCTCCACAAAGCGCCATGCGGCGGGACTCAGAACCTTTATGCTCGTTTCCCTTTCCGCAACAGTAGCAATGATGCTTGATATTTTTCTTATACAGAAATTTGCGGTATCGATGCCCCTCATCTCAACTGCATTTGTAATTGGAATTGCAATAATCAGCTCTAATTCAATTCTTTACAGCTCTAAAAGTCAGATAAAGGGTCTTACAACGGCTGTTGGTCTTTGGGCGGTAGGAATCTCGGGACTTTTGATAGGCGCAGGCTTCTACACAGTATCCTTGATTACATTTATTGCTCTGCTTTGCTGCCTCTCTCTCTTCCCCTCGCTTGAGAGAAGGTTCAAAAATCAGTCCAACCATTTTGAGATACACCTTGAGCTTAAGCACCGCGACGATCTGCAGAATTTCGTTACAACGATAAGACAGCTCGGACTTAGAATCGATGACATTGAGGTCAATCCTGCATATATCAATTCAGGTCTTAGCGTATATTCGGTAGCGCTTACGATTCAAAGCGGCGAGCTTAAGAAATATAAGACACATACTGAAATCATCGAGGCTCTCAGATCAATTGAATACATTCATCACATTGAAGAAATGACTTAATAGAAATACCGCCGACAAGTCGGCGGTATTTTTTTGTTTTTTTCGCGAAAACCGATGACAAATCGCCCAATATATGTTATAATTAACTATCTATATATATTTTACGAGGTGCATATGGAAATAGCAATATTGATTTTGAGCGTAATAATGGTCTGCATATCTGTCGCATGCCTTTTCTATACAATGAAAATCTCCAAAAAGGTGGAGGACACCAAGGATAACCGCGCAAATGAAAAGAAGCTTGATGAGATGCGCGAGAGCATCTACAACGAGTTTTCAAGAAACAGATATGAGCAGAATAACTCTGCAATGACACAAAGAAAAGAGCTTGAATCCAAGCTCTCTGAGATAAATGCAACACTCGACAATATTAAATCAACAAACCAGGACCAGCTTATGAAGATCTTCCGTGAGATTACGGTTGGACTTGCAAAGATCGACGAGACAAATTCCAAGTCTGCGGAAAGACAGAATCTCAAGATTGAAAACTCACTTGAAAAGATAAGACAGAGTAACGAGCAGAAGCTTGAGCAAATGAGAAACGTTGTTGACGAAAAGCTGACAACCACTCTCACCCAGAGACTTGACAGCTCATTTAAGACTGTTTCGGATCAGCTGGAGAATCTCTACAAGGCTCTTGGCGAGATGAAGGAAATGTCGGGCGGAATAACCGAACACGTAACCTCACTTAACCGTGTGCTTAGCAACGTCAAGGCAAGAGGAACCTGGGCGGAAATACAGCTCAAGAATATTCTCGATCAGACCATACCCAACATGTACGTTGAAAACTACGCTCCCAGCAAGTCAAGCAAGGACAGAGTTGAATTTGCAATAAAGATCCCGTCCGGGGAGAATTATTCCGAGATTACATACCTCCCACTTGACTCCAAGTTCCCCATGGAGGACTACGTAAGACTTTGTGAGGCTACCGACCGTGCAGATGCCGAAGCTGCCCGGGCGGCAAGAAAAGCGCTTGAGGACAGAGTAATCCACGAGGCGAGAACGATTACAAAATACATAAGCGTGCCGAAAACTACTCCTTTTGCAATAATGTATCTTGCAAGCGAGGGCTTGTATGCAGAGATTGCATCTTCTTCTAACGCGATACCCGAAAGACTGCAAAACGAATTTAATATCATGGTTGCCGGGCCCTCCACAATAACCGCTCTTCTCAATTCACTTTCGCTTGGATTCAGAATTGCTGCTATAAATGAAAAGGCAAATGAAGTCAGAAAAATACTATCCGCAGTCAAGGCTCAGTACGATACCTTCTCGGGCGTTCTTGCAAAGGCAAAGAAGAAAATCGACGAAGCAGGTAAATCCCTTGATGAGGCACAACACAGGAACGATATGATTCAGAAAAAGCTTCGCTCTATCGAGGCACTGGAAATTTCCGAATCCGATAACGTTCTTTATATTGAACCTGAATACGAAAATGAAAACGAGGAATAACAATGAGCAAGAAAATAAAAACATCAACTAAAAACAGTAAAGAGGTCGTTTCCCTATTCTCCCTCGAGCTGCTTATCACAGCATTTTTAAGCGGTTACTTTATCGTAAGCCTTTTTAATCTTATTAACCATATAGATGATGAGATATACTATGATTCTCTTAAATTCCTGCAGTCTGACTCCTCTTTTTCTCTTGCGGGTCATCTGTTTGTAATTGCCCTTATTATGGCAGGACTCGTTGCCTTAACATATCTCTTCCCGAAGCTGAATATTGTACCTAACGTGCTTACGGTATCCGCTCTCCTGCTTGCGTTTACGCTTATGTACAAGTCTGACCTGTCGGGATACTATACGTACTTCGCAGTAATGCTTGTAATTGCAATCGTGCTGGTTTATGCAACCGAAAAGAAGTGCTTTTCCTTTATCAAGGCTGATTTCCATACGGGCATTATGTGGGGCGCGGTAGCGATAATAGGCGTTACATTTGCAACGGTTACAGGAATAATCGGCGTTTACAGATACCTTACCTATTCAACCCCTAACTTTGACTTTGGACTCTTCTGTAATATGTTCTACAACATGGCAGAAACCGGCTTGCCAAATACAACCAGCGAGCGAGATATGTTCTTGTCACATTTTGCGGTTCACTTCTCTCCCATTTATTACGTCATGCTCCCCTTCTATTACATCTTCCCGTCACCTATAACACTTCAGGTATTGCAGGCTGTTATTATTTATTCGGGAATTGTACCGATAGTTCTTATCGCAAGAAAAAAAGAGCTCTCGACCAAGCTGACGGTTATTGTTTCTGCAATCTATGCCGCATATCCCGCTCTCAGTGCAGGGACATTCTATGATCTGCACGAAAATTGCTTCCTTGTACCTCTCTTGCTTTGGGTGTTCTATTTTTACGAATGCAAAAAGTACGTGCCGCTGGCAATATTCTCCGTCCTCACTCTTTTCGTTAAAGAGGATGCGTTTATTTATCTTGTTATCTTTGCGCTCTTCCTCTTACTCTCCGAAAAGAATTGGAAGATAGGGCTTCCCATGGCAATTATACCCGTAATATACTTTTTGATAGTTTCTACGCTTATGGAGCAGTACGGTACGGGAATCATGTCAAGTAGATTTGGCAATATGATATACGATAAGGAGGACGGACTTATAGGTGTTATCAAAACGATCCTTTTAAATCCCGGATACACACTCACACAGCTATTCACTACAAGTGCTGATAACACAAATAAGCTTAAATATCTTATCGAGCTTCTTCTCCCCTTAGGCTTTATGACATTTGCCACAAAAAAGGTCTCGAGATATCTGCTTCTTACGCCAATTCTTTTGAACATTCTTACTATGTACAAGTACCAGGTAGATATTACTTTCCAATACAGCTTTGGAATCTCTGCTTTCCTTTTCTACCTTGTAATTATTAATATTGCTGATTTCAGCCCCTCCTTTGCAAAGGACTATCTCCCAAGACTCGCAGTAGTTGCTTCTGTGCTGATGTTCACGATAGTCGCAATACCGAAGGCAACGACTTATACCACACGGTACGAGGAAAAGAAGGAGCTTTACGACAGAATAAACTATGCTCTTGAAGAGGTGCTCCCCGAGGACTCATCGGTAACCTGCTCGTCCTTCATATTGGCTCACATATCTGACAGAGACGAAATATACGAGGTTAAATACCACACCGAAAACGACGAGTATAAGACGGATACCGAATATATCGTGCTTGATATAAGAAGCGGGTATGCAACCGCAAGCCTTGAGGCTGCTGAATTCTTTATTTCAAAGGGATATACCGAATTCTACAAGGATGAGGGAGCAGTCCTGATCCTTGTAAACGAAAACTACAACGAAAACTGAAAGGTAAAGACATGTTATTAGCCGCAACCTGCCTTTTCGGACTTGAGCGACAGCTCGGCGAAGAAATTGACGCGCTTGGTCTTAAGCGCGTAGAAACAATAGATGGACGCGTCCTCTTTGAGGGCGAGGAAAAAGACATCCCTCGCGTTAATATCAACCTCAGACTTGCAGAGCGCGTATTTATCGTGCTTGGCAGATTTCATGCAGAAAGCTTTACAGAGCTTTTTGACGGGACTTTTTCCCTTCCTTGGCACGAGTGGATAGGCATTGACGACGAGTTCCCCGTAACGGGACATTCGATAAAGAGTAAGCTTACAAGTATTCCCGACTGCCAAAGTATCGTAAAGAAGGCCATTGTCAACAAGCTTTCAAAAGAATACGGTATTGCATGGTTTGAGGAGACGGGTGTCAAATACAAGGTCGAGTTCTTCATTTTGAAGGACGAGGCTATGCTTCTTATCGACACCTCGGGCGTAGCTCTTCACAAGAGAGGATACCGCCCCGACGCAGGTGCGGCGCCCCTACGAGAAACACTTGCGGCATCAATTGCCCTTACAAGTCGCCCAAAGGACGACGTGCTTATATGGGACCCCTTCTGCGGCTCGGGTACTATAGCAATAGAGGCGGCAATGATTGCACGAAAGATCGCTCCCGGACTCAAGCGATCCTTTGCATCTGAGAAATTCCCCCGTATAACCGAACAAATGTGGATAGATGCAAGAGAAGAAGCTGCATCGTTAGAGATCAAGGACTCAAGCTTTGAGGCTTGGGCATCTGATATTGACGAGGATATGCTTGACGTTGCCTATGAGAACGCACTTCGAGCGGGAGTTGAAGAAAACATCAATATCTTCCATGCAGACGCGAGAAAAATTGAAAAGCCCTCTGATCGGCGAGGTACTATCGTATGTAATCCCCCTTACGGTGAACGAATGGGTGATATGAAAGAGGTTGAGCAGCTCTACCGTGAGATAGGCAGAAATTTCAAGAATTTTGAGCCCTGGCATATCTACGTTATCACTTCCTGCGAATACTTTGAAAAGCTCTACGGCAGACGTGCCGATAAATCCAAAAAGCTTTATAACGGTATGCTTCCCTGCACGCTTTATCAGTTCTTTAAGCCCGCAGAATTCAGAGACAACCGCCCACAGTTCAAGCAATTTGACAAAAACAAAAAATATCCCAATACAAAGAAGAAATAAGAGGAAACAATGCTTAATTTATGTGATCCCAGAACAATAAAGCAGGTCATGGATATGTTCGGTCTCAGCTTTAAAAAGGAGTTCGGACAAAACTTTCTGACCGATAATATGACCGTTGAGGATATTGCCGACGCGTGCAACAACGACAAGGACATCACCGTTGTTGAGATCGGCCCCGGTATCGGTTGCATGACGCGCGAGCTTTGCGAAAGATACTCTCGCGTTGTAGCATTTGAGATTGACGAGGGACTTATTCCCGTTCTTAAATACACTCTTGACGGATACAAAAACGTTACGGTATTTAACGAAGATATAATGAAGGCGGACATTGCCTCTATTCTTGCCCCATATTTTGAAATGGGCAAGGTTGCTGTGTGTGCAAACCTCCCTTACTACATTACAACGCCCATTCTTATGAAGCTCATTGAGTCAAATTTGCCCTTTGACAGCATTACCGTAATGGTGCAGACCGAGGTTGCTGAACGACTTGCGGCGGGTGCAGGTAAGAAAAATTGCGGTGCGATAACTGCGGCGATTGACTACTATGGCAAGGCTGAGCTGCTATTTAAGGTGAGTGCAGACAGATTCATGCCTCCCCCGAAGGTAACCTCCTCGGTTGTAAGAATCGATCTTTGGAAGGACAAGCCCGTAAAGCCTATCGACGAGGCTCTCTTCTTCAGAACCATCAAGGCGGCGTTTGAGCAAAGAAGAAAAACTTTGCCTAATTCCCTCCAGACAGGCTTCCCCGAAATCAGCAAGGAGGAGCTTACCGAAATAATCGTCTCCTGCGGTCACAAGCCCGATATAAGAGGCGAAAAGCTCTCAGTAAAGGATTTCTGCGCGCTTTCCGATAAAATTTATTCTAAATTAAACGCATAAGGGTTATAAAATGAAAAGATTTTATTTATTTTTCCTGTTATTGCTTTCTTTCGCGGTTCTCCTTTTCTCTTCGTGTGAAGAGGAATGCCGTCATCAAAGCATGACTGAAAGCAAAATTGATGCAACCTGCACGCAAAACGGTGAGACGGTCTACACCTGTGTTGATTGCGAGTACTCCTATAAGGCGAATATTATTGAGCCTAAGGGACATGTGTTTGAAAAGACTGTTGTTAATTCTACCTGCACAACAGACGGCTACACAGAATACAGGTGTGCCTGCGGCTATGCCTATATTTCTGACTATATATCTGCCACGGGTCACGAGTATGTTGATACAATAGTGTCGCCTAATTGCCTCACGGCAGGACATACTACTCACAAGTGCAAGAACTGTGAATACTCTTACATCTCCAACCAGACAGACCCCGTCAGTCATAAATATGTGGAAAGTGTAGTTCCCCCCACCTGCGATGATCAGGGATATACAATTTTCTCGTGTGAGA
>JAFWXY010000080.1 GCA_017522905.1 Clostridia bacterium
GACGTCGTGCGTCTTTAACTGCTCTGAAAGGCAGAGGTGCGCCGCGTCGTTTTTAGCGACGACAAGCAAGCCCGACGTATCCTTGTCGATACGGTGGACTATTCCCGGTCTTATCACGCCGCCGATTCCCGAAAGAGAGTCCTTGCAGTGAAAAAGCAGGGCGTTGACAAGCGTTCCGCTGTAAACCGAGGGCGCGGGGTGAACTACCATTCCCGACGGCTTATTTACGACGATTATATCATCGTCCTCGTAGATTACGTCAAGCGGAATGTCCTCGGGCAAAGCCTCGTCGGGCTCGGGTGCGGGGAGCGTCAGATCTATCACGTCGCCGCGTCGGAGCTTGTAATTTTTACTCTCGACCTTGCCGTTCACCTCGGCGTTTCCGTCCTCGATAAGCTTTACCGCAAGCGAGCGCGAAATATCCGCTTTAACCGTCAAATAGCGGTCAAGTCGCTCGCCGACTTCACTCTCATCAGCGGAAAAGCAGAGGGAGCTCGCACCCTCCTCGCTTATCTCGTCAGCATCATAAAGCTTTTCGTCAAGCATCTTCTTCACCGTTTTCAGATTGTTCAGCGTTTTCAGTGCTTTCGTCTGCGATTTCAGCAGCTGCCGCCTTTTTTGCTTTTTCGTCCTTAATTATATCAAGAATCATCCAAAGCGCGAGAAGACCTGCACCGATGCAGACGCAAGCGTCGGCAATATTGAATATCCACATCCAGAGATTCGGGAAAACGCAAAAATCAATAAAATCTATAACGTAGCCAAGGTAAACTCGGTCGATCATATTGCCTATACCGCCGCCCGCAACAAATATAAGTGCCGCACGCAACAGCTTGCTTTGCGGCTTTTTCCAGAAAAGGTAGACAAATATCGCAATTATCGCAAGCGTAGAAAGGATCATAAATATCCATCTTGCGTCTGTCATTGAGCCGAACGCCGCGCCGTAGTTGTGAATATAGGTAAATCTGAAAACTCCGGGGATAATATCAATCGACTGACCAAGCTCCATATTCGCAACGACAAGATATTTTGACACCTGATCAAGTACGACCGACAAAACGATCAAAGCTATCGTAACTATTGTACTAACCATAAAAAATCCTTTCTTTTTACCGTGTCAAAAGTAAAGGGGAAACCCCCACTTGTGTGTTTCCCCTCTTTCGGCTACGCCGAAATTCACCCCTTCGTGGCGCTTTCTAACGATAAGGAGTTTCGCCCTCTGCGGAGGGCGACCAACGCTCCGCGCGTTGGATCGGCGCCGCCTTTTGAAAAAGGCGGGCGAAAACTTTAAAAAGGCATAGCCGTGAAGTCCCCCACAAATCAAAATTTGAATATTTTCACTTTTTATTTCCGAAGGTGCATATCTTATCATTCTCCTGTCAAAAAATAGGTCTGTAACCACCCGCGGCGTGTCCCCGTCAGCTGTGGTACAGACATAAAAATAAAAAGGAGAATTAGAAATGTTTGAGAAATTCAAGGAAAAATGCAAGGCGCTCTCGCACAATCGCGCGGCAGTAGTGACCTTCGTTATCATTCTTTTGGCGCTCACCGTCGTGCTTTCGGTAAGCATTGCAACAAACAGAGCCAAGAAGAATCCGACAGAAGAACAGACAACCGCAAAAAGCCCCTCGGAGCAATCGACGCAGGCAAAGGACGAAATAAACAGCGGAACCGTCGAGACCCCCTCACACAACAGCACTGAAACACAGCCTGTATCGGGCGAGGTAGAGGAGTTTGAACTCTCTCTCCCCGTACAGGGCGTTATTGCAAAGGGACATGACGCCACGATTCAGGTGTGGTCCGAGACTATGGGCGACTACCGCGTTCACTTAGGAATCGATATCGCCACAGAGGAAAATGCTCCTGTATTCGCGTGTGCGGACGGCACAATCGAGAAGATATGGGACGACGCATTGATGGGACGTTGCGTTGCCATATCTCACGGCGGAGAGGTCTATACCTTCTATAAAAATCTTGATTCCGATCTTGCAGACGGCATAGAGAAGGGAGCAAGGGTAACTCGCGGTCAGAAGCTTGGTGAGGTTGGTAACACCGCCATTGCCGAGCTTGCAGACGAGCCGCACGTTCACATTGAAATGACAGTAAACGGTCTTGCGGTCGACCCCAGAGATTACTTCAGCGCAGAGGCAAAGGGCTCGCTTGAAAGCGGTAAATAAAACCTAATAAAGCAAAAAAGCAACCACCCGCCACGGGTGGTTGTCATTTTTTTGTTATTCGGTTACTACTTCAACCTTTTCGATAACGACAGGAACTCTCGGTACGTCGTCGTACCAGCCGCGGCTGCCTGTCTGCACGTTGGCGATCTTATCAACCACGTCAATTCCCTCGACTACCATGCCAAAGCCTGCGTACTGACCGTCAAGGTGAGGAGCGTTGCGGTGCATGATGAAGAACTGAGAGGATGCCGAGTTGGGATCCATTGTTCTTGCCATGGAGAGAACGCCGCGTGTGTGGCGAAGGTCGTTGGACATAAAGCCGTTTGCCATGAATTCGCCCTTGATGGACTTTGCTTCCTTCTGTGTGAACGCCTCGTCAAAGCCTCCGCCCTGAATCATAAAGCCGTTGATTACACGGTGGAAGATAAGGCCTGTGAAGAATCCGCTCTCGACAAGGGAGAGGAAGTTCTCAACTGTCTTGGGCGCCTTCTCGGGGTAGAGTTCCGCGGTGATCTCGCCGAGGTTCTTGATCGTAAATTTAATCTTAGGATTATTCATTTTGATGTATTCTCACTTTCTTTTGTTTTTCAGCTTGATGATTCGGGCGCGGGGTAGGCAAGTGAAAACAGCTCGTCTATTCTCTCCTGTCTGCCTGTAAGGTGAAGGTAGCCGAAAAGCACCTCCATGCCAGTTGCGGTACGGTATTCCGACATTGTTGCACTCTTTGGCACGTTGCCGCCCGACATGTTTCTTCCGCGCTTGAATACGAGGGTCTCCTCCTCGTCAAGGGAGGGAATTATTCTGTGCATTGCAGCCGCCTGCTCGCTCGCTTTTACGTAAGAGAGCGATGCGCGGTTGAGATTTCCCGAGCCCGAGATGCCGTCATTGACCAGCTTTTCTCTCACTCTTATCTCAAGCACGCTGTCGCCGAGATATGCAAGCGCCTCGGTCGATACTTCCTTTATGTTCACTGCGTTTTACCTCGGTTTCTTGTTTTCACCCGATATTTTAACATATTTTTGATTCTTTTACAACAGTTTGGGCGAAAAAGATATGAAAAGTTCGAGAAAAAGCAGTAAAAAGAATAAATATTTCAAAATTTACTTGATTTTTTCGCAAAAGAATTATATAATGATATGTAATAATGATTTTTTGCACTTTAAATTTTTACGAGGATAGAAAAATGAAAAGAACACTGATAAGAGAAATCTACGCCGACAGGGAAGCGTTCGGCGGCAAAGAGATCACGGTCGGCGGTTGGGTCCGCAACCTGCGCGACAGCAAGGCTTTTGGTTTTATTGACCTCAATGACGGCTCCTATTTCAAGAGCGTTCAGGTCGTTTTTGAGCGTGATATAGTAAATAATTACGATGAGATAGCGGGACAGAACGTTGGTGCGGCTCTTGTTGTTACGGGTATTCTTACCTTGACTCCCGGGGCAAAGCAGCCCTTCGAGCTTAAGGCGACCAAGGTTGAGATCGAGGGAACAAGCACTCCCGACTACCCTCTCCAGCCCAAGCGTCACTCGGTTGAGTTCTTGCGTGAGCAGGCATATCTCCGCCCCAGAACAAACCTTTTCTCTGCAGTCTTCAGAGTAAGAAGCGAGGTTGCTTACGCTATCCACTCCTTCTTCAACCAGAGAGGATTCGTTTACGTTCACACACCGATTATCACTTGCTCCGACGCCGAGGGTGCGGGCGAGATGTTCCGCGTTACGACTCTTGACGTTGAAAATCCCCCTAAGACCGAGGACGGTGCCGTTGATTTCTCGCAGGACTTCTTTGGTAAGAGCGCAAACTTGACTGTTTCGGGTCAGCTTGAGGGCGAGACATACGCTATGGCGTTCGGCAACATTTACACCTTTGGTCCTACCTTCCGCGCAGAGAACTCCAACACCGCGCGTCACGCCGCAGAGTTCTGGATGATCGAGCCCGAGATCGCATTCGCAGACCTCAACGACGACATGGAGCTTGCGTGGGATATGATCAAGCATATCATCAACCACGTTATGGACAACTGCAAAGCAGAGCTTGAGTTCTTCAACAGCTTTGTTGACAAGGGCTTACTTGCACGCTTGACCGCTCTCCGCGACGCAGACTACGCCAAGGTAACATACACCGAGGCTATTGAGATCCTTGAAAAATCGGGCGCGGACTTCAAGTTCCCCGTATACTGGGGCGTTGACCTTCAGACCGAGCACGAGAGATACCTCACAGAGCAGGTATACAAGAAGCCGATATTCCTTATCGACTATCCCAAGGAGATCAAGGCGTTCTATATGCGACTCAACGACGACGGCAAGACCGTTGCGGCAATGGATCTGCTTGTTCCCGGTGTCGGTGAGATCATCGGCGGCTCTCAGAGAGAAGAGCGTCTTGACATGCTGCTTGCTCGCATGGAGGAGTGCGGTCTTGACGAAAAGGATTATTGGTGGTACGTCAACCTTCGCAAGTTCGGCGGCACAAAGCACGCGGGCTTCGGTCTCGGATTTGAGCGTATTATCATGTACCTCACGGGCGTATCGAACATCAGAGACGTTATTCCTTATCCCAGAACGGTAGGTAACGCAGAATATTAATACGGAATTTTCGGGGTAGGAGAGATTTCTCCTACCCCCAATACATCAGGAAGATAAAATGATTGAAATAAAGAAAAACGAAACGAAGGACATATCGCTGAAGATAAAGACCGTTGTTATCGACCCCGAGGCGGTCGATATGGGCGAGGAGGAGATACTATCCCTGCTCAAGAGAATGGCGGAGGGCGAGAACATTGAAAAAGAGGTTGAGAGTATCATGGACGAGGAGTCGCAAAGCGAGATCGAGCTTTGCACCGAGGCGATCCTGACCGAAAACAAGGACGGCTGCGTTGAGATCTCATACCTTGAAAACGAGGACGACGAGCAGCTGAAGACTCGGGCGAAAATCATTTTTTCCAAGGAGGATCCCTCTCTTCTCATAATGAGCAAGGAGGGGGCAATGAATGCATTTTTATCCTTTGAGGAGGGAAAGACGCATATTTGCACATATGAAACACCCTTTATGCCTATAAAGGTATACGTTAACGCGAGCCTTGTGGATAATAAGCTCCTCGAGGACGGCACCCTGAAGCTCAATTACGTTCTTAATCTCAACGATTGCGCGCCCCAGCATTTTGCGGTAGATGTAAAAATAAAGGAAGAGCCCCGGGACGTTTTAAAGGATTTGTTCCTTTGACGGTGACGTTATAAATAAATTTCACATATGATGGTATATATAAATAGCACTATTTGTTGAATATTATACAATTTTAGGATTTTTTGCAATTCTTTCGCAAACCACTTGCAAAATGTATCAAAAAGTGGTATAATTATCACCATAACAGCGGATTTTCTGAAGTTTTATTTTTTATTTTTGCAAAATTCGCAAAACCAACAAGTTTTGAAAGGAAACTACATTTATGTCACAGTATGTACAGAACGTTCTTGCAGACCTTATTAAGCGCAACCCCGGCGAGCCCGAGTTTCATCAGGCCGCTACCGAAATACTTGAGTCCTTGACTCCTATTCTTGACAAGCACCCCGAATACGAGAAGGCGGGCTTGCTTGAGAGATTCGTTGAGCCCGAGAGAACCATCTCCTTCCGTGTTCCGTGGGTTGATGACAACGGAACGGTTCACGTAAACAAGGGCTACCGCGTTCAGTTCAACAGCGCGATCGGTCCTTACAAGGGCGGTTTCAGATTCCATCCCACAGTTAACCTCTCGGTTATGAAGTTCCTCGGTCTTGAGCAGATCCTCAAGAACAGCTTGACCAGCCTCCCCATCGGCGGCGGTAAGGGCGGCGCAGACTTCGATCCCTCCGGCAAGAGCGACGGCGAGATCATGCGCTTCTGCCAGAGCTTTATGTCCGAGCTTTACAGACATATCGGCCCTAACGTTGACGTTCCCGCAGGTGACATCGGCGTAGGCGCACGCGAGATCGGCTACCTCTTCGGTCAGTACAAGAAGCTCCGCGGTGCGTTTGAGAACGGCGTTCTCACAGGTAAGGGACTTTCCTACGGCGGTTCTCTTATCCGTCCCGAGGCTACAGGCTTTGGCGCAGTTTACTTTGCAAAGAAGGTCCTTGAGCACGAGGGCGACACAATTGAGGGTAAGACAGTTGTAGTTTCCGGCTTCGGTAACGTTGCTTGGGGCGCAGTCAAGAAGGCTACCGAGCTTGGTGCAAAGGTAATCGCTATCTCCGGTCCCGACGGATACGTTTACGACGAGGACGGCGTTTCCACCGAGGAGAAGATCAACTTCATGCTCGAAATGAGAGCGTCCGGCAGAAACAGAGTAGAGGACTACGCAGACAAGTTCGGCGTTCCCTTCTATGCAAAGGAAAAGCCTTGGGGACTCAAGGCTGACATCATGATGCCCTGCGCAACTCAGAACGAGGTCGGAATGGCAGAGGCGGTCAAGATCGTCGCTAACGGCGTTAAGTACTACATCGAGGTATCCAACATGCCTACCTCCAACGAGGCACTCAAATACATACAGGATGCGGGCATTACGGTCGCTCCCTCCAAGGCAGTTAACGCGGGCGGCGTTGCAGTTTCCGCTCTCGAGATGAGCCAGAACAGTATGCGTCTCTCCTGGTCCGCTGAAGAGGTTGACGAAAAGCTCAAGGGTATCATGGCTAATATCCACGACTCCGCAGCAGCAGCAGCCGAGGAGTGCGGCTTTGGCTATGACCTCTGTAAGGGCGCTAACCTCGCCGGCTTTAAGAAGGTCGCTGAGGCTATGATGGCACAGGGAATAGTTTAATAGATTATAGATGCGAGAGGGAGAGGAAAACTTTTTGAAAAAAGGTTTTCCTCTCCCTCTCGCGCTCTCCCTCACCTTTCAAAAACTTTCAATAGAGGGGATAGAGGGTAAAAAAATAAAGGAGCCGTGAAGCTCCTTTTTGTTATTTGTATTTAAATTGCCTTGCATCCACAAGTCCTTTTATTTGGGAAGGTTTTGGGAGGGTGTGGGGGTACAGGGGGAGCGGGAACACTTTTTCCTCAAAAAAGGTTCCCGCTCCCCTTGTATTCTATTTATTAGCCAAAGA
>JAFWXY010000081.1 GCA_017522905.1 Clostridia bacterium
ATTTGACTCCTTGCGGACGTAGAAAATTATCTTTGAAATTTCCGTGGGTACTACGTGGTAGGGTACGTCAAGCTCCTCGCAGAGCTTTTTGCAGGTGTCAAAGTCCATACCCTCAAAGCCCATATCTATCGTGATTGCGATAAGCTCAAATTTCTTGGGGTAAAATCTTCTCAATGCCGCCATAGCGCAAAGCAGAGTAAGCGAATCCTTGCCTGCAGACACTCCGACGGCGATCTTATCGCCCTCCTCGATCATCGAGTAGTCGTCGATAGCGCGACGCGTATAGCTGAGAACTCTTCTCATGTTTTCCATATGAAATCCTTTATTTTAAACGGGTTTGCCGTAATTGTCTATTTAAAATTTTTAAAAGAGCAGCTCTCGTAGATCTCCTTGGCGTCAGCTGAAAGCTTGCTGTTTTTTGCGTCCTCCCTTGAATCGTGGAGGATGAGGGGGCGGAGGATTCTTGCGCCCGGTGCCGCGCCCTTGGTTGACTGCACAAGCACCATGGACGGCTCGTTTTCAGTTGTGGCATGGACGAAAACGATGACCTTGGGTTCAAGTCTGTTTGCGCGGAGAGAGCAGATAAGGTCGCAGAGTCTATCGGGTCGCCAGACGGTATAAAATTTGCCGCCGTGCTTGAGCAGACGGTATGCGCAGGCACAAAAATCACCGATATCTCCATGCACCTCATGGCGAGCGATGAATTTCTCGTCATGCTCGTTGCGTTTTCCGCTGTCCACGGTCATATAAGGTGGATTTGCGGTGACAGAGTCAAGCTCGCCGTCAAGGTCGCTTGCCTTGATTTCGCGGATGTCGGCGCAGAGGGGAATTACCTTCTTGCTAAAGCCGTTTTGCTCTGCGTTTTGCTTTATGATCTCCGCAAATCTCTCCTGGATCTCGATAGCATAAGCTTTATTAAATTTATTTCTCTGAATGCACAAAAGGGGAATTACTCCCGTTCCGCTGCCAAGGTCGGCGCATCTCTTTTTTATACCGCCCTGCGTGAAGGCGGCAAGCAGATATGCGTCTGTGCCGAAGGTCAATCCGTCCCTTGATTCGGTGAGGGTAAGCCCCTCGTTTATTTTCAAGCTGATATCGCTGTTACTCATGCCTTGAGATCCTTTGAAAGATGTGATTTTTAATCAAAAAATCGTCGGGAGTCGAATTCAAAAAACGATTCCCGACGAAATTTCAGAGAGTATCTATGTACTCCTAACCCTTGGCAAATTAAGCCTGCTGGGGAGCGCCTACGGGGCAAGTCTCTGCGCAAGAGCCGCAGTCGATGCACTTGTCAGCGTCGATTACATATACGCCATCACCCTCAGCGATAGCTTCAACGGGACACTCAGCTGCGCATGCGCCGCAACCGATGCAATCTTCATTAATTCTGTATGCCATGATTAGCACCTCCGATTAAAATTTGTGAGTATATTGTATCACACTTTTCTCGCTTTTTCAACAGTTTTGCGAAAAAAAGGTGAACAATTTTAAAATAAAATTTTTGGACACGTATTATAAAATTTCCGGTGCCCTTGAGAAAAGCAAAAAAACTCTTTTGGGGAAAGGGAAAAAATCAGTCGTTATCCTTTTTTGAGGGGCGGGCGATAAGGGTGACCTCCTCGCGCTTAAAGAGCACGGGAGCCATATCGGGCTTATCGTTGAGCTTGACCTTGATAGTGCCTGCCAAGGGGTTTGCCTCGCAAACTGTTCCTACGCCCTCGCGCGTCTTTACCGTCGAATCCACGGGCGGAGTGCGCTTGGACTCCTCGACGTAGGTCGAGTACTCATACTGCAAGCAGCACATAAGTCTGCCGCAGCAGCCCGAGATCTTGCCCGAGTTTAAGGAGAGGTTCTGCTCCTTAGCCATCTTTATCGATACCTGAGCGAAGTCGGACAGGAACGTAGCGCAGCAGAGCGCGCGTCCGCATGCGCCAAGACCGCCCATGAGCTTTGCCTCGTCACGGATACCGATCTGACGTAGCTCTATACGTGTTTTGAATACGCTTGCAAGGTCCTTGACCAGCTCGCGGAAGTCTACGCGGTTCGCGGATGTGAAGTAGAAGAGCAGCTTTGAGTTATCAAAGGAATACTGCGCCTCGATAAGCTTCATTTCAAGCTCGTGAGCCTCGATCTTGCCCTGGCAGATCTTGAACGCTTCTTCTTCCTTTATCTTGTTTTGTCTGTTGTGCTCTATATCTTCCTTTGTCGCGGCTCTTATAACCGATCTTAAGGGAAGCACGAGAGATGATTCCTTTACCTCGCGCTCGGGGAATGCTACCTCGCCAAACTCAAGCCCGCGCGCGGTGTCAACGATGGCGTATCCGCCTGCCCTGAGGCTTACGCTGCCCTTGTCAAAGAAGTATATCTTGCCGTTCGCCTTAAAGCGGATCCCCGCGACGGTGACAAGCCTTGCTTCCTCCTCGCCGTTCTCGATCTCAACGGTTACCTCGGGGGAATCGGGATCGGTTCCGAAGCGAGTGCTCTCGGAGTCCTTTTCGATAGCGTCGATTACGGAAAGATCTATCTTTTCTTCCTCTGCCTCGACTGTCTCTTTTGCCTCGTCGGTTACTTCTGTGACGTTTATCTTTTCTTCATTTTGGCGGTTTTTATTTTTACCGCGGTATTGTCTTCTTCTGTTTCTCTTTTTGCGCCAATTGCCGTTACCGTTACCGTTGCCGTTGGGCGTATTCTTCTGTTCGTCCATTTTATACCAACCTTTTCTTTTGGGGAATTGATTCTTAAATAAGACCTGCTCTTTGTGCCATGGAAAGCAGGGTGAGTCTTACGTTTGAGTTTGCGTCAAGCTCGTCGCAGGCTGTACACAGTGCGCTGTAAAGCGACATGAGCGATGCCGACGTGTATCTTGTAGAGAGCTCCTGTGCCTCGTCTCTGTCGGGGAAGAAGCAGAGGCTTGCCGAGTCGGATTTTTTGAGCATGAGCAAGTCTCTTACCGCGTACTGAACCGACACAAGGTAGCGCGCAACGTCGTTACGTTTTTTGCCGAGCGAGGAGATTATTTCAAGCACCTCGGTGCGGTTTGGGCAGGAGAGGATAGAAAGTATTCTCTCTGCGGTCTCTCTCTCGTCAAAGAGCGCCTTGCGCTTCTGAGCATCAAGGAGTGATAATGCCTTGCCGATGCATCCGTTTGATGCGAATACGACCGTATTGAACGCCCCCCGGTCTTCCTCCTTCAATTGCTTGGCGCGATTGTCGTGGGAAAGGATATACTCTTCAACCTCGCAGTCCTCAAGTCGCTCAAGTCTGAGTATGGGGGCGCGGCTCCTGATGGTTTCAAGCAATGCGCCCGAGCTTTCGCACAAGAGGAAGAACATTACGTATTTCGGCGGCTCCTCAAGTGAGAGGAGGAACGCGTTTTGCGCCTGAACCGTCATGGAGTCGGCGTTTTCGATGATATAGACCTTGAGGTCAAGATCGTTGGGCGCGATTACGATGTCTTCTTTTATTTTACGGACAGACTCAACGCCTATCGTGACCTTGTCGCCTTCAATACCCTGTATAATTATATCGGGAGAGCCCGTGCCGAGGATCTTCCGGCAGCTCTTGCAGGTATAGCAGGGGGCAGCGTCCTTATCGGTGCAGCAAAGCGCAGCGGCGATGCTCAAAGCCAGGGTGTGCTTTCCGCTACCCTCGGGTCCCTCGATAATATAGGCGTGAGAGAGAGTATTGCCTGAGATGTCCGTGGAAATGCGATCCTTAAGCGATGCGTTTCCGACTATTTTTGAAAGCTTAACGTCCATCCTTTACCCTCCGTAAAATATACTCTAATCATTATATCATGTCGCACCGGATTTGTCAATAAGGGAATTATGTGACTTTAAATTGCGGCGTTTCGGGGTATGGCTTGAAATTCTGGATGTATACAGGGTAATTTTGTCAATTTTGCCATATAATAATAGGTATATTTGGAGTAAATGTTAGTTGACACGAAAATTGTTTGGTGGTATAATAAGTATATAGATTAATTCCGACAGATATCGGTTTTTGGAATTTAATGTAAGATTTCGATTTTGATACCCCTATTTGTCGCTATGATTTTGAAAAGGGGATGGCATATGTTCGCGCAGGGCTTAGATAAGGTTGACGATTCAGAGAATCTTTCTGCTTTTGCGGGCGCGTGTGCAATTTTAGGCGCCCGTAAAGAGGGCGCCTGCGTTTTTTTCGGAGTCCTTGCACCGTTTGCAGACGAGGTCTTTCTTGTGGGATCCTTTGACGGCTGGGGCGACGGAATCAGGCTTGAACGCGGAGAGATGGGAATCTGGAGCGCGCGAGCATCTGCTGACACGATTTCGGTTGGCGACAGATATAAATTTAAGGCTAAGGTAGGAGAGGATACGGTGTATCTCTCGGACCCTTATGCCAAGGAAAAGGACGGAGAGCCGTATTTTGACGCGGTGTATACGGGGTGTGACGCCTGTTTCGATTCCGAGGACTATGTACGACCGATTAACGCATATGAGATAGAGGCCGACAGGTGGCTTTGCTACGATGGCAGGGGTGCGGTCGACTATGCAACGCTTTCCCGTGAGCTTGTGCCCTATCTTTTGCAGATGGGATACACCCACGTATGCTTGTCGGGAGATTGCAATCATGCTCAGGGCGGCAAGGAGTCCTTGGAGGAATTCATCAGAGCTATGCATTCCGCATCGATTGGCGTTCTTGCCCGTGGCGGATTCTCCCTTGAAGATGGACTTAATTTTGATGGCATTCTCGCAGACGTGCCACAAAAGGAATCTTCTGATGAGCTTGTACATAGGATAGAATTTGAGGAGCCCGGTGCTGCGGTCACGATCTGCGGCTCGGGTGCATACAATAAATTTTTCCGGCCGGCGGAGGAGGATCGAGTGCTCCGCAGAGATGTCGCGGCGATGGTCTACCTTTTATTCAAGGAGGGCAGGATGCTGACGCGCATGGGGGGCGAGGCGGGACGTGAAGGTTGCACTGCTTTTGACCGACACGTATTTGAGCCTGCCGATAACGCAAGATTCCAGCGCTTCTGCTCGGAGCTTGCAGAGGCTTATCTCTCAAATCCCGAGATATGGGAGGGCTCGGCTATCGGAGAGCGTGATAGCTACCTTATAAGAGAGACGAGAAGATGTGCAAATGACTTTGAAATGATCTTGGTATGCGATCTTTCGGGCAACGGAGGAGAAGCGTGCGTTTATGCGGACGGTGAGTGGAGAGTAAGGCTTGATTCATCGAATCTGCTCGGATATCAAAGTGCGGTCGTTTCCCGTGATAACAGAAAAGCGATTCGCATATCACTGCCCGAGTACGGCGCGGTGTTGCTTGAACGTATAAAATAAAAAACACAATATAAAGAGGGGAGCTGTATCCATGTTTAAGAAAAAAGAATGTGTAGCAATGCTATTGGCAGGCGGACAAGGCTCAAGACTTTATGCCTTGACCGTTAAGACCGCAAAGCCCGCGGTTCCTTTCGGAGGAAAGTACAGAATTATTGATTTTACTCTTTCAAACTGTATCAACTCCGGAATAGATACCGTCGGCGTCCTCACACAGTATCAGCCGCTTGTACTCAATGAGTATATCGGCAACGGTCAGCCCTGGGACCTTGACCGTATTTACGGAGGTGTGAAGATCTTGCCACCCTATCAGGGGCAGAAGTCTGCCGACTGGTATAAGGGAACCGCAAACGCTATCTACCAGAACCTTGCCTTTATCAACAGATACGACCCCGATTACGTTCTCATTTTGTCGGGTGACCACATCTACAAGATGGACTATCACGCTATGCTCCAGGCACACAAGGAGAGAGGCGCGGACTGCACTATCGCGGTTATTGACGTTCCGATTGAGGAGGCAAGCCGCTTTGGTATCATGAGTACAAATGAGGACGGCTCTATCTACAAGTTCTCTGAGAAGCCCAAGAACCCCGACAGCACAAAGGCGTCTATGGGTATTTACATATTCTCAAAGGATAAGCTTCAAAAGTATCTTACAGAGGACGAGGCTGATCCCGAGTCCTCAAACGACTTTGGTAAGAATATTATTCCCAACATGCTCGCGGCAGGAGAAAAGATGTACGCGTACTCCTTTGAGGGATATTGGAAGGACGTTGGAACCATCAGCTCCCTTTGGGAAGCTAATATGGATCTTATCGGAAAGGATCCCGTCCTTGACCTTGGAGATCCCGACTGGAGAATATATTCAAGAAACCAGTCCACAGGACCTCAGTTCGTATCCGACAGCGCAAGAATTGAAAACTGCTACGTGACCGACGGATGTGAGATCCACGGAACAGTTATCAACAGCGTTCTCGGCTCGGGCGTTAAGATCGGCGCGGGTGCGTATGTCAAGGACAGTGTTCTTATGGGCGACATCGAGATCTGCTCGGGTGCAACTGTAAACTATTCAATTATCGATACAAACGTTACGATTGGCGCAGGTGCGACTGTCGGAGCGGCTAAGGAAGAAGCAAAGGGTATTACCGTTCTCGGAGAGGACGTGCAGGTGCCCGGCGGCGCACGTGTTGAAGACGGCGCCATCATTTCAGAATTTTAAGGGAGGGAAGAGCTATGACTGCAGTAGGAATTATATTCCCAAATATACACGATAACAAGATTCCCGAGCTTACAAAGATGAGAACGCTCGGAAGCGTGCCCTTTGCGGGAAGATACCGTCTTATCGACTTTGCTATTTCCGGCATGGTCAATGCGGGTATTTCCAAGATAGGCGTTGTAACATTGAACAATTATCAGTCACTTCTTGACCATATCGGAAACGGAAAGGACTGGGACCTTGCAAGACGCGAGGGAGGAATCAAGATGCTTCCTCCGTTTATCTCCTCGTATGAGAATGCGGCGGCAGGCAGATATTACTCTACAAGACTTGAGGCTCTCCTTGGCACTGTTAATTTCTTTAAGAGATGCAAGGAAGACTACGTAGTTATGTCCGACTGTGACGTTATCTGCAATATCGATATCAAGGACGTTCTCCGCCAGCACGTTGAAAGCGGCGCAGATATTACCTTCGTTACAAAGATGACCACACCCTCCAAGGGCGAGACTGTAAGAATCGTTGAGTGCGATGAGGACGGTAACGTAACAGACATCGTTGGTGCTAAGAACGTAGCGGAGAAGGTAAGAACATTTATCAACGTAATGGTCCTTAAGCGTACATATCTTCTTAACGTTCTTGATATGGCTATCGGTCACGGCTACACAAGCTTTATGCAGGACGTGGTTTGCAAGAATATAGGCAAGGAGACCTATAAGATCTACGATTACACGGGCTGCTATGCTAAGATAGGCTCTATGGAGGACTACTTTGATTGCTCTATGAAGCTTCTTGACGCTGATATGCGCGAGCAGCTCTTTGGAGTAAAGAACCGTCCCGTTCTTACAAAGATCCGTAACTCCGCTCCCACACGCTACTGCGAGGGCGCTAAGGTAACCAACTCTGTTGTTGCAGAGGGATGTGTTATCGAGGGAACTGTTGAAAACTCGGTTATCTTCAGAGGCGTTCACGTAGGAAAGGGCGCAGTTGTCAAGAACTGCGTGCTCTTCCAGGATACATACGTATGCCAGGGTGCTGACCTCAACTGCGTTATCACCGACAAGAACGTTATTATCAAGGATAACAGAAAGCTTTCAGGACACGAGACGATGCCTTTCTATATAGGAAAGAACGTATCCGTCTAATGCATAAATAATAAAAAAAAGAAAAGGTTGTTTTATGAAAAAAATACTTTTTGTAGGCGCCGAGGTAATGCCGTTTGCGGCAACAGGCGGACTTGGCGACGTTATGGGATCTCTTCCTGCGGCCCTCAAGGCACGGGAGAAGGGCGAGGTTGACGTAAGAGTTATTCTTCCTCTTTACGCGGCGGTAAGCGACGAGTGGCGCGCACAGATGAAGGATGAGGTCGTATTTTCCTTCAATCTTGCATGGAGAGATGCATATTGCGGTATCAAGAGTCTTGTAAAGGACGGCGTTACATATTATTTCGTTGATAACGAATACTACTTCAAGCGCGGCGCACTTTACGGCTTCTTTGACGACGGCGAGAGATACGCATATTTCTCAAAGGCTGTTCTTGAGTCTATGATGAGACTCGGATTCTATCCCGACGTTATTCATGCCAACGACTGGCAGTCGGCTCTCACCGTTGTATATCTCAACACCAGATATCGCAATATAGAGGGCTTTGAGAACACAAAGACTGTCTATACCATCCACAACATAGAGTATCAGGGCAAGTACTCCTTCTCGATACTCGGTGACGTATTTGATCTTGGCCCCGGATATCATGCTCTTATGAGATATGATGACTGTATCAATCTCACTAAGGCGGCTATCGAGTGCGCGGACAGAGTGTCTACCGTAAGCCCGAGATATGCATGGGAGATACAGACCCCCGAATATTCTCACGGACTTCACTACGTTCTTGAGAGAAATTCACACAAGCTTTGCGGAATCCTCAACGGAATCGATTATAATTACTACAATCCTGCAAAGGATGCTCCTCTTGCAAAAAATTACGACAGAAGAAATACGATCTCCGGCAAAAAGGAGAACAAGCTCGCGCTTCAGCGCGCGTACGGTCTCCCCGAGAGAGCCGACGTTCCAATGCTTGCAATAATCTCAAGACTTGCGGCACACAAGGGTCTTGACCTGGTTGCAGAGATCGCCTATGACATTGTAAGAAACAACGACGTTCAGCTTGTTATTCTCGGTAAGGGTGAGGAGAGATTTGAGCACTTCTTCTCAGAGCTTGAGAGAAATCATCCCGACAAGGTAAGAGCACTTCTTACCTACGACAGAGATCTCTCAAAGAAGATCTACGCGGCTTGCGATATCTTCGTAATGCCCTCCAAGAGTGAGCCCTGCGGACTCTCCCAGATGATCGCGTCAAGATACGGTGCGGTGCCGGTGGTAAGAGAGACCGGTGGACTTTACGACTCGATAAAGGGCTATTGGGTAGATAACGGCGAGATAAAGGGTAACGGATTTACCTTTGCAAATTACTCGTCCTACGAGCTTCGTGACAGAATACAGGCGGCTCTCGCACTTTACTACGATGCTCCTCAGTTTAAGAAATTTGTCGCAAAGATCACAGGCACGGATTTCTCCTGGGCAAGCTCGGCAGAGAAGTACATGGAGATGTACAACTCACTTTAAGTCAATTCAGTTCGTAGAAAAAATCGAACAAACCCATAATGAGGCTGCCGCGTGGCAAAGCACACGGCAGCCCCAAAGGATTTTTTAGGCGTAGGAGAGGAAAGAGAATTATACTGTTTTCTTTTCTGTCCCATGCTTAAAAACAGCATTTTTTACTGTATAATCAGTAGTATATAAACTCTCAAAGGAAGGTATTACTTAAAATGAACAAGGAAAAACTTACCCAGACCGAAATTAAGCAAAATATAGAAACCAAGCTTTCAAGATATTTCGGCTGCACCCCGATGGAGGCTTCTGCCGAGCAGATGTATAAGGCGGTCTCTATGACAATAAGAGACATCCTTACAGAAAAGCGCGGAGACTTTAAAAAGGAAGTAAATAAGCAGGGCGCCAAGCGCGTTTACTATATGTGTATGGAGTTCTTGCTCGGTCGCTCTCTCAAGACCAACGTTTGCAACTTAGGTCTTCAGAAGGAATACGGTGAGGCGCTCAAGAAGCTTGGCTTTGAGCTTGACGACCTCTACGAGTGCGAGCCTGATGCAGGTCTTGGAAACGGCGGTCTTGGCCGTCTTGCCGCTTGCTTTATGGACTCTCTCTCATCTCTTGACTATCCCGCAACAGGATTCTCTCTTTGCTACGAGTACGGTCTCTTTAAGCAGATGATCGTTGACGGTATGCAGGTTGAGCTTCCCGACGTATGGCTCCCCGGCGGCGAGGTATGGCTTGTTCCGAGAACAGACCGCAGCTTCGTAGTTCGCTTTGGCGGACACGTAAGAGAACAGTGGGAAAACAACCACATGACAATTATCTATGACGATGCAGAGGAGCTTGAGGCAGTTCCTTACGATATGATGATCTCGGGTGCAGACTCCAAGGGCGTCAGCAGACTTCGTCTTTGGAAGGCAAGAAGCCTCCAGAACTTCAATATGGGTCTCTTCACACAGGGTCAGTATCAGAAGGCGATCGAGGAGAACACGACCGCAGAGGCTATCACAAAGGTCCTTTATCCCTCCGATAACCACACAGAGGGTAAGCTTCTCCGTTTGACACAGCAGTACTTCCTTGTTTCTGCATCTGTGCAGAGCATTATCCGCGACCATATGGCCGTTTACGGCACTCTTGAGAATCTTGAAGAGAAGGTTGCTATCCATATCAACGATACTCACCCCGCACTCTGTATCCCCGAGCTTATGAGAATACTCATAGACGATTACTTCTACTCATGGGAGGCTGCATGGGATAAGGTCGTTAAGATCTGCTCCTACACCAACCACACGGTTATGCCCGAGGCTCTTGAAACGTGGAACGAGGATCTCTTCCGCTTGAAGCTCCCCAGAATCTATATGATCGTCAAGGAGATCAACGAGAGATTCTGCCGCGAGGCTTGGGATGCGTTCCCCGGCAACTGGCAGAGAATAAGCAACATGAGCGTAGTCGGCTACGGTAACGTAAGAATGGCTAACCTCTCTGTTATTGGCTCTCACTCTATAAACGGAGTTTCCAAGCTCCACTCCGGAATCCTGACTGATACTATCTTCAAGGATTTCTACAAGATGTACCCCGACAGATTTGACAACGTAACTAACGGTATTGCACACCGCCGTTGGCTCTGCTACTCTAATCCCGAGCTTGCATCCTTGCTTGACGACTGC
This sequence comes from Clostridia bacterium, assembly GCA_017522905.1. Lineage (GTDB taxonomy): Bacteria > Bacillota > Clostridia > Oscillospirales > CAG-272 > SVTX01. Next base: position 10,809 of record JAFWXY010000081.1, read on the forward strand.
ATCGGTACAGGCTACAGACATAACCCTGTAGAGCTTGCAAACTTTGCAAGGTTCGCAGACGACAAGGCTGTTCTTGAGAGAGTTCGCGCAATCAAGCACGACAACAAGATCGCGTTTGCTAACCACTACTACAAGAAGACGGGTAAGACGCTTGATACACACGCGGTATTCGACGTGCAGATCAAGAGACTTCACGAGTACAAGCGTCAGCTTCTCAACGTGCTCAATATTATCGGTCTTTACCTTGACCTCAAGGACAACCCGAACCTTGATATCCGTCCCCAGACCTTTATCTTCGGTGCGAAGGCTGCTCCCGGCTATCAGATGGCTAAGAGGATTATTCAGCTTATCTCCATGATCTCCAAGGATATCGATCAGAATCCCAAGATCAAGGAAAAGCTCAACGTTGTATTCCTTGAAAACTATGACGTAAGTACAGCTGAGATACTCATTCCGTCCGCCGATATTTCCGAGCAGATCTCTCTTGCGGGTAAGGAAGCAAGCGGTACGGGATGCATGAAGCTTATGATCAATGGCGCTATCACCATCGGTACCCTTGACGGTGCAAACGTAGAGATGCTTGACGCGGTCGGTAAGGACAATATGTTCATCTTCGGTCTTACGAGTAACGAGGTAGAACAGATGTGGCTCCGCGGCTACCGCTCTGCAGAATTCTACTCCAACAACGAGAGACTTAAGAGGATCGTTAACTTCCTTGCAATCGGATTTGCAGGCGAGTCCTTTGCCGATATCGCAACCTATCTCCTTACAGGTCACGGTGTGGCAGATCCTTATATGTGTCTGGCTGACTTCGAGTCCTACAGACTTGCACGTGAGGAAATGATCGCGGCATACGCAAACAGAGAGAAGTGGACACGCATGTCGCTTCTTAACACAAGTGCGGCAGGATTCTTTGCGGCAGACCGTTCTATCAACGAGTACGCCGAGAAGTTCTGGAACCTCAAGCCCGTTCACTGATAAAAATGAAATAATGGGGACGATGACCTCGTCCCCATTCCAAATAAGGCAATTAAAAACGATAAGGGAGAATTTATATGCTTCCTAAGCTTTCAAAAGAAATAGATTCGACTCTCAAGGCGAGGATTGAGAAGCTTGTCTTAGGTGTCGATAAAAGCTCGCTTGGTGCATTCGCCTACGGTGAGCAAATAGAAATAAGAATGACTCTTCCGCGCCGAATAGGCGCACTCGGCGTTGTTTTGAGGATAGCGCGAGACGGAGGAGCTGAGCGCGACATAACGCTTGAGAGAAAAAAGCTTGACGAGGTCACCGACCTCTTTTCCTGCATACTTGACACGCGTGAGCTTTGCGGTGAGAGCGGCTGTGGACTTTTCTACTACGAGTTTCTTGTCCTACGCGGATTTGATACTCTTTTTACTACAACATATAATAACCTTGACTTTGAATTTTCGCAGTCTGTGGGCAGACGCTTCAGATTGCTTGTACATAAAGAGGATTACAAGACTCCCGAGCGCTTTGGCAGGGGAGTGATGTATCAGATATTTACCGACCGATTCTATCGCGGAGACAGTGAAGCGGCGCGAAATATCCCCGTGCGCGAGGATGCGCGCTTCAATGAGGATTGGGACGGGGGTGTTCCCGAGTTTCCCGCGTACCCCGGTGCGCCCTTCAAGAACAACACCTTCTTTGGAGGTAACCTTTGGGGAGTTGCGGAGAAGCTTGATTATCTTGCTTCACTTGGTGTTACATATATTTATTTGTGTCCTATATTTGAGGCATACTCAAACCATAAGTACGACACGGGAGATTACACTAAGATCGACGGGATGTTTGGCGGAGAGGAAGCCTTTGACAACCTTATAAAAATGGCAAGGGAGCGAGGAATAGGCATAATTCTTGACGGTGTGTTCAACCACACGGGAGACGATAGCCTTTACTTTAATAAGCAGAAAAGGTACGGCGAGGGCGGAGCATTTAACGATCCTGCGTCGCAGTACGTGGGTTGGTATAGATTCCGTTCATATCCCAATGATTATGAATCATGGTGGGGAATTGATATTCTTCCAAAGCTTAATCACGCGACTGACAGCTGTCGCTCACATTTCACGGGTGAGGGCGGTATTATTGAAAAATATATCAATCGTGGGATCGCGGGCTGGCGACTTGACGTTGCCGACGAGCTGTCGGACAAATTCCTTGATGAGCTTCGCGCAAGGGCGAAGAGCACGGGAGACGGAGAGGCGGTAATCATCGGTGAGGTCTGGGAAAACGCCGCGGACAAGGTGGCGTACGGACAGAGAAGAAAATATTTCCTTGGTGACCAGCTTGACAGCGTAATGAACTATCCATTGAAAAACGCGATAATTTCATTTTGTCTTTGGAATGATGCAGAGATGCTTTATAACACGCTGACCGAGATATACGCGTCCTATCCGAGATGCGTGTCGGACAAGCTGATGAATTTGCTTGGAACACACGATACCGAGAGAATTATTACCGTGCTTGGCCGAGAAGAGGACCACGCGGGTGAGCCTACAGCTGCGCTTGCGCGCATAAGGTTGTCTGACGGTGAAAGACGAGTAGGTATTGACAGGCTCAAGGTAGCCGCGGCGCTTCAGTTCACGGCTTACGGAATTCCGTCGGTTTACTATGGCGACGAGGTTGGTCTTGAGGGCTACGGAGACCCATTCTGCCGCATGCCTATGCCTTGGAGTGATATGGGCAGTGAGTATCGCTGTGAGATACTTGAATACTATAAGATGCTTGGACGTATGAGACTTGACGAGGAGGCTTTCTCGGGTGGAGAATTCTATATTTTAAGCCACACCGAAAGCTCTATAGCATACGTCAGAGAAAAGAATGACAGCAAAATAATCGTTATAGCGAATATGGGCGATAGCTTTACCCTTGAGCTTGACGAAGGCACGGAATACAAAAACATTGAGACGGGGGAGACCGTTTCCTCCCGCGTAGAGGTGAGAGGCAACTCGGCGCTTCTTTTAAAGGAGCTTAAAAAATAAAGGAGAGAGGCATGAAATACGTCAACTCGCTAAAATACATGAATAGCTTTGAGCCGTTAGCCGCGCTCTCTGATATTTCACTTAGCCGCACCGCATCTCTTTGCGAGCTTTTGGGAAGAGTAAATATCAACATCAAGAGTATCTTTTTGCCGTCGGGCACGGCAGGATACATGACATCAGTTATGCTTGAATCGGTAATCAAGCATGAAGGCTATCGCGTTGGAAGAATTACGTCTGAGTTTGGCTTTGATTGCCGCAAGATGGTCTATATTGACGGTGCTCAGGCTAACATAGAGGACTTCAACCGCGCTGTTGCGGAGCTTAAGGCAAAGGTTATAAGTGTAGCCGATCAGAAATTCTCGAAAGAGGAGGCGGCATTTGCTCTCTCTTTGCTGATTTGCAGAATGAACGATTGTAGGTACATAATTTTGGAGGGAATGTCCACTGAGAGCTTTGACCTCGCGTCGCTCTGTGCTCCGTACGATATAGTTATCGTGCCCGAGATAAAAAACGTTGATGATACGGATCTTTCGGTGGTCTGCAGGGCCATTTCAAGGGGAACGCGAGCAATAGTGAGCGCAAACCAGAGGTTAACGGTCTACAACAGGCTATCGGGTGTCTCCAGAACGGGAATAAATCTGACGGCGAAGCAAAGCTTTGCGGTCAAGAATACCTCAAGTATAAGACTTGATTTTGCCTACGGAAACAGAGACGGATATTCGATAAAGACCCCTTCTGTAATAGGTCGTGAGTGTGCGATGCTAGTAATCGATGCCGCTCAGGCGATGCGCCGCGACGGTGTCAAGGTTCAGTGGGCGAATATTGAATCGGGACTTGCGGGGGCTATGAATATGGGCGCGTGTGACACCTTTTCAGTGTCTCCCATCATGCTTTTTGACAGCGCATCGGATGAGCACGGAATTGCCATGCTGATATCTACTATAGACGAGGTGTTTGGCAAGGCAAGTCTTGAGAATATTTCAATTTGCGCTCCAGCGGACGCTGTAGAGGTGCTATCTCAGTTTAAAACGGTAGACACCTTGATCTTGGTCGGCGAGAATGAGAGCCGCTTGAGTAAGGTCTGTGCGCAGAGTATGATATACTGCAAGGATTTGAAGTCCGCGGCAAAGCAGTTAAAGTCAAATATCAAAAACGGCAAGAATACCGTTGCGCTTGGCTCGGTCGCGTTTGCCCTGGGGCTTAAGGAAGAGCTTTCAGATATTACAATTTAAAAAGGGGCGAGATACCCCTTTTTGCATATTCATTGAATTTGGCGCTAATAATATAAGGTACAAAATTATGAAAGGCCGGAAAAATATATGATAAAACCTCAGATAATAAAATGCAGCGGACGCGAGATACTTGACTCGCGCGGAAATCCAACGGTGGAGGCGACCGTTGTTCTCTCGGACGGTTCTATTGGTGTTGCAAGCGTACCATCGGGTGCGTCCACGGGTATATACGAGGCGGTGGAGCGCCGCGACGGTGACCCAAAGCGATACGGCGGCAAGGGAGTGCTTTTGGCGGTGGGCAGCATCTGCAAGCAGATCTCGCCCGAGATAGTTGGGTGCTATTCCGCAGAGCAGTCTACAATTGATAGACTTCTTTGTGAGCTTGACGGAACAGAGAATAAGGCAAGACTTGGTGCAAACGCTACGCTTGCGGTGTCCTTAGCGAATGCGAGAGCTTGCGCCGCATCCTACAAATTGCCTCTTTACAGACATATCGGTGGCTCGCGTGCAGTGAGGTTGCCTATTCCGATGATGAATATTCTCAACGGTGGAGCGCATGCGTCCAACAACGTTGAGATACAGGAATTTATGATAGCTCCCATAGGCGCGCCGTCCTTTTCGGATGCGCTTCGGATGGGAAGTGAGATATACCACACCTTAGGCAAGATCCTTGGCAGCAGAGGACTCAGCACGGGCGTTGGAGACGAGGGAGGATATGCGCCGAATCTTGAGTCTGACAGTGTTGCAATTGAATATATCATTGAAGCGATTGAGGCAAGCGGATACAATACTCGTGAGGTCAAGATTGCGCTTGACGTGGCGTCAAGCGAATGGTACAACCCCGACGGAGATATTTACGAGATGCCCAAGCGCCGTATAAAGCAGACAAGAGAGGAGCTTATCGCCTACTACACCTCACTTGTTGACAAGTACCCGATATTCTCGATAGAGGATCCGCTCGATCAGCGTGATTTTGAGGGTTGGGCGGAGATAACGCGCAGACTTGGTGAGAGAGTTATGATCGTCGGCGACGATTTCTTTGTAACTAATCCAAGGCGACTTGAAGAGGGAATCAAGGTCGGTGCGGCGAACTCAATACTGGTCAAGCCCAATCAGATAGGAACTCTCAGCGAGGTCATTGAGGTGACCGATATTGCCACGTCGGCGGGGTATTCTTATATTTTGTCACACCGCTCGGGAGAGACCGAGGACACTACTATTGCAGATATCGCGGTTGGAACGGGCGCTGCCTTTATTAAGGCGGGTGCGCCCTGCAGAAGCGACAGAGTGGCAAAGTACAACCGCCTTATGCGCATAGAGCTTTCTCTTGGCTCAAGCGCAAGATACGGACTGAATTCCGAGAATATTGACCCTACCGCTATCACTCATTGCGGAGATCAGAATCTTTGAATACAGCAAAAGACCGCCCGTTGGGGCGGTCTTGATTTTTATTTGATTTCGATTGCATCTCCCAAGGAAAGGGAATAGATGAAAATTTTTGACGGTGCTTTTCCGAAGATCTTTTCTACTGCGAAGGCGTACTGCATAAGCTGCTCGCCGTGCTTTTCCTTCATATTTGCCAGGAGAAGTGCGCGGTCGCGTTTCTCGTCGTGGCTTACGCGGTCGGTCTTGTAGTCGCAGAGGATTATCTCGCCGTCCTCGGCTTCGATTATCAGGTCTATCGAGCCCTGAACGTAGATCTTTTTTCCCAAAACAAGGGCTTTAAGCTCCTCGTTTTCGGTAAAGTCGGACGCATCGCGGAACATTCCGAAGTGAAACTCGCGGCGGACGTTCTTTGCAGTCTTGATATAGGTATAAAGATGATTTTGGAAGAATCGCTCAAGCTTGGATTTGTCGATTATCTCCGAGGTGCGCTTTGAGATGAATTTGCCCTCAAGAAGTCTTGAGATCTCGGCAGAAATGCCGTTCTTTTCAACGTTTTCGTAGTCGCAGAACTGGAGGAAGGCGTGAGTTGCCGTTCCGATCTCGGCGGCGGTGGGCTTTTTGTTTATCTCAAGGAGACTGTCAAAGCTCTCGGGAGAGGAGCGCAAGAGGTCGATCCTTGCCTGTATGCGCCGAAGGTTATCCGCGGCGGCAGAATCCTTGTCCTCTTCGTTTTCTGAGAAGAGCTTACCCGTGGGAACAGAGATAAACACGCTGTCGTCAAGCATATGCGGAGTTATCTTGGATGCCGCGACCTTTGACGGAATGGCGCTGAGTATCGCCGCGTTTTCCTCCTTTGTCTCGGGAGCGGAAAGGAGCTTGGCATAGTGCTTTTCCTCCTCGTTTGCCGCCCTTGTTGAAATTACAGAGGAATAGCGTGGAAGGGGCTTGCAGGGTCGCACGCTTCCTTTATCGTATACGTTAAGGTCAAACACATTGCGGTCTATCTTATCCTTGATAAGGGCAAGCAATATCCACTTGATATAGGTGTTGCTCTTTTTGACCTCGTAGGAAATATCTGCGGAGGCGTAAAGCTTTTCGGTGAATTTTTCATAGCTTGTTGAGAGCGTTGCGCTGATATAAAGTCGCTCACGCGCACGGGTGAGGGCAACGTAGAATATACGCGCCTCCTCCTCTATCTGCGACATCTTGTTTGCTCTGTCAACTGCCTTGAATATCGGATTATCCTCGTATCTTATCGATATCTTCTCGATATCATTTTCGCTTTTCTTGGGCGGAAGCTTCATTGAAGCGCCAAAGCTCTTGTTGAAGATAATCTGTGTTCTGTTTTGCAGATTGAATCTGCGGCCGAAGCCAAAGAGGAAGCAGACGTTGAATTCAAGACCCTTGGATTGGTGGACGGTCATAACTCTGACGGCATCTTGCACGCTGGAGTCGGGCTCCGAGCCGCTTTCTCCCTTTTCCATTACGTCCTTAAAATAATTTATGAAGCTATAGAGACTGCTCCAATTATTCTTGACGTATCTGCAGGCGGAGTCATAGAGATACGTGAATGCGGCGGTCTTTGTAAGAGAATTGTATTTTTCGGAGGAGATAAGGCTCTTGATAAGCTTATCCGCGCTTGTTTTGGTTGCCGCATCGCGCATCCTTTCGATATAACTTATAAAGCTTCTGCATCTTTTTGCTATATTGTCGGTATAGGCGAGGGAATAGTCCAGCATATCGTCATAAAGCGAGCTTGATTTATCCGCGGACTGTCTTATCTTTATTATATCCTCAAGAGAGAGCTCGGGGGTATATATTTCGTTTTGAGCGGTGAGGAGGTGACAGAGGGGAAGGTCGTCTCTGGGATTATCTATGACAGACAAGAGGTCGACCAATATCTTCATATCCTCAGTCTCAAAAAGCTCACCCTTTGAGGAGAGGATATACTTGATGTTCGCCGCGCCGAGTGCCTTGACGACGGGCGGAAGAGAGGTGTTATAGCGGACGAGAATGGCTATCTGCCCCGGCGTTATCGGGCTGCCGTCTGCGTTTGTTCCGTTTTTTATAAGCTCAATGATCTTATTTGCGGTAAGGGTTGCCTCGTCGTAGAGCTTTTGGTTATTTTCATTGGTCTCGCCCTCACCGTCGTCCTCACCGTGATCCTCGTCGGGCTTTTGGATGATGCTGAGGGAGACCTTGGGGCTTGAATACTCCTCGTACGGTCTGCCCTTGCCAAAGCGGAGGTCATCCGCGCTTGTGTACCCTATATTCTCCGCAAAGGCGGAAAATATCTCCGCACAGACAGCATTTGTAAATGCAATGACGTTCTCGTCACAACGGAAGTTTTCGGACATGAATATCGTGCTTCCGTTGTCCTCGCCCTCGGGGGTGACGTCGTTTTCCTTGTCGTATAGGTTGAATTTTTTTCGGTAGCCCGCGAAGATCGAGGGCTCTGCCTCGCGGAAGCCGTAAATACTCTGCTTGATATCTCCAACCATAAATCGACGTGAGCCGCCTATTATCTCGAATATTTTGTCCTGAATCTCGTTTACGTCCTGATATTCGTCGATATAGACCTCGTCAAATGAGTCGGCAAGATTTTTTGCGTATTCGGTGGGATTGCCGTTCTTGTCGAGCAAGAGAGCAAGGAGGAATTTTGGCATATCCGAGAACTCGCAGACGCCGCGGCGTCTCTTTTCCTCGGCGTATTTTCTATCGAATACTGTAAGTATTTCGTACAAGAGCGCGCACATATCGGAATATGAGGCGAGAAGCTCGCAGAGCTCGTCATGGCTCTTGTAGAGTATTGTCTTGGGTATATCCTTGACGGTTTTATTGAGCGAGGTGCGGAGCTTTTTGTAGTATTCGCTATTCTCGGTCTTGTCGCAGGATCTTATGGTGGTTATCTTGGCGGGCTCGTAGGCTTCAAATGCAAGTCTTACGTCGTCGTATCCGCCCGTCTCAATTGCCGTGAGAAGTGTATGGCAAAGCTCTGCATTATCAATAAAATCTGCTGTGTAATATGCGGCTGAGATCTGGTCGGTTTGCATATCCTCGCTGCATTTTGCAAGGGTCCTCCATACGTATTTTACGGTGGAATATATTTCGTCCTTTATAGCCTTGCCCTCCAATGACTCAAAGAACTCGCCCGCAGAGCTCTCCTTGAGTCTGACGGAATGGTCTTTCAGTCGCTCGAAGCCGTCGGGGGAGGTGATAAGCTTTTTGTACAGCTCGATAAAGGTGGGCAGCACGCCCGAGGAGTCGCGCGCTCCCGTTATGATGCTCATAAGCTCGGTGTAGCGGTTAGCAAAGCCGACGGGGGAGAGGCTTGCATTTTTATAGGGCTCACAGCGCTCAAAAAATTCCTCAAGCGTCTCGGAGAGCATCTTTTCTCTTACGGGGGAGAGCTCTGCCTCGTCGGAGAGTCTGAGTCCTGCGGGAAGCCCCAGCTTTTCAAAGTTCTGGCGTATAGGCTCTGTGAAAAAGGAGTCTATCGTGCTGATGTGCGCGCTTCCAAGCTTTATCAGTTGCCTTTGCAGATGTATGTTTTCGGGATGCTCTGCAATAGCCGCTCCGAGTGCCTTGGATATTTTTGCCTTGAGCTCGCCTGCGGCGGCGCGCGTAAAGGTAACGATCAGAAGCCTTGAGAGATCCTGTCCGTCCTCAATTATCGACTTTATTATTCTCTGCGTAAGGGTGTATGTTTTACCCGAGCCTGCGGCGGCGCTGACAAGCAACGTTCTGTCGCGGACGTCAACGGCGCTTTGTTGAGATGGTGTAAGTCCCATATTGCAACGATGTCCTCCTTTCTTCAGGATTTATGTGCTACGGGGCAGGTGGATTTCATTTTACAGAATTTGCATGCCGATTCGGAGGGCGTTCTCGGTGCCCGTCCCGAATACATTCCGCGTGCGGTGTCGGAGATGGTCTTTCGCATAACATTGTCTATTTCCATAAGGCTCTCGTATTCAAGAGCCGCCTTGCCGCTTAAGGTTCCGTCCTTCTTTTGCTTGATTCCTGCAAGGATCTCGGGGTCCATTTCGGGGCTTGCGGCGTGCAAAAGCTCCTCGTCGGAAAGCAAGAATCCGCTACGGTGAGCTTCAATCTTGCCCTCGCCCTCCTCTGCGGAGAGAAAGAGAGCTGACGAGGGAACAAGCTCCTTATCAGGGGCAAAGAAGCCCTTGTTTGCCTCAAGTGTGGCGGTGAAGAGGTATGCGGGGAGCTGAAGATCGGTTCCGCTTGATATTTTATCTACGTCAAAGCGGTGGATACCTGTTTTGTAGTCCACAACTCTAAGGTAGCTCTTATCCTCACCCTCGTAAAGATCGATTCGGTCTACTATGCCGCCCAAGGTGACTGTGGGGGGATTTTCAATTCCGTCAACGACTATCTCCATCGGCTTAAGAGCACCGGGGATCTTGTCGGAGATGCGCTTTTCATATGCTACGATGCGGTATCGCGAGGAGCGGAACTCCTCAATGACGCTTTTTGCCATGATCAGTGCGAGATCGCGCAGGCGCGAGAAGCTATACATCATTGATGGCGGCAGGGGACAGTTGATGCCTCCGATATAGCTTTGCAGCAGCTCGTTTACTGTGGATACAAGCTCCTCGTCACCGATCTCACGGAGCTTGCCGTCCTCGGTGTTAAGCGAGGAGATAAGCTTTTCAAGTATATAGTGCACGATGGTTCCGGCGCTATTGTAGCTGATCGCGCTTTCGCCTTGCTCACGCAAGGACAACACGTTCTCGCACCAATATTTATACGGGCATTCGGCAAATGAGGAGATCTTGGTCTGTGATAGCGTCAGCTTATTACCAAAGAGCATTCTGACGTAGAAGGGGTCTATCCTTACGTCTGCAGACTCCTCGGTTATTTCGGCGGTATCTTCTGTAGCTTCGCTCTCGGAAAGCTCGCAAAGCCCTCTCACAAATCCGAAATCAAAATATTTTGGCTCGATATAGGGGAAGAGAAAGGCGACTCTGTTCCAAGCGGAGGAAGGGTTTTGCGCGCGTCCGCTGATGCTTTGGCGAGAGGTGGAGAGATAGAGCTTTTCCTCCGGCTTTGCCATCGCGCGGTAGACGTAGAAAAGCTCGTCCGAGGTAATACTTGCCTCGCGCGAGGTAAGCGAGAGTCCAAGCTCCTCCATTTTCTTTTTGTCGTTTTCGGTAAGTATGCCCGAGTCGGAGTAGTTTGCGGGGAACTCACCCTCACAAAGACCTACTAAGAGAGCGGTCTTGATATTTTCAACACGCAGAGTTGCGCCCGAGCCCACGGTTACGTAGTCGCTCATTGCGGGAACCGAGCCGATGTCGGTGTTCTTGAGCATTATCTCGATTGCAAGTGCTAAGTCCTCGGCGCTCATTTCTGTGTCGCCGAGCACGCATGCAATGTCGGTCAGGGTTGATACGATATAATCGTAGAGTCTGAGTATTTCGCCTGCGCCTCTCGTGTCTCCCGTAAGGAGTGCGCTCTCGGCATAGGCGGAGAGATTTTCCGAAAGCTTTATTTGTTCAAGGTAAGAGTAGAGCGCGCGGCAGTTTTCCAGGGTGTTACCCTTATTTATTGCAAACTGCGTCTTGAGATTGGCAAGAGGGGGGATTATCGCCGCACGGACTCTGTTTGCCGCCTCCAGTATTCCTTGACCGCGGCGGCTTATCTCGGTGGTGTACCCGTCGGGGTTCATGCTCCAGGCACCTTCCAAAAAGGTCTTGCCGTTTATTTTCCAGGTTCGTACGTAGTCCTCAAAGAGGTCTCCGTCACGCGTATCCACGCCTAAAAGCCCTGTCTTATACAGGGTAAGCACGTCGCTCGAATTAAAGCTGTGTGCGATACAGCGAAGAGCCGAAAGTATGAGTCTTGCGGGCGCGGTTGCCGAGAGATCGGTGCGCTCCGAGATAAAGTATGGGATACCGAGCTCCTCAAAGATCGCGTCGATCATACCCTTTCTTGACTCGGGATCGCGTGCGATCAGTGCCATTTCGGAGAATTTCACCCCGCGCTCGCGCTCCTTCAGTATGTTAAGTCCTGCAAGCCAGATCTCGTCATATTCGTTTGCAGTGACCGTCATTTCTATGCTTCCGCGCTCGGATTTGTCGACCTCGGGGCGGTTTTTGTCGGTTACCGAGAAGTTCCAGAGGTTTTCTTCAAGGAGGACAAGCTCACGCTTATCTGTGCGAGTGTAGCGGTCGAGATATATATCCTCGTGCTCGATGCCCATCTCGCGGACAAAGCGGGTAAGTCTTTTAACTGTGTCGGATATGCTCTCCATATGCGGTGCGCGTGAGCCGCGCTCATAGGTAAAGGAGAGGGTGACGCTCTCGGCGCACTCTATAAGCCCCTCAAGGACCTTATGCTCCTCTGCGGTAAAGCTTGTAAAGGAATCGACAAAAATTGCCGCGTCCTTGAATATATCGCAATGTCTCAGAAGAGAAGCAAGACGGGAAAGCTTGTTTTCGGCATCGGACGCCGCTTGCCCCAGTCTTTCTTCGATATTTCTCATAAAATCGGCGTAGATAACGCCTACGTCGCTAAGCTTTGCCCCAAGCTCGCCTCCCTCGCACTTCTCGGATATCCTCTCGCACTCCTCGGCGGATATTCCGTTTGCGTGGAGCTCGTCCACAAGTGAGAGCATGATATCTGTAAATGAGGAATCTACCTTTGTGCCTTTGTACTGTGAGAGGGTAGGAGAAAGCTCACGCAGAGTTTGCCACATAAGAAGATTGCGCGCTCCCTTGCCCGCGCTTCTCTCGGCTAAACCGCCAAGGCGCGAGAAAACAAGCTCGCAAAGTCGCGAGAAGCTGATTACCTCAAAGCAGAGCGCAGAGGAGGGGGGCAGGTAAGCCAGCATGCACTCGCTGATATAGACCTGCTGCTCCGGCACGAGAAGATATGTCCTCTCACCTGCCTTGACGCGCTTTTCAATTTCGGTCAGTATATATTTGGTTTTTCCGCTACCGGATCTGCCAAGTAAAAATTTTAACATGTTTACCTCTTTTAAGAATTAATCTTCAAGGATCTCAAGATTGCGTAAAATAGTCTCTTTTTTTCGCCAGGAATATGCGCGACGGCAGAATTCCTCCTCGCTCATATTCTTAATGCTATCTTTGGATAGCTTAGGGGTCAGATTTTCTCGGAAAAAGGGAATGTCGGTATAAATAGTGCCGCGCTCAATCGCTCTTTTCGTGTGCGGACATACCTCGGAGCATATATCACATCCCCATGCCGTGCCGTGCTTTTTAATGGCGTTTATATCACTTTGGGAAAGCTCGCCCTTTTTTTGTGTAATTTCAGAGAGACACTCGCCGCACTCGCCCTTTGGGCAAGCCAAGGAGCATTTTCCGCAGCCCTCACAGTGTCTTATTTCGTATTTTTCAGGTGTTGTGAGCGGCGTGTCGGTGATTATCTCGCCAATGAAAACGTAGGATGAATGCTCGTGTGTTATAAGTAAGCCGTTGTCGCCAATGATACCAAGCCCCGACATGGCGGCGGCGCGCACCTCGTCTATCGGCGAGTTATCGGCAAAGCCTGCAAAATTATTGCTCCGGAATCTCTGCCTGAGCTTCGGTATAATCGCATCAAAAAGCTCTTTACAGAAAAGATGATAGTCGCGGGCGACGGCATATGACGAGACGTTTTTTTCGTCCGTTGGCGCAAGATAGGGGATAGTGAAGATCACCGCAGAGAGGGTGTCGAAATTTTTAAATCCGCATTTTTCAAGCTTGTAGGGGCGTATAACCTTGCAAAAAGACAAGGGGATGGCCGCAACGTTTTTTATCCCGAACCCATAAAGCTCGTTTTTGATAAAACCGATCATAGAGGCACCCCCCAATTGTATTTCACTTAAAATATATATTAATTATAGCAGATTACAAGCCTTAAAACAAGAGTTTTCGACTATTTATTCAACGTATTTTTATTTATTCGTCATTTGCTTGTCACAAAATGCCACTATAATTAAGGTATAAGATGCCGATGTGTCGGCAGAGAGCTTGTGAGGAGATAAAATGAAAAAAAATTTTAGTCTTGTAGCTTGTCTTTTGATAGTTTGCTTTCTGTTGGCGGGGTGCGACGTGACATTCGTTCCCAGCGTGAGATTTGAGAATGAGGACGGCGGCGGTGACGAGAAAATCACCTTCTCGGGCTACGAGTTCGTCGATGGTGAGCTTGAAAGTGAGATAAGCATAGAGAAGCCCAACTCACAAAAGGGTGAGGATGACAGGGTGACGAGTGCGGGACAGCCCTATAATTCGATCACCGAGGTCTACCACGCAGTCGCGGACTCGGTCGTCGAGATAAGCACCGAGATAGTACAGACGAGTCTGTGGGGACAGTACGTCTCCTCGGGCGCGGGAAGCGGAGTTATTATTGAAAAAAGCGGCCTTATCGTTACCAATTATCACGTTATCGAGGGGGCAAAGACGGTCACCGTTCGCCTAACCGACGGCGATGAGTATAACGCGAGCCTTATAGGCTTCGATAAGGCGGCAGATATAGCCGTTATCAAGATAGACGCGGGAGAAAAGGCGCTTGTCGTAGCGTCGCTCGGCTGTAGCGCGGACCTTGAGGTCGGTGAGGACGTTGTGGCGCTCGGAAACCCCTTGGGCTCGCTTGGCGGTACGCTGACAACGGGAATTATCAGCGCCAAGGACAGGACGATGCGTGTCGACGGCGAGGATATGGTGCTTCTTCAGACCAATGCCGCGATCAATCCCGGTAACTCGGGCGGCGGACTTTTTAATATGGCGGGTCAGCTTGTAGGTATCGTTAACGCAAAGATCAGCCAGGAGGGAATCGAGGGGCTTGGCTTTGCTATTCCGATAGACGTTGCGCACGTCGTTATACAGGACCTTGTGACCTACGGATACGTACGCGGAGTCGTTGACAGCGGCTTGACCGTCATTGAGGTAACCAACCAGAATCTTTATCAGGCATATTATAAATACGGCATTGAGACGACGGGAGTATTTATTATAGAATCAAAGAACACGGATGAGCTTAAGTTTGGAGATAAGGTAGCCGAGATCGGCGGCGTCAAGGTCGCGTCCGCAGACGAGATGAACGTCGTTTTAAAGAGATACAAGGTCGGGGACTCGGTCACGGTCACGGTCAAAAGAGGCGGCCAGACTCTGAGCATTGAGCTTACGCTGACCGAGAAGGTTCCCGATTCGGTAGACTTTGGATAAACGAGAGGACGAAAATATGTATCACATTTTAATTGTTGACGACGAGGCGAGAATTCGCTCGCTGATAAGAAAATATGCGGAGTTTGAGGGCCATACCGTAACCGAGGCGGGTGACGGCATGGAGGCTGTACGACTCTGCCGCAAGGAGAGCTTTGACATAATAATCATGGATATTATGATGCCCGAGCTCGACGGATTTTCTGCCTGCAGAGAGATAAGAAAGGTGTCGGACACCCCGATAATCATGGTTTCTGCGCGCGGAGAGGAATACGACAAGATAAATGGCTTTGAAACGGGAATTGATGACTACGTTGTCAAGCCCTTTTCCGCAAAGGAGCTTATGCTGAGGATCGACGCTATTATGAAGCGCAGCAGGGGTGCGGTCAAAAAGGGCGACGAGGTCAAAAAACAAAACCTGGTCATAGAGCTTGACGGCGGCGGATTCAAGGCGGACGTTACTGCAAGGATCGTTTACATTAACGGTGCAAGAGTCGATATGTCCCCCAAGGAATACGATCTGCTTTTCTATATGCTTGACAACCGCAATATCGCTCTGTCACGCGAAAAGCTGCTTAGTGAGGTATGGGGATACGATTTCTATGGCGATGCGAGAACGCTTGATACACATATTAAGCTGCTTCGAAAGAGTCTTGGCGACTACAGCAGATATATAGTTACGCTCAGGGGAGTGGGATACCGCTTTGAGGGCGAGAATTGAAGGTGACGTTATATGAGCGGTGACACAGCGGTAAAACTGAATAGCAAAAAGCGAAGCCGCCGTGCATCGGGTATTTCATGGCGTCTTTTCGGCACGCTTGTTGTATTTGTCGTGCTGGTCCTTATCATTATCTGGGTTTTGCAGATAGTCATGCTTAACAGATTTTATGAGAAATCAAAGCTTGATGAATTTGAAAAATCAGAGAGCGATATATACGCGAATATTGAGCATGAGGAGAAAATGATAGACTCTGTATACAAGAGGTCGGTGAGCACCGATGCTTGTATGATCTTCTATAAAATAGAGAACG
>JAFWXY010000082.1 GCA_017522905.1 Clostridia bacterium
CGGCAAGCTTTGATGCGGAGTAAATGGAAGCTCCTGCCTCGCTGACAACGATATATTTCACGTCAGCGTCGATCTCCTTGATCAGATTTGCGATGAAGATCTCGCTCTCCTTGGATGCCGTTCCGTTTCCGATAGCGATAACGTCAACGTGATGCTTTCTGATAAGGCTTTTAACGATTCTTGTTGCCTCTTCAATCCTCTGACGGGGCTTTGTGGGATAAATTACTGCCGTGTCAAGCACCTTGCCTGTCTTGTCAACTACGGCAAGCTTGCATCCGTTAACGTATCCGGGGTCGAATCCGAGAACGTTCTTGCCCTTGAGGGGTGACTGCATAAGAAGGTGACCGAGGTTGTCGGCAAATACCTTGATAGCGCCCTCTGATGCTACGTCGAAAATATCGTTTCTGATCTCGCGCTCTATAGAGGGGGCGATGAGTCTTTCGTAGCTGTCGACTACAGCCGCGGTGAGGTATTTATTTGCAGGGCTTGTAGGCTCTGTAATAACGCAATTGTAAAGGTAATTGAGAACTATATCGGAGGAGATGTCAATAGACACCTTCAAGAATTCCTCCTTCTCCCCTCTGTTGATTGCGAGAACTCTGTGTCCGGGGATCTTGTTAAGAGGCTCGCTGTACTCGTAGTACTGCGCGTATACCGAATCCTCTTCCTTAGCCTTCACTACGTTGAGCATACCGTGATCAAATGTAAGGGAGCGGAGCGCCTTTCTGTATTCTGCATTATCGGATACGTCCTCTGCAATAATGTCGCACGCGCCCGCAATAGCGGCTGCCACGTCGGCAACGCCCTTTTCCTCGGAAACGTAATTTACCGCTTCCTCTTCAATTGAAGGCTGGTATTTTACTCTCTGCTCCATAATGAGAAGCGCAAGACCCTCAAGTCCGCGCTCTCTTGCAACGGAGGCCCTTGTCTTTCTCTTGGGTCTGAAGGGTCGGTAAATATCGTCCACTTCAGTGATGGTCTTCGCGTTCATGATGGCGGACTCGATCTCGGGTGTGAGCTTGCCCTGCGCATCAATAAGCGACTTAACCTCTTCTTTTCTCTTTTCTATGTTTCTGAGGTATTCAAGTCTGTCGTTGAGATCACGGAGAATTGCGTCGTCAAGACTTCCCGTAACTTCCTTTCTGTATCTTGCTATAAAAGGAATTGTGTCGCCGTTATCGATCATTTCAACGGTCTTTGCAACCTGCTCCTCTCTTAACTTAAATTCCTCTGCCAGTGCTTTGATAATATCCATTTTTACCTCTTTATTTTTCTGATTTGGTCGCCTCGACTCCGCGAGCCTCAAGCATTTTTTGTTCTTCCGCTGTAAGATAACGCCACTCACCGCGTTCAAGCGCCGTGTCAAGCACGATAGGACCAAAGGTAACCCTCTCAAGATATGTTATCTGGTTGTGTACTGCCTCTGCCATAAGCTTTATTTGATGGTATTTGCCCTCTGTAAGAGTTATATATCCGCATTTTTCACCCGTCATTTCAACAATGCAGGGTGCGGTGAAATATCCACCTATGTCAACGCCCGACTGAAGCTCGGCAACGTCAGATTCGCTTATCGGGAACTTTGTTTCAAAGCGATATTTTTTATCAACGTGTTTTTGGGGAGCGAGCAGCTTGTGTGAGAGCGGGCCGTTGTTTGTAAGCAGCATGAGACCCAAGGTGTTCTTATCAAGCCTTCCGCAAGGAAATAGTCCGATCCTCTGAAGCTCGGGGGGCAAAAGGTCGATTACCGTGGGCGAGAGATCGTCGGTTCTCGCGCTTACATACCCCGCCGGCTTGTTGAGCATAATATACGTAAATTCACGGTATATTACCTCCCTGCCACAAAAGGTGACCTGGTCGCACACGGGGTCAATGTGACCGCTTGCACGGCGAACGACCACGCCGTTTACACATACCGCGCCGTTCTTGGCCGCCTTTGATACCTCGGTTCTCGTGGCAAGACCTGATTCTACGATGAATTTGTCAAGACGCATTATCTTATCTTCCATATTTATAGAATGTATTGCGGAGAGCGGCAGGACGCCGCACCACATTGATTTATTTTACCACAAAACGCCTTCTTTGTAAATCCTTTTAAATGACATAATTATAATTAAATGTAAATAAAATATTAACGACTTGTTGATTTGTTGACAAATCAACTTGTGCTATGCTATAATAAAATGTGATATTTTGCAGTATTATGTTTAAAATACGTATAAAACGCCAAAAGGCGGATATTTTAAGGAGAATGATTATGAATCAGCTGCCTAACAGAAAGCCTTTAAAGAGGGCAAATCCCCAAGTAAACAACGCCAATGATCTTCTTGATTACATTGCGTCTCACGGAGACAAGGTGGTTTACAAGTACTTTGAAAATAATAAGCTTAAGGAGATGACCTACAGAGAGTTCCACACCCTTGCAACTCAGGCTGCGGGCGCATTTGCCGCAATGGGACTTTCGGGTAAGAGAGCGGCTGTCATCGGCGATACATCTCCCCAGTGGCTTGCAACCTACGTGGGGGCTCTTGCCGCAGGAACAGTTATCGTTCCTATGGATAAGGAGCTTATGATCCCCGAGATCGAGAAGTTCCTCTCTATCGTTGATGCAGAGGCTATCGTGTACTCCAAGGGATTTAACGAGAAGTTTGCAGAAACGATCGAGACACACCCCACAGTTAAATATTATATCCCGATCACTGCCCCCACAGGCGAGAATCTTTCTGAAAAAATCCTTCCCTATGACGAGTTCATTGCAAAGGGTCAGGCGGCAATCGAGGCAGGATTTAAGGTTAAGCCCTGTGAGAACACGGAGGAAGTTTGCGAGATGCTCTTCACGTCGGGAACAACAGGTACAAGCAAGTGCGTAATGCTCTCCCAGAAGAATATTTGCTCCGCGATCACATCTGCATGCGCAACCGTTTACTTTACAAAAGAAGACACCATCGTGTCCGTGCTTCCCGTTCACCACACCTACGAGCTTATGTGCCTTATGGCAGGAATGACTCTCGGTATGGAGATCGGCATTAACGATACTCTCCGCCACGTTATGAAGAACTTTGCGCTCTTCAAGCCCACAGGACTCGTTCTCGTTCCTATGTTTGTAAATACCATTTATAAGCGTATCTGGTCCGAGGCTGAGAGAACAGGCAGAGCGGGTGTGCTTAAGAAGGCACTCAAGATATCCAAGGGACTTCGCGCTTGCGGTATCGACGTAAGAAGAAAACTCTTTAAGTCGGTGCTTGATTCCTTTGGTGGCAGACTTGACCACATCATATGCGGCGGAGCAAAGCTAAACCCCGAACTTATCACTGCATTTGAGGAGTTCGGTATCTCTATTTACGAGGGATTCGGAATCACTGAGTGCTCTCCCCTTGTCGCAGTTACGCCCTACACCAAGAGAAAGCTTGGCACGATAGGTCCCAGCGTTCCCTGCTGTGAGATCAGAATCGATCCTAACGGAGAGAAGACCGAGGAGGGATACGACCTTGGTGAGATCCAGGTTAAGGGCGACAACGTAATGCTTGGCTACTACAATAACCCCGAGGCAAACGC
>JAFWXY010000083.1 GCA_017522905.1 Clostridia bacterium
GTGTCGAGGGCGAGGGAAAGAAGCTTGCCGATATCCTTAACGAAAGCTTTAAGGTAACCGACCTCAGCATAAGCGAGGATATTGCGAGCATTCCCAAAAATATTACTGATCTTGCAAAATACGAGCAGGTAGTGCTCGTTAACGTTGCCTACGCCGATATGCCCGCGGGCTTCGAGGCTATTCTTAACGAATACGTCTATAACCTCGGCGGCGGTCTTTTCACCGTCGGCGGCGCGCACGATAAGATAAACGGTGAGGACGTCCCTCACGCATACAACAGAAACGATATCGCTCAGTCGACCTACCTTAAGCAGATGCTTCCCGTTAACGTTATCGACTATACTCCGCCCATCGCGGTAATGATCGTCGTTGACGCATCCGCTTCAATGTCTATGGGTAAGCTCGATAGAGCAAAGGAGGGTGCCGAGGCTTGCCTTGATGCTCTTAGCGACCGCGACTTCTGCGGCGTTATGTCCTTCCAGACGAGAGCGAGCGAGGTTCTTCAGGTGCTACCCGTGTCGCAAAGAGAGACCATAATCGACTCTATAAGAAGCATAGGTCAGGACTCCTCCGCAAGCGGCGGTACTATATTCTCCGATGCTATAATGAGAGCGGGTAATGCGCTCTCCGTCGTCAATAACGTCGAGCGTAAGCACATCATTCTCGTCACCGACGGTAACCCGGGTGACTCCTACGAGACCTATCTTCCTTACATTAAGGCTAACGTTGCAAATGGAATCACCATGTCCGTCGTAACGATCAACGTCGAGTCGTATCTTGTAGAAAAGATGCAGAATACCGCTACCGAGGCAGGCGGAAAGTTCTACGGCATCGCCGAATCCGAGATCCAGAATATCCCCACGATAATGCAGCAGGATATAGCTCTTGAGGCTGTTGCGGAGATCAAGAACGATCCCTTCACTCCCACCATCAAGGATAAGACCGCGGCTGTCGTCGGTATAGACGGCACTCTGATTCCCGAGCTTACGGGCTACTACGGCACCGTTCCGAAGAAGGAAGCGAAGATCCCTCTTATGAAACGATCTGACAGCATCCCGCTCAAATGCTATGAGTTTTTATCTGCCAAGACAGAGGCTGAGCAGAAGCACCTCTACCAGCTCCTTGTAGAGATGGATAAATACAAGGATATGTAATATATTGGTTCTAATTATTGAAAAAGTAAAGACCGCAATGGTATTGGCTGTATGTGCCAATTACCATTGCGGTCTTTTTTTACATGGCAAGCTCAAGTTTCTCCGCTGCCCAAGTTCATTATCGTGCTGCTATTACTTTCTTTCACAAAACTCATGATATCACCTGCATCACAATCCAAAACATCAGCGATTCTCATCAAGACAGATAACGCTACCTCTTGGTTGCGGCGCAACTTTGTAAAAGTCGCAGGAGCAATACCGGCTCGTCTCCGAAGCTCTACATTTGTCATTTCTCTCTCTGCAAGCATAATCCACAGCTTTTTATAACTCACTTTCATTTATTACACCTCTTAACCGTTTTCCCTATGTTTTATTATAGCACGAAGATTCTCTTACTACAATGATTGTGAATATTTGAAATGAGATATTGATATAATTTTCGCTTTCTTGAACGAATGTCATGCTATAATATCGTTTGAGGCGTTGTGCGGTTATTACTTATCCATATTCGTCTCGCAGAAGAATTCCATATAACGCTTTTTTACTGTATATCTATATCATAAATCAAGGAATTTACGACAAAAACATATCGCTCTCGCAAGAAGCGTAAAATTCTGTAATATCGTGTCGAATAAAGCGTAAGCCCTTGGGTCAGCAGAACCGCCTCTTCGTCTACAATAAATAGTGGATAGGTGGTGAGGCAAGTGGACACTAAGTTTATTCGTGATAGGATTACGCAGTTGAGGATACAAAAGGGTGTATCCGAGTACAAAATGAGCTATGACCTTGGACATAGCCGCAGCTACATATATAATATTTCTTCCGGTAAATCTTTGCCTCCCATGGCAGAGTTCCTTGAAATCTGTGAGTATCTTGGAATAACACCAAGCGAGTTTTTCAATGATTCATCCGAGAATCCTATCTTAGTGCAATCTGCCGTTGAGGAAATTAAAAAACTCAATGACGACGATCTAATGCTTGTGATAAGTAATGTGCGTCGGCTGAACAAAGACAAATAATCCCTTATCTTTGCCGACATTCTTATCGACAAAAAAGACCGCAAGGCATCGGCAAATATCGCCATGTTTTGCGGTCTTTTTGCTTTATTATGTATGTATCCCGCAAAAAGGAGGAAATAGCCTATGGCAAATTTTTTCGGCGGTTTCTTTAAGCAAATGGAGAAGCCGCAATCTGTTCATCCCCCGTCCGTTCAGCATGAGTTCTCGCAGTATGACAGCGAGTACATAAAATATTGCATCGAGCAGGAACAGACCATCAGCATACTGGAAACATGTTTACATACCACCGATGATCCGAAAGAAATCGCCATGAAGACATTGAAAACTGCATGTGATTTCTACGGAGCTGACTGGGCAAGCGTTATTGAAATGGATTTGAGTCTGGGGGTATGGGCTCACGGCTGGTGGCACAACCCGGACCCTAAGATCACCACCATTCAATATGCAGATGAATTTGAAACACTCAAACCAATGGCTCGCTGGATAGAGGCTATGAAGAGAAACGAACCCATCATTGTTCTCGATATCAATGATCCACAGGTGACGCTTGAAGAACGCCGGGTATATGAGAAGCTTCACGCTCAATCTGTTATGGCGTTTCCGTTCGGTCCTAATCCTGTCGGGTTCTTTGTTGTTAGAAACCCTACTCGCTACATAGGCCGCATCAGCACAATGAAAACCCTTGCGTATGTTCTCCATCGGGCAATGGCCCAGAGAAAGACGATTGAACGGGCAAAAATGGCTCTTTCTCCCGATGATATTTCCTCCGAAAGAGATGTTATCATCAATTTCTTCGGCAGTATGGAGATCTGCACCTCCGCTGGCATCTGGAAAGAACAGGACTTCAAATCTCCCAAATGTAGCCGTGTTGTAGCCTATCTTCTGCTGCATCGTAAAGCCGCACATTCCGCTTTGGGTATAGCCGATGCTTTGTATCCAGAGGATGATATAGATCCGGAGACGATCAACCAAAACATTCGGAGTTATACGTATCGTTTTAGACGCTCACTCGAACCGATCTTCAAGCATCAGCTTATTGAATACACCGCAAACGGCACGGCCGCCGCAACACATAACCAAGATAAAATGTCCGCGCCGAGGTACGGCCTCAGCCCGAAATATACAAAGACGGCACTTGTCACCGCTATACACGAAAAAATGAGCTGCCTCAGCGA
>JAFWXY010000084.1 GCA_017522905.1 Clostridia bacterium
AAGCTTGGTAAGGATGCGCATGCGATGACCATCACTCTTCTCCTCAACAGCGAGGGCAAGAAGATGGGTAAGACTGCGTCGGGTGCGGTATGGCTTGACCCCGCAAAGACGACTCCCTACGACTTCTACCAGTACTGGAGAAACGTTGGCGATGCCGACGTGCTCAAGTGCATAAGAATGCTCACCTTCCTCCCCATCGAGGAGATCAACGCGATGGATTCCTGGGAGGGCAGCCAGCTCAACACCGCAAAGGAGATCCTTGCATACGAGCTTACAAAGCTCGTTCACGGCGAGGACGAGGCTAACAAGGCTCAGGCTCAGGCAAAGGCGCTCTTCGGTGCAGGCGGTGAAGCAGAGGCTCCCACCGCAGAAATGCTCGAGGAGGACTTCTACATCGAGGGCAAGACAGATATTCTCACAATGCTCGTTCGCAGCGGACTTTGCAAGTCCAAGTCCGAGGCTCGTCAGGCAGTACAGCAGGGCGGCGTGTCCGTGGACGGCGAAAAGGTTGCCGATATCAAGACCTACTTTACAAAGGAAGACCTTAAGGAAGGTAAGCTCATCCGCAAGGGTAAGAAGACCTACATGAAGGTTGTATTCTGATAGAGAGATCGTGGGGGAGAGAAAGCTTTTTGAAAAAAGTTTTCTCTCCCCCACACCCCTACTCATTCAAAAACCTTCCAAATAGTCGTTTCGGAGGCGCTATAAATATAATATTACTATTCACCCTCAGTAAAGTTTTTTTGGAAGACGGGGGCGTAGGGGGGCGGAAACCAATTTTCTCAAAAAATGGTTTCCGCCCCCTGCATTCTCCATACTCTCTCACGCCAATTCGCCTCTTAGAAAAGACATTATTTTCTTTTCCTCGCGTGAAACCTTTACCTGGGAAAGCCCAAGCTGAGCCGCTACCTGCTGTTGGGTCATGTCGCGGTAATAGCGCAAAAGGACAATTTTGCGCCACTCGGGCGGCATCTTACTTATCGCCTGGCCAAGAGAGATGCGATCGGTGAGATTTTCAAACTCGTCTGCTGACTCTCTGTCAGGAATGACCGCGTCCAGCGTTTTTGAGTCCTCGCCGTATACGTTGTCGGATAGCGAGGAAATAGGGGATACTGCATCAATCGCAATTGCCGCCTCCTCAACACTTACTCCCGCGCGCTCGGCAAGCTCACTGATGCCTGCTTCTCTGCCCTCCTCGGTCATAATGCGGTTTTTCTCGCGCATTATCGTAATTCCCGTCTTTTTATATCCGCGGCTGACGCGGATAAGTCCGTCGTCGCGCAGATGTCGCCGTATTTCTCCGACGATTAGCGGTACGGCATAGGTCGAAAAGGCGGTTCCACGCTCTATCTGGAAGCTGCTTATCGCCTTTAGCATTCCTATCGTCCCTATCTGCATAAGATCCTCAAATTCGGTTCCTCTGTCGCGAAATTTTAGCGCAAGACTTTTGACTAACGCTGTGTTTTCGATTATCAGTGTTTCCGCCGCGCTTTCCTCCCCCGCCTGTGCTCTGAGAATAAGATCCCTGTTTCTAAGATATCTCTCGTCCTTTATTTCTGCCGCAGATGCGGAATTTTGATTGTTTTCGGTATTCATCCGATACCTCCCGTATCAAGTTTATGTAGCTCTTTCTCTGAATACCTTATACATCGTAATTTTTGTTCCGCCGCCAACACGCGACGTTACGCTCATCTTGTCGGTAAAGCTCTCCATAACGGTGAATCCCATTCCACTGCGCTCGCTTTGAGCATCGGTGGTAAAGAGTGGCTGTCTTGCCTCTTTGACGTTGACTAT
Organism: Clostridia bacterium; assembly: GCA_017522905.1. Lineage (GTDB taxonomy): Bacteria > Bacillota > Clostridia > Oscillospirales > CAG-272 > SVTX01. The sequence continues at coordinate 1,795 of JAFWXY010000084.1, forward strand.
TCCGCAGCCTCGGTCGCGTATCTCTATTTTTGCAACCCTGCCCTCAAGCAGGGAGACGGTTATGTATATAAGTCCCTCGCTCAGGCGATATGCGTGAACGATGCAGTTAGTCACCGCCTCGCTGACCGCGCATTTTACATCCGCAAGCTCGACTCCCGACGGGTCGAGCTGAGCGCAGAATGCCGCTACCGCCGCGCGAGCCATTCCTTCATTTGCAGAGAGCGACGGAAGCTTTAATTGCATTTTGTTTATCACTCTGCCCGAAAATTTCGTTGATTTCATTTTGCCTCACCTCTTTTGTCAATTTCTTGTCCGCAGGACGAGCAGACCACGCCCACGGTCACTCCTGCCGCCTTCGCGCTTGCCTTGCGGCGCACACGTCTTCGCATGGGAGTCTGTCTTTCGGTATTTCGGAGATCCTCCATATCTGAGGAGGCAATCCTCGCCCTCTTTATCTTGATCATTCTCTCCATACCCGCAAGTCCCATTATTCTCTCTGTGGCGGGACTTGGATCAAGCACCACGGTTTCACCGCCCAATGACTGCATCAAGGAGTACCTTCCCATGATCAGCCCAAGTCCCGAGCTGTCCATAAAATCCACCGCCGACATATCGAGCGCGAGGACGCGCGGTATCCGCGAGCGGATAAGCTCGTCCATGTTAGCCCTTACTACCACCGCGGTGTGATGATCTATCTCTCCTCTCAATCTTATCTTCAAGGTAACGCCGTCAAATTCGCTGTCAAATCCCGGCTTTTTATCTCTTTTAGCGCACATTTTTTCTTCCTTTCGGTTTATCGTAAATCCTTTTATTTGATTGTATCACAGTCCGCACGCAGATTTTGTCAAAGTGTGTTGTCGAAAAGAAAAAGTTAAAATATTGGCTCAAAGCAAAAGGGCGACCGTGATAGGTCGCCCTTGATGCTTTTTGTATTAAATTACTTCTTCTCAACTATCTTCTGAGCCACGTTCTGAGGAACTGTGTCGTAGCCTGTTACGTTGTACTCAAAGGAGCCGCGTCCCTGTGTCATAGCACGGAGAATTGTCGGGTAATCTGCAAGCTCTGCCTTGGGAGCCGATGCGTGAACCACCGTGTAACCGGGCTTATTCTCGCACGCGTCCATACCCATAACTGCCGCACGGCGCTTGTTAAGGTCACCCATAACGTCACCGACCATGTACTCGGGAACGAGAACGTCAAGATCGCCAACGGGCTCGAGGAGAACGGGACCTGCCTGCTCCAGACACTTCTTATATGCAAGAGAAGCCGCGGTCTTGAAGGAGATTTCATCAGAGTCAACGGGGTGGTAGGAGCCGTCGTGGAGATCAGCCGCAAGTCTTGTCATAGGATAGCCGTAAGCACCCTTGAGCATTGCGTCCTGAAGTCCCTTTTCAACTGCGGGGTTGAAGTTCTTCGGAACTACGCCGCCGACAACCGAAACTGTAAATGTAAGTCCCTCTTCCTCTGCGGGAGAGAACTTGATCCAAACGTGACCAAACTGACCTGAACCGCCGTTCTGCTTCTTGTGCTTACCTTCAACGTCAACTGTCTTTGTGATCTTCTCACGGTAAGGAATAGCGGGGATCTCGTATCTTACGTTTACACCAAAGCGATTCTTGAGGTTAGCCGCAAGAATGGAGAGGTGCATATCACCCATAGCGTATATAAGCTGCTGATTTGTCTCGGCATTGTTCTCGTAACGGAGAGTTCTGTCTTCCTCGGTCATTCTTGCGATAGCCTGGGAGATCTTGCTCTCGTCCTTAGCGGTAAGAGGATACATAGCTCTGCAGTAGTAGGGAGTAGCATACTTGACTGCCTTATACTCAACCGCGCCGCCCTTGGAGAGCGTATCGTTGGTGTTTGTATCGGAAAGCTTGGATACCATACCGATATCGCCGCATGCAAGCTCGTCGACCTCGATCTGCTTGTTACCCTTCATAATGTAGATGTGAGCAAGCTTCTCGTCTGCGCCGCTTCTTGCGTTCTTGAGGATCATATCCTTTTTAACTGTACCGTTCATAACCTTGAAGAAGGACATCTTACCTACGAACGGGTCAGCGACTGTCTTAAATACGAAGAGTGCGGGCTCGCCGTCAAGCTCGATAGCTGCATCAGAGCCGTCAGCAAACTTTTCTACCTTCTTTGCGGTGTGTCTGGGGAAGGAAGCCGCGATGGAATCCATCATTGCGATAACGCCCCAAAGTCTTGTAGCTGCGCCGCAATATACGGGGGTGATCGTACCGTCGATGATACCCTGGTGGAGACCCTCAACGCATTCCTCTCTTGAGAAGGGCTCGCCCTCGAAGAACTTCTCCATAAGCTCCTCGCTGGTACCGGCAACTGCCTCCCAAAGAACTTCCTTATATCTGTCAGCAGCCGCCTCAAGCTCAGGAGTCATATCTGTGGGGAATCTCTTGCCGGAGTCATCATATACGTAAGCCTGCATATCAAGAAGGTCTACCATGGTGATATCCTTACCGTTCTTACCAACGGGGATAAATACGGGGCAGAGAGACTTACCAAACTTATCACGGAGCTGATCAAACGTAGCGTTAAAGTGTGCGTCGTAGTTATCGCACTTGTTTATAAAGAACGCCTTGGGAACGCCTGCGCTTGTAGCCTTGTCCCAAGCAAGCTCGGTACCAACTTCCATGCCCGCCTTACCGTCAACGAGGATAATGCAAGAGTCGGCAACGCGCGCACCCTGAACTACCTCGCCCTCAAAGTCAAGGTAACCGGGAGTATCTATAATATTGATCTTAACGTCCTTCCAGAATACGTGAGCAGCTGCTGCCGAAAGCGAGAACTTTCTTACCTGCTCCTCGGCATCGTAGTCGCAGACGGTGTTTCCGTCCGGAACGTTACCGAGTCTGTCTGTGCCACCGGATACGAAAAGCATAGCCTCTGCCAGAGAGGTCTTACCGCTTCCGCCGTGGCCTGCCAATGCAATGTTACGGATCTGTTTTGTGCTATACTGAGCCATTGTCTTTTTCCTTCAACCCGCAATATTTCACGGGTCCCTTTCATTTATGTAGACTAATAAATTACATTACTGAGGATATTTCCAATCATAACGCAATCGCATATAAATATTATACAACAAAACACCAATATTTTCAATCTTTTTTAGTCACTTTTTTCTATCCTATTAGTAGAATTTGGAAGGAAAATTTTGTGTATTTATAACAATTGCAAGGCCTTTTTTATACAAAAAAAGCAACGTCTTGCAAAACGTTGCTTTTTGTACTGATCTTAAAGCTTGGAGAATCCAAAGCTGTTGACAAGTGCGTTTATCTTTTCGCCTCTCTTGCACAAGGGACACTCGTGAGAGGGATTTATCATGTATCCGTCAAGGTCGTTGGGGTCGAATACCGAGCGAACCGGAATGCCCATGCAATCCTCGGTAGTGGCAAATATTGATGCGATACCGACTGTTGCGCCACCGTAATATCCAACCGCCTCAATTGCCGCTTTGACCGTGTATCCCGTGTTTACCGATGCTGCAAGGATAAGCACGTGCTTGCCCGCTATCATGGGAGTCATACTGTCTCTGAAGAGAAGCTGGTTTCCCGATGTCTGCTCAGGCGTGACGATGTATATCGTTTGGTGCGCGTTCATGTTCAGGAAATCTCCGCGAGTCAGCTCGTCTGCAAGGCAAGTGCCTACGACCTGCATTTCGTCAAGGCAGAGGATCGTGTCAACGATGGTGTTTTTGTTATAATATGCCGCTATCTCCTTGGCAAGTGCCTGCGCCTCGGAAAGACGGGATTTTTGTACTGTCACATCGATGTAATAGTTACTGTGCGAGCGTCCTGTTGCAAAGTGTCCCTTTGATACTCGCAATACGAGGTTTCTACCCTTTGTCTTTACTTTGTAGGTTGTGAGTGTTGGCATTTTATGTCCTCCGTTATAATGGACTTTGTGGCATATCGCCCTTAATACAATTATTTTACAAAAAAGATATAACTCTGTCAAGGCAGAATTTAACATTTTGTTAAATCCTACAAAAACAGAGCTATCTCTTTTTATAAACCAAACAAAAACTTGGCGTTCTCGGCTGTCTTTCTTGCGATCTCGTCAAATGATATTCCGTGTATCTCCGCCGCAGTCTCAGCCGTCTTTTGCATATAAACGGAATTATTTATCTTTCCTCTGTAGGGCACGGGGGAGAGATAAGGCGCATCGGTTTCGATAAGAAGTCTGTCAAGCGGAACCGCGGCGCAGGCTTCCCTTACCTTTTGAGCATTCTTATAGGTAAGCGGACCCGCAAAGGAAACATACCAGCCGCGCTTGACCACCTCGCGAACCATTTCCGCGCTCATGCTACAGCTATGGATAACGCCGATAACGTTCGGATACCTGCATATCATATCAAACACGTCAGCGTGCGAGTCGCGGTTGTGTATTACCACGGGAAGACCGTATTTCTCTGCCAATGACATCTGCTTGTCAAAATACTCGTACTGAAGATCGCGGTTCACGGGCTGCCAATAGTAGTCGAAGCCTATCTCACCAATAGCAACTATCTTATTCTCTTTTCTCGCTTTTTCATCAGAGACCATCGCCTCGATATCGGCAAGCTCCTCGTCGGGTGTTCGCTTGCAGACGTTTTGCGCGTCGGATGGGTGGATTCCCACCGTCGCGTACATAAAATCATTTTTTTTTGCCATTTCCACGGCGATCTTAGAGCTTTTCGGGTCTGTTCCGACGTTGACAACGCCGCAGACTGTGCTTCTAAACTCCTCGCTTGAAAGGATCGCGTCCGCGCCACCCTCAAGAGTGTCAAATTTCGCATCAAAATAATGAGCGTGGGTGTCAAAGATCTTTTCCATTATCTGTAGTCGTACCTTTCCCCGATGCGCTCGACAGCGTCTCTGCCGCCGCTCATCTCGGTTATTTTTTGCGAGAGCGGAGAAACCACAGTTTCCTTGACGGCAAACTTGACCGTGACCTTGTCGGTAAACTCGGTACCGTCGATTATCGCAGCAAAGGTCGGCAATATGACCGCGTATTTCTGATAGTCGGAATACGAGCATTCAAGCTTAAGCTCTGCGTATTTCTCATAGGTAACGATACCCGCTGCCTCAAGACCGATCTTAGCGCCGTGCGAGTATGCGCGAACAAGTCCGCCTGCGCCAAGCAATATTCCGCCGAAATATCTCGTTACCACGACAACGCAATCGCAAACGCCGCTCTTACGGATAGTCTCAAGCATCGGCACGCCTGCAGTTCCCTGCGGCTCACCGTCGTCGGAATATCTCGCCACGATGCCGCCCTTTAAAAGGTATGCCCAGCAGTTATGTGTGGCATCGCCATATTCCTTTTTCTTCGTCTTGACGAACTCCATAGCCTCCTCTTCGCTTATGATATGCTTGGCGGCGCCTATGAAAAGAGATCTTCTCTCCTCAAATTCGTCGCTTCCCTCACCGGCAAGTGTGGTGTAAAGCTCTGCCTTTATTTCTTCACTCATTTGTCTTTTTCCTTTAATATTCTTCGCGCGCGGGTGGCTCGGTGTCGTATTTGCGTAGCATTCCGCGCACCTTGGAGTCAACTGTAGCGCGTACCGTTACGTATTCGGGACCATACTCAACGTCCTCGACCACAGCATCCTTGTAAAGTCGGTTGAGTGCGCCCTGCTCCGCGTTGGGGATCTTGAACACCACGCTCGCCTTTCCGTCTCCGACGATTCTTACAAGCATATCGGCGAGCTTGTCACATCCCTCACCCGTTTTTGCGGAAATGTGGACTATATTTTCGCGATTTCTTGTTCTGTCGATTACAGGATCGTCAAACGTGCCTCTGTCACACTTGTTGAAAACGTATATCGTAGGCTTGTCGCCTGCCCCAAGCTCCTCGAGTGTCTTCTCTGTGCACTCAAGCTGAGAGAGATATTCGGGGTCGGATGCGTCGGCGAGTATCATAATAATATCGGAATACACCGCCTCGTCAAGCGTGGAGCGGAATGCCTTTACCAGGTGGTGGGGGAGCTTTCTGATAAATCCGACGGTGTCGGTCAGAAGCACGGTCTCGCCGCTTGGCAGCTCAAACTTCCTCGTCGTCGGGTCAAGCGTTGCAAAGAGCTTATCCTCTGCGAGTATTCCCGCATCGGTAAGTCTGTTTAAAAGAGTAGATTTGCCTGCATTTGTGTATCCAACGATGGCGATCTTCTTAAGTCCGCTTCGGTCACGTGCCGCGCGCATAGTCCTTCTTGTGTTGGCAAGCTTTTCAAGCTCCTCCTCAAGAGCGGTTATTCTTCTCTTGATGTGTCGGCGGTCGCTCTCGAGCTTGGATTCTCCGGGGCCTCGCGTACCGATACCGCCTCCGAGTCTTGAGAGCTCTGTTCCCTTACCAATAAGTCTGGGGGCTGTGTACTTGAGCTGTGCAAGCTCGACCTGAAGCTTACCCTCGCCGCTTGTCGCGTGGAGCGCGAAAATATCAAGAATGAGCATTGAACGGTCGATTACCGTTACGTCGTTTCCAATGTCGTCCTCAAGATTTCTTATCTGTGCGGGGGATAATTCCTCGTCGAAGATTACAAGCTTTACACCGTTATTTTCGCAAAGCTCGGCTATCTCCTGCACCTTTCCCTTTCCGATAAGAGTTCTCGGGTCGGGTGTGCTCTTGTTTTGTATTACCTTTGCAAAGACATCGCCGCCCGCAGTGTCAAGCAGACGCTCAAGCTCGCCGAGAGATATTTCTACCTCCTCTGCGTTTCCGTCCGTTACAATGCCGACGAGTATCGCCTTTGATCTTATTTCTTCCTTTTTGATTTCCATATGAACACCTCACTTTTAGATTAGTGTGGGACAAAAATTCATTTTGTATCCGTAAAGCAAAAAGCAAAAGAGACCGCAACGGTGTGCGATCTCTTTATACGCCACGGGCGAAATCGCCCAATTATGCAACTGACCTATAATTACTTGTTGCGTCCTTCAAGTCTCTTCTTGAACTTGTCAACACGTCCACCTGCATCAACAAACTTCTGCTTGCCGGTGAAGAATGGGTGGCACTTAGAGCAAACTTCAACTCTGATCTCGCTTCCCTTTGTGGACTTTGTTACAACGGTCTCGCCGCATGCGCACTTAATAACGCACTCTTCGTACTTGGGCTGAATAGCTTCCTTCATTTCTTTTTACCTCACAAAATTATTTCACTGTTATTTGGCAGTGATTTCACAAGTAGAGTAATTATATCACTAAACTTTTTATTTGTCAATAGCTTTTGAAGAATTTTTTATTTTCACGAAATCCCATCCCCTTTCATACCCTAATACAGAGACTAAATCCTTAATTGTGGAGGTTTATAATGAATAAGAATCCAGATAGCGTAGGCTATATGATAGTCCGTGTGACGACGGCGCGCGGGGCGATTCCGCTTGAGGGCGCGACGGTTACCGTAAGTGATTATTTTCCTGAGGACGTAAAGGAAAGAGGAAACGCGATATACACTCTGACCACCAATTCATCGGGGCTTACAGACAAGTTTTCCCTTCCCGCACCTCCGCGCGAGCTATCACAGTCCCCCGGAAACGGCAAAAGCTACCTCACGTATAATATCGCCGTGGCAAAGGACGGATATTATCAGCAAAATTATATCAACGCGCCTGTGTTTGACGGAATCACCTCTATACAGAACGCAGATATGATCCCAATCTCCGACAACGGACAGACAGATCGCTTTGATCCATACGGAAATATCTTTTTTGAGACCGAGAACGGCAATCTTGAGGGAAACGGAGGGGGAAGCAATGCCTGAAGCAAACACACCGTATATCCCCGAGTTTATAACGGTTCATCTCGGCTCTCCAAGCTCCGACGCGCCAAACGTAACCGTTCCATTTGCTGACTACATAGCCAACGTAGCCTCCAGTGAAATCTACCCGACCTGGCCAGAAAACGCCATCCGCGCCAATATTTACGCGCAGATATCCTTTGCCCTCAACCGTATCTACACCCAATATTACCGATCTCGCGGATACGACTTCGATATTACCAACTCTATCGCCATTGACCAATCCTTTGTCAACGGGCGCGACATTTTTGAGAATGTCAACGAGATCGCGCGCGAGCTTTTCACCAGCTACATCTCAAGACAGGGATTCGTTGAGCCGCTCTACGCGCAATATTGCGACGGGATCGAGCTCCAATGCAACGGACTATCTCAATGGGGAAGCGTGGCCTTGGCAGAGCAGGGCTATACGCCCTATGAAATACTTACTTACTACTATGGCGACAACATTGACATAATCACCGACGCGCCTGTGCGAGGACTTACCGCCGACCTGCCCTCGTCACCCCTGCAAAACGGCAGCACGGGAGATGACGTGCGCACCTTGCAGATAAGACTGAATCGCATATCCGACAACTATCCCGCAATACCGAAGATAAACCCACCGTTCGGGATCTTCTCCTTTGATACAGAGGAGGCCGTCAAGGAATTTCAAAGAGTATTCAACCTCACCCCGGACGGCATTGTCGATCAGCGGACCTGGTATCAGATACAGCAGATATACAATGGCGTAAAGCGCCTCAACGACTTAAATTCCGAGGGATTGAGTCTTTCGGACGTAACACAGCAGTTCCCCGGTGTTCTTCGTCAGGGCGACAATAATATCGGAGTCAGCGCGCTTCAATATTATCTTTCCTATCTCTCAGATTTCTACACCTCTATTCCGCGTGTCGGGATAGACGGAATCTTCGGTCAGTCCACGACCGACGCAGTCAGAGCGGCTCAGCGCGAATTCGGACTTGCGCCCGACGGAGTTGTCGGGGAGGACACGTGGCGCGCTATCTACAACGCCTACATCGGCATAGTTGCAACCATTCCTCTGCAATACACCGAGGGCAATACCGTACCCTTCCCCGGAGTATTTTTGAGGCTTGGCGTTGAGGACGATTCGGTAAGGCTGCTTCAGGAATATCTCAACTATATCTCGCGCTATATTCCCGAGATACCGTCGGTAAACCCCACAGGCTTTTTCGGCACGAGGACCCAAGACGCGGTTATCGCATTTCAAAATTATTACGGCGTAAATCCGTCGGGCATAGTCGGGCCCGTAGTGTGGGGCGGTATTACCGACCTTTACACCGACCTTTATAACGGCAACCGTCTTGGAAACAGGCAGTACCCTGGCGCGCCGATCGGAGGATAAGCGATGGAAAGAAACAGAAATATGCAAGGCAATGCGCCGAACGATTTTGAGCGCGACGCAATAATGCAGATACAAGCTTATTTGCGCCATCTATCCTTTCACAATGCGGACATTCCCACCGCGCCGCTTGACGGGATTTGGGACAGTGAAACGAGAGAGTCGGTGATAGCCTTTCAGGTTGCCAACGGGCTTTCCCCCACGGGTATAGTTGACCGCGAAACCTGGGATAAGCTAAAGGAACAATACGACAAATCGGCAGCGTTGAACTCGCCGCCGATAAAAATAGACGCTTTTCCGCGTATGCCGATGGGATATTCGCTGAAATTGGGAGAGAAAAGCTTCCTCGCTGTCGCCGTTCAGCATATCCTTGACGAGCTGGAGGTGATATACCGCGTCCCCACCCTATCAAGCTCGGGCGTCTACGACGAGGTGACCGCCACCAATATCCGCGAGTTTCAGGCACGCAACAGGATACCCGTAACGGGCGAAGTGGACCGCGAGACCTGGGACGCACTTGCCGTTCAGTTTAATCTGCTTGACGTATATCCAAAAGAGTAAGAAAAGCCGCGCACCCTTGAGTGTAAACTGTAAAAGGTAATAATTCGCAAGCTGTACAGCCCGCAGATCCCCTCTGCGGGCTATATGTTTTTGAAATATCTTTATTTTTTTACAAAACCGCTTGACAAGATCAATACT
>JAFWXY010000085.1 GCA_017522905.1 Clostridia bacterium
ATAGCAAACAGCGATATCGGTTTTGGAGCTCTTCCCTACGCTCAGATAGCTCATGGTGAGGGCGGGATTGCGAATGCGGCGGCGAATGAGGGCGGTATTGAAAATGAGGGTCTCCACAAATCCGTCTCTGGCACCGCGCATGACCTTGTCGCCCTCGGGCTCGGCGGTCTCGCGCGCGGGGTAGGTCCGCGCGTCAACGATTATGCCGTACTCGCCGAAATTAGAGCCGAGAATCAAGGTCGCGCCCGAAAGCACGAGCTGTATCATCAAATCAAGTTCGCTTGTCGAGTCGGTCTCAACGTAGGGCACGTGCGCGTGAATGAACGCCGACACTGCCTCGGCGCGCGTTTTCCTGTCCTCACCCTCGCTCGGCGCACCGCCCTGACCGCTCCCAAGACCCTTCAAGGACACAAGGTGCATCATCAGCTTCTGCATCACCGTGTCCTTCACAAAGCCGTCAACAAAATAGAGCGTCAGCTCGCCGTCGCCCACCGTCAAGGGCTTTTTAATTATATCAAAATTCCTCTGCGGCCGCAGGATCGCATCAACCGCGCGCACGTTCTCGCGGTAGTCGCCCGAAAGCCTTTTCTTCTCTTGCATATCTATCTCCCCGCGCCACCGCGCGTTTTTTCACTTTAATTGCGCAGGGCTTTTTACCAAAGCTACCCCGCGTTTTTCACTTTATTCGGCGCGCGTTGCATCTACAAGCCCGCCGCACGATTTTCAAAACAAAATTCATTTTCAAATATTGTGCCCAAAAGAGAGAAAAGAATACAAAAAAGACGGCATCGCCGTCTTTTTTATTCCTCAACAAACAATTCATCATAATACCAGCGCATAGGATTTTCTTCAATGTATTTCACGCGCTTTTCGTAATCCTCACGGTCACGTATAACGTGGTCGTAAAATGAGGTTTGGAACAAACTTCCTTGAAATCCGTCTTTCTTGCATTCCCTCGTGGTTAGGGATTTAAATGCACAAACGATATCCATAACCGTAGGGCGGGGGCTTGCTCCCGCCGTTTGATTATCCAAAATAAGAATAACATGGATATGATTAGGCATAATTACATATTGATCAACGCTCAAAAAAGGATAGCGTTCTTCAAGTAGCAAAAGCTGACGTTCAGCAATCTTTCCCAATGAAGTATATTCTATCCCATTCGTTTCGGCGGGAGCGCGTGGGGTTCTCCGAAGCGAATAAAGTGAGCTTTGGGGGTTCCGAGCTTGCCCCCGCCCTACGACTTTAGACAATGCGCACTGTCTGTTTTGGGTGCATATCGTTATAAAATACGCGCCTGTCGTGCTATAATCAAAATTCTGCAAGCGTGTATGCTTTCTTTTAGGCAGTTCTTTTTCTTTATCCATTATTTCACCGGCTAAATTTATCTGAAATCGGCAGAAAGGGATTCCTCTCTGCCGAAACTTGTGTGCGGGCGCTAAAATGCCGTGCCACGTATTATATTACCTTCAATTCTTCTTATCCTTCTTTACAAGCTCCATAAGCTCGGATACAAAGGTCTCAACGTCCGCAAACTCGCGGTAGACGCTGGCAAATCGCACGTACGCGATATGGTCGCGCTCCTTCAATTTCTCCATTACCATCTCGCCGAGCCTTGCCGACTCTATCTCGTTTGAAAGTGAGTTCTGTATCTCCGACTCTATCTCGCTTACTATCTCGTCGGCGTTGACGGGACGCTTCTGCGTTGCCTTGAGTATGCCTGCGAGTAGCTTTGTACGGTCGAAGAGCTCCTTCTCGCGATTCTTCTTGATGACGAATATCTGCACGTCCTCAAGCACCTCAAAGGTAGTAAATCTCTTCTGACACTCAAGACATTCTCTTCTTCTCTTTATCGATGCGCCCTCGCCCAGCGTTCTGGTATCAAGCACCTTGCTTTCGGGGTAACCGCAAAAGGGACATTTCATATTTTTTCTCCAATACTATATGTAGTTTAGCCTTCACTACATATAGTATAGCACAATTGGTCAAATTTGTAAAGATATTTTTTCGATTCGTCGCAATAATGTTTATTTTGACAGTTGACAAAATAATTATCCAATACTATAATAAAGGTGTTCAACTCATTGTTCGTATTTGTGTGGAGGCGGATCATGAAAAAAGGCGACAGCAACAAGAAAATGATCAAGAAAATTATAACCGCGGCGCTGCTTTTGGCACTCACCTTCGTCGGCACGATGGTAATTCAGATACCCACGGGAACAAACGGCTACATCCACGTCGGAGACTGCTTTGTTATTCTCTGCGGATATATCCTGGGTCCTGTTTGGGGATTTATGGCGGCTGGCGTCGGCTCTGCGCTTACCGATATTACTACCTCCTATTTCTTCTGGGCGCCCGGTACGTTCATTATAAAGGGTGCTATGGCGACTATTGCTTATTTTCTCGTAAAAGCGAGCTCTAAGGTTATAAAGAAAGGAACGCTGGTCCAATTCGTCCTGGCTTCGTCAATTGCAGAGCTTTTTATGGTGGCGGGCTATTTCCTTTACGCCGCGACGATCTTGGGCGAAGGGCTCCCCGCCGCGTTGAGTATCCCCGCAAATCTCGTTCAGGGCATAGCGGGCTCAATTATTTCCACGGCTTTAGCCGAGATCTTTGCCAACAACAAGTCTCTTTGCCGACTTGCGCCTATCGCTGCTCTCAGCAATCCAAAAAAAGATTCTGAAAGGAAAAATAAATGAAAAGGATCCTTACTATACAAGACATTTCCTGCGTCGGCAAGTGCTCGCTTACCGTTGCGCTTCCCATAATCTCCGCATTCGGTATCGAGGCGGGAATTTTACCCACCGCGACGCTCTCGACCCACACCGCGTTCAAGGGATTTACGTTCCGCGACCTCACAGAGGATATGACACCTATAACCAACCATTGGGCTGAGCAGAATATCGACTTTGACGGCATCTACACAGGATATCTCGGATCCTTCGAGCAGATCGACCTCGTTCTTGACATCTTCAAGAGATTTGGCGATGGCAAGCTCAAGTTCGTTGACCCCGCAATGGGCGACAACGGCAAGCTCTACCCCGGATTTGACGAGCCTTTTGCAAAAAAGATGGCATCCCTCTGCACTGCGGCAGATATCGTTGTTCCCAACCTCACAGAAGCATGCTTTATGCTCGGTAAGCCCTATATGTCGGGCGGCTACACAAAGGAGTACATCGAGGACATTCTCGTATCCCTTTGTGACCTCGGCGCGCGCCGCGCGGTCCTCACAGGCGTAGGCTTTACCGATGACACTCTCGGCTGCTACGGCTACGACAGAGAGACGGGCGAGTTCTTCTTTGATACGAATGAGCGACTGCCCAAATCCTTCCACGGCACGGGCGACATCTTCGCATCTGTCTGCTTCTCCTGCATCCAGCGCGGAAAGACACTCCCCGAGGCTTGCGCGATCGCGGCAGATTTCGTCTGCGACTCTATCAAGGCGACCCTCTCGGACGAGAAGCCCATCTGGTACGGCGTTCACTTTGAAAAGGTGCTTGCCCAGGGAAAATATATCCTTTGATGCGCCTATTTTCCGCTAGATCCAATCAGTACTGAATACACACCCGTTTTTTCGGGCGAAAGCCGATAAATCGTATTGAAAAATGCCATTTATCGGCGCTTTTTTCTCTTGACAATGCGCGCGCGGAGTAGTATAATTATTATGTATAAAAATGTATGGAGGTCATACAAATGAGCGATATTATTAAAGAATTATCGAGGATCGGTATCGTTCCGGTCATCAAAATTGACAACGCCCAAGACGCAAAGCCCCTCGCAAAGGCGCTTATGGACGGCGGTCTCCCCTGCGCCGAGGTCACCTTCCGTACCGCGTGCGCTAAGGAGGCAATTGCGATCATCGCAAAGGAATACCCCGACATGATCGTCGGCGCCGGCACCGTGCTTACAAAGGCACAGGTCGACGACGCCATAGAGGCGGGTGCAAAGTTCATCGTCTCCCCCGGCTTCAACCCCGAGATAGTCAAGTACTGTCAGAGTAAGGGCTGCCCCATCGTTCCCGGTATCAACAATCCCTCGGGCATCGAGGCGGCTCTCGAGCTTGGACTCAAAACAGTTAAATTCTTCCCCGCAGAGCAGTCGGGCGGCCTCGCGATGATCAAGGCAATGAGCGCCCCCTACGGCGGAGTTACCTTCATGCCCACGGGCGGCGTTTCCCCCGCAAACGTAAACGATTACCTTGCGTTCAACAAGATCGTTTGCTGTGGCGGCTCCTGGATGGTCAAGCCCGAAATGATCGCGGCAGGCGACTTTGACGGCATTACAAAGCTCGTTCGCGAGGCGGTTGACACAATGCTCGGCTTCAAGCTCAAGCACATCGGTATCAATCCCTGCAACGACACCGCAGAAAACGCGGCTAACACTATGGGCGCTATCTTCTCCTTTGCACAGAGAGCGACATCTAAGTCTGTATTCTCTGCAGAGGCTCTCGAGTTTATGAACGAGAAGGGCCCCGGAACTCACGGCCACATCGCAATTGAGACAAAGAACGTTGACCGCGCAGTTTATCACCTTGAGCGCCGCGGAGTTAAGTTCGACTACTCCACCGCTACGTACGACGACAAGGGCAATATGAAGTTTATCTACCTTGCCGACGAGATCAACGGATTTGCATATCATCTGGTGAAATAATTATGGAATATAAAATCAGAGAACTCGTAAAGGGCAGCATCGCAGATTACGCAAAACGCGGTCCTATAAACATTGTTATCAGCGGAGACAGTATCTCCCACGGCGGTCTTAACGGCCAGATCGATTATGACACCGTTTATCACAACCGCCTAAGACTTATGATCAACAAGCGCTGGCAGAACGTTCCCGTAAACATTATCAACACCGCAGTCGGCGGAAGATGCGCAGACCACGCGCTAAGGAATTTTGAGCGCGACGTAGCTCCCCACAACCCCGACCTTGTTATTATCTGCTTTGGACTCAACGACGTCAACGCGCCTACCGAAGTTTGGCGCGCAAACCTCGGCGGCTTGTTTGACAAGTGCAGAGAGCACGGCTTTGAGTGCGTATTTATGACGCCAAATATGCTCAACACATACGTTGCGGAAGGCACTCCCAAGCAGTATTGGGACTACGCCCACACCACCGCGGACAAGCAGAACGACGGCACAATGGACAGATGCATGGAGGAGGCGCGCAAGGTTGCCGCCGAAAAGGGCGTTGAGGTCTGCGATTGCTACGCCGCCTGGAAGAAGCTTCAGGCTGAAGGAGTGGACACTACCCTTCTCCTCGCTAACCTTATCAACCATCCTACCCGCGAGATGCACAAGCTGTTTGCGGATATGCTCTTTGAGACTATCTTCGGTCAGCCCTACGTTGCAAAATCCACTCTCGCGGATAACGACATGTACCAGAAATCCAATTGACGTTATTTACAAGTAAAATACATCATTTAATACAAACCACCCCGAGTGTCACATCGGCTTTTTGATAAGCCTACATAAGGGTACAGAAAGGAAATATTATGGCAAAGGTAATTACATTCGGCGAGCTTATGCTTCGCCTTCAGCCCTATAACTACGAGAGGTTCGTACAGTGCGACCACGTTGAATTCACATTCGGCGGCGGTGAGGCAAACGTTGCAGTTTCCCTTGCAAACTACGGCATGGATGCGGCTTACGTTACAAAGCTCCCTGCACACGCAATCGGTCAGGCGGCAGTAAACAGCCTCCGCAGATACGGCGTTGACACAACAAAGATCGTTCGCGGCGGCGACCGTGTAGGTATCTACTTCAACGAAAAGGGCGCTTCTCAGAGAGGCTCGGTCTGCATCTACGACCGCGCGAACTCGGCTATCTCCAAGGCGAGCCGCGAGGACTTTGATTGGGATTCCATCTTTGAGGGTGCAGAGTGGTTCCACTTCACGGGTATTACCCCCGCTCTCGGCGCAAACGTTGTTGAGATCTGCCGTGACGCTTGTAAGGCAGCTAAGGCAAAGGGTCTCAAGATCTCCTGTGACCTTAACTACCGCGGAAAGCTCTGGACAAGAGCAGAGGCAAGAGAGGCTATGACTGACCTCTGCCAATACGTTGACGTTTGCATCTCCAACGAGGAGGACGCAAAGGACGTATTCGGTATCGAGGCAGAGGCTACCGACATCTACGGCGGTAAGCTCAACCACGACGGCTACAAGTCGGTTGCAAAGCAGCTTGCAGATAAATTCGGCTTTGAGTACGTTGCGATCACTCTCCGTGAGAGCCGCTCGGCATTCGATAACGGCTGGTCCGCAATGCTCTTCGACGTTAAGGCTGA
>JAFWXY010000086.1 GCA_017522905.1 Clostridia bacterium
GTTGGCTTGGTATTCCGATATTTGCGCTTGTTATGTTCTTGGTTTTTCAGATCTCACAGGCGTGGCTTGGTGAGTGGCTGGCGAACGGCATCGACCTTGAGAGCGGCTTCCATATTTGGGGCCTGGTCGATCTTATCGGAGCCTTCAAGGCTCTTGCGGCGGAGTGGATGGCGGGGGCTAACCCTTTGCTTTCGGCAATCGTTCTCGAGGGACTTATAGAGGGCGTTTCGGCGGTCGTCGGATTCTTGCCTCTCGTTATGGTAATGTACTTTTTGCTTGATCTGCTTGATGATTGCGGCTATATGGCGCGCGCGACGGTCGTTCTTGACCCGATATTCAAGAAGGTTGGGCTTTCAGGCAAGTCGGTCATTCCCTTTATCGTGGGAACAGGCTGTGCAGTGCCCGGAGTAATGGCAAGCAGAACTATACGCGACGAGAGGGAAAGACGCGCGACGGCGATGCTCGCTCCCTTTATGCCCTGTGGGGCGAAGCTCCCCTTGATAGCTCTGTTTGTGGGAGCATTCTTCCCCGAATCGGGCTGGGTTGGAACTGCGATGTACTTTGCGGGGATAGTTATAATCCTGCTTTGCGCCCTGCTTGTAAACAAGATAACCGGCAACCGCAAAAAGTCGTTCTTTATAATTGAGCTTCCCGAATACAAGCTTCCTTCGGTCAAGCGCGCGGTGTTCTCAATGTGCTCGCGCGGTTGGTCGTACATAGTCAAGGCGGGAACGATAATTCTCGTAAGTAACTTTGCGGTATATTTGATGCAGACCTTCAACTTCCGCTTTGAGATAGTTGAGGACCCGTCGGAGTCGATACTTGCAACTATAGCGACGCCTATTGCATACGTGATCGCGCCTATTGTGGGTGTTGTGATGTGGCAGCTTGCCGCGGCGGCGGTTACCGGATTTGTGGCAAAGGAGTGCGTGGTGGGTACGCTTGCTACCTGTCTTGCCTTTGAGCATCTTATCGGTGAGGATCTTGAAATTATGGGCGGTGCGGGCTCGATTGCTGACAAAATGGGAATCAGTGCGGTCGCGGCGCTTGCGTATCTTATGTTCAATCTCTTTACGCCGCCTTGCTTTGCGGCTATCGGAGCGATGAACGCAGAGCTTAAGAGCAAAAAGTGGCTCTTTGGTGCAATTGCGCTTCAGCTGTCGGTTGGATATACGGTTGCGTTCCTGACATATTTCTTTGGTACGCTTATAGTGGGCGGAGATTTCGGCGCATATTGGATGCCGATAGTCGGTTGGAGCGTTATCGTTGCTATTGCGGCGGTTATGGCTGTGCTTATCGTAAAAAAGAACAAGGAGCTGAAGGTAGAAAATGCTTGATAGTATAATGGCAATGTTGCCTGATATAATAGTTGCTGTAGTTATTGTGCTCTGCGTTGGCGGCGCGAGCCTGTATATTTACAAGGCTAAAAAGAGTGGCAAGAAGTGCATTGGTTGCCCCGATTCGTCCTCGTGTGGACAAAAGGGAAGATGCCAGGGCTGCTCCGGTGCGTGTGATTCCTGTAAGAGCAGAAGCAACACGAAAAAGTGAGAAAATATTAGAAATATTTTTATAAACAAAGTCAAAAACCCCGCATTTCTTCAAGGAAGAGATGCGGGGTTTGTTATGAAATTGTTTTTATTGTTTTTCTCCCACGAATAGTAAATGATTCGTCATACCAAGCAGTTCCGGCTTTTCGCAGATATAGAAGTGATAGCGAAGATGACTATGCAGAGGAAGCTATATTCGAATATGCGTTCAAACTTGGAGCGAGGTTGGCAATCGAGGTGCAACAAAACATCTAAATCGATACAAACGAGGATAGGAGCAAAACCTATCCTTTTTTGTTAAAAAACTCGTTTTTATAACATTTCAGAAACAAATCGCCAACAAAACTCAAAAATCGGTATCGTATAATAATGTCACAATGAAACGAAAGAAACAGGAGTATTATGGAAAACACCACTTTTAACTACACGTATTCGGCGGCAAGAAACAAGGAAGTCGAAAGCATCAGAAGAAAATATATGCCCCATGAGGAAAGCAAGCTTGAAAGGCTCAAAAAGCTCGACCTGCGCGTACAAATGGCAGGCACGATCGAAAGTCTTTGCTTCGGCATCGTGGGTGCGCTCGTCTTCGGTATCGGAATGTGCTTCTTCCTTGACGTGTTCGCAGGCGCGGCTTGGCTCACAGCTCTCTTGATGGTGCTCGGCGCGGTCATTATGATCCCTGCCTACCCGATTTACAGACGAATCGCATGCAAGACCAAGACAGAGCTTACCCCCGAAATTCTTCGCTTGTCCGAAGAAATTATAAAATCCGCAAAAAATTAAGGATTAACAAAACGCAAACATTTCACAAAACAATCAAAAACAAACGCTTGTTATAATACAGTCACAAAATCAAAAACAGACACAGAGAGGTAATTTATAATGAACAGAAACGATCAGCAGTTTATGGCACAGAAAATTCGCACACAGTACATGGAAAAGACTCCCTCGGAGCTTGATGCTCTTCGTGAGCTTGATGCAAAGGTAAAGCGTCCTGCAAATGTATTTGCATACACCTTCGGAAGCATTTCCGCCGTTATTATGGGTGCAGGCATGAGCCTTGTTATGACCGATATCGGTGCTACACTCGGCATCGCAAGTTCTATGATCCCCGGTATCGTTATCGGAGTTGTCGGAATGATCCTTGCTATCGTTAATTATCCTATTTATAAGGGAATCCTCGGTAGTAGAAAGAAGAAATACGGCGCGAAGATTCTTGAGCTTAGCAATCAGATAATGAACGGACAAAAAAGCAATTGATACAACGAAAGCGAGGCGTAAAAACACGGCTCGCTTGTGTTGCGTTTACATATAAAAAAAGGAGTAAGAAATGAACGCTATTGAAATCAGAAATCTTTCAAAAAGCTTTCGCTCAATGTATGCGGTTGATCACCTCAATATGACCGTTCCGCAGGGGGCTATTTACGGATTCATCGGTGAGAACGGTTCGGGAAAATCCACCACAGAGAAGCTGATCTGCGGTCATCTCGTTCCCGACAGCGGTGAGATCAAGCTGTTCGGCAGAGATTACACCGATCCCGGCGTAAGAGTCAGAGTCGGTGCGCTAATTGAAAACGCAGGATGTTTTCCCGGTTCGTCCGTGTATCAGAACCTGATGATGCAATGCATCAA
>JAFWXY010000087.1 GCA_017522905.1 Clostridia bacterium
AAGGATAAAACACAGAGAGTTATCATTCATTACCGCTTCGTCGGCACACTTGACATCCCCGGCATCATTCACAGACCGCCCTATATCCTCGATTCACGGAAGGGTGTAGCCATCGAATACTTATCTAACGCAGTTTAACCCCAAAAACAAAAAAAGAGCAGGCGAACCTGCTCAAAACAACTCAATATTTAACCGAAAAGTAAGCATAAGCAAAAAATATCGAGTGTCCATAACTTGAATCTGTTATGAACACTCGATATGGTCTGAGTGACAAGACTTGAACTTGCGGCCTCTACCACCCCAAGGTAGCGCGCTACCAGCTGCGCCACACCCAGAAACCTCGCCGTTTCGCGGCGACCTGCATATTATAGCACAACTATATAGGTTTGTCAAGCCTTTTTTGAAAAAACTTTGAAGAATTTTGAAAAAAATAGGGTATATTTTTAAATTCCTTGAAGGATTTTAAGAAAAATTCATATTGAGTTAATATTTTAATATAATGTTTATTCATATTTAAAACAGAGCGCTTTTGTCTCCTATGTGGTGAATTATTCAACTCCTTGCATCTCCATAAGCCTAATTAGATCGGCGAGGCTTTTGTTGTATTGTGCCTGAGTTATTGCGCCCTTCTCGATAAAGGTATCGAGCAATTTTTTCTGCTGACGGAACAGGTTGACTTTTTGCCAACGCTCGCGCGTCATAAGATTGGAGTGTCCTGTTCGAGTCTCGCCGAGCAAGGGAACATCGACACCCTCGGTGGTGCGGTAATACACAAAGCCGAGCTTCTCCTGGACGCGGTGACTCTTCTCATTACCATCGTAATATGCGCACCAGATGCGATTCATGTGAAGATCCTCGAATGCGTAGCGGAGCATCTCACGTGATGCCTCCGGAATGAGTCCTTGACCCCAATAGGGCTTGCCGATCCAATACCCAAGCTCGTATTCGTCGTCGCTTGTAGCGAGATCGCGACGGTGAAAGCCAATGCTGCCGATCGGCTTGCCGTCGGACTTCAGGCAGACGGCGTAGGTCTCGGGCATAGAGAGCGCTGTGTGGATTATCTCACGGCTATGCTCGACACTTTTGTGGGTAGGCCAACCTGCAGGTGGTCCGACATCGGGATCAGAGGCGTATTTATACAATTCTTCCGCATCATCCTCGCACCAGGGGCGGAGAATCAGACGATTGGTCGCAAGTATCATTTTAAGTTCTCCTGATCAGCAATCAATAACCCATATCTTCCTCTATAAGGACGACCTCGTACTCGGAGTAGAGGGGCTTGAACCAGAGGACGTTGAGGGAGCAGCAGATCCTGTCGGGGCTATTACAGTCGTGACAGTGGCCACTGACGGCGCATGGCGTTTTTCTGTTGAGTCTTTTCGCGTTCATGGGAGAGGCGATGTTTCTCGCGCGCCAGAGGGCAGAATCATAGTCCGGTGCCATTTTATTTTTTCCAACTACGAAATATACTTTTTTATGCCCATAGATAGTTGAAGCGACGCGGTTTCCCGTGCCGTCTATATTGATTATCTCGCCCGTTTCGGCTATACCGTTGACAGAGGAGAGATATACGTCCGCGACAGCGGCATTTTTTCTTTGAAATTCCTTCTCGGCGGGGTCTTTGGTGATATGGTGCCAATAGACCTCGTTGTGCTTTGAGAGGGTGTCGTAGAGCCCCATATCCTCAAGTGTTACCGAGCCGCCAAAGCCGACGGTTTTACCGTCTATTTCTGCATTGAGGTATTTTGCCGCGTCGTTGGCGGTTTTGAACACGGTAACCTTGTAGCCAAGCTTTTCGAGATTCTTTTTTATCTGTGCAAACATAATCTGATCTCCTTCAACATTGTCGTTGAGTAAATTATATCATATTTTTCCAGTAATATCAAGGTTTGGGGAGATAAAACTGTATTTTGCTTGACAAAGATCGGATATTGTGTTACAATGTCTACAGAAATGAGGCTTAAAGGAAGTGAAATACAATGGCTGGAATTAAAAACGTAATAGGCATTGACGTTGGCGGAAGCACAACTAAAATTGTTGGCTTTAAAAAAGATGATGGCGAGAATGTGCTGATCACCCCTTTCCTTGTACGCGCAACCGACCCGATAACGTCGATATACGGCGCGTTTGGCCGCTTCACCTCACAGAATAACCTGCCGCTTGGCGAGATCGACAAGGTAATGGTTACAGGCGTGGGAGCTACTCACATGCAGCAGCCGATATACGGTCTTACATGCCAGAGCGTACCCGAATTTTCTGCAGTTGGTCTTGGCGGACTTTACCTCTCGGGGCTTGATGAGGCAATTATCGTCAGCATGGGAACAGGAACAGCTATAGTACACGCGAAGCGTGACGGCGGCAATACCAAGATAGATTACCTTGGCGGCACGGGCGTAGGTGGAGGAACTCTGCTTGGTCTTGTAAGAAAAATGACAGGTGTAGAAACCATAGAGCACATCGAGGAGCTCTGCCGTGACGGAGACCTCAACAATATAGACTTGCGCGTTAAGGACATTTCCAAGAACGCGAAATACACAGGTGTTAACGAGGATCTTACCGCCGCGAACTTTGGAAAGGTGTCGGATATGGCGACGAACGCAGACATTGCGCTTGGTGTTGCCAATATGGTTGCCGAGACGGTTGCAATGATGTCGGTATTTGCGGCAAGAGGTCGCGGAGTCAAGGACGTAGTGGTTATCGGAAACCTCACCAATATCGAGGCGGTTAGAAACGTATTCAAGAATCTCACGTCGTTTGGAATCAACTTTGTTATCCCCGAAAACTCGAGCTTTGGCACGGTTATCGGCGCGGCACTCTACGAGGAGCTGGACAAATAAATACCTTAAAGGCTTTATAATAGGTTACTGACATGGATTTTAAAATTTTAGTTTTAATTTTTGTAGCGTTGAGCACTGCATACAACATTGCGCTCAACATAATCAGATACAGATCGGCAAACAACCCCACGCCACAGAGCGTTAGCGACGTTTATGATGCTGAAACCTACCAAAAGTGGAAAGAATACAGTGCGGAGCACTGCAGATTTGATATTATATCAGGCGCTGTAAGCGGTGTAATATCTTTGATCCTTCTTGCAACGAACGTCTATTCTGCTTTTGCGAATCTGTTTCCGTCGGATAATATACATCTTCAGCTTTTGGCGGTTATCATCCTCGAGGTTACTATCAACACGGTGCTTGGATCGATCTTCAGTTACGTAAAGGTAATGATAATTGAGGAGAAATACGGCTTTAACCGTTCAAGTAAAAAGACCTTTGTTTTCGACCAGATACGCTCGCTGATCGTAAGCCTTATGCTTTGTGTGGCTCTTGCAGAGGCAATGACACTGCTTGAGATCAGCAAATGGTTGGTAATTGCATTCGGTGCGATCGTATTTTGCGGAATGCTTCTCATCTCCTTTATCTACCCCTCTCTCAGCAGAATCGGTAACAAGTTTCCACCTCTTGAGGACGGCGAGCTGAAAGAGAGGCTCCTTGAAATGCTTTCAAGACACGGCTATTCTGTTAAGGCAATAGAGGTAATGGATGCCTCGCGTCGTACCACCAAGCTGAACGCATATATAGCAGGATTCGGCAAAACGAAAAGTATTGTGCTTTATGATAATATGCTTGAGAAAATGTCAACTGACGAGATCTGCGCTATTTTCGCCCATGAAATGGGACACGGATTACATAAAGACGTGCTAAAGGGTCAGTTTTTTAATATTGGATATATTACTCTGATCTCCGCACTCGTTTATATTGCCGTTGCAGTGCCGGAATTCTACACACAGTTCGGATTTGAGTCGGTGAACTACGGCTTTGCTTATCTTCTTGTTTCAGCTGGTCTTGGTGTTCTTCAGCCCTTGACCTCGATGGCAATGAACGCGCATAGCCGTGCTGCAGAATATGCCGCAGACCGTCAAGCTGTAATTGAAGGATACGGCAAGCCCATGATTACTGCATTCAAAAAACTGGCAAAAGACAACTTCGCAAATCTTTCTCCGTCAAAAATCAACGTGGTTCTTGAATATAGTCATCCGCCCATACACAGCCGTGTAGAAGCGGTAGAGAAGGCTATGGCAGAACTTGCTCAATCTAGAGAAAACAGATAAGATATATACATTAACCTAAGGCAACCGCCGTAGCGGTTGCCTTAGGTTAATTATAGGTTAAAGAATAATAAAATAGCAAATCTCCCACGTAATCCCTTGACTAAAAGATCTTTCGGTGATATAATTTAGAATGAATATTTATAACTTAGTATGACACGACTTTATAGGAGCAAAAAATGCATCTCGACACATGTAAATCCTGCGGCGGCAGCTTAGAGCGAATAGGCAACTATTACGTCTGTAAGTTCTGCGGCAGTAAATGGACAATAGACGCCAACCAGGACGTCCACGTTATCGACCGAGCTAACGCTTGGTCTGCTTTGCGTGACTGCGACTTTGAGCGCGCGGGCGAGCTGTTTGAAAATATAATATACAAAGAGCCCGAAAACCACGAGGCGTACTGGGGCAGAGCGCTTGCAAACGCGGGCATTATGTACGTTACCGACTTTCACGAGAACAGGAAGGTGCCTACCTGCAACTCTATCAGCGAAAGCTCGTTTATCGAGAGCCGCGACGTAAAGAAGGCTATCGAGCTTGCGCCCGCGGATATAGCAAGAAGCTATCAAAGCCAGGCAGAGCAGATAGAGTCGATTCGTGTTGAATGGGTCAAGAAGGCAAGCCGCGAGCCTGCATACGACGTATTTATCTCCTACAAGGACAGCGACCGCGAGCATGGAATTGACCGTACCGACGACAGCTACGACGCACACGAGCTTTACAATGCGCTCACCGCGGAGGGCTACAAGGTGTTCTTCAGCCGTGTGAGCCTTAGAAGCAAGGTATCCGAGCATTACGAGCCTTATATATACAACGCGATAAAGACCGCAAAGGTCATGATAGTATTCGGTGAAAAGCCCGAGTATTTTAACGCAGTTTGGATAAAGAACGAGTGGATGCGATTTAGAAAGCGTATTGAGCTTGGTGAGAAGCATCCCAATAGCCTTGTCGTAGCATACAAGGGAATTGACCCTGCGGATCTCCCCGTAGGTCTCCGTTCAAGACAGTGTCTTGACGCAGGCAGCTTTACATTCCTTGAGGATCTCAAAACGC
>JAFWXY010000088.1 GCA_017522905.1 Clostridia bacterium
CCGATGGCCGCGCCCGAGGCCATCATCCAGATGAAGAGGGTTGCGGTAACCTCCAAAATCGACGGAACGGTACTTTCAGTCGATAAGGAAAATGCGCTTGCAGTTGTTGCAAACAAGACTGTTGATGCATTCGATATAGAAGAGACGACGGTCAAGGTGTACGATCTTATTACAGGAGAAGTAATAAGAGAGGACAGTGTAAAGAGCCCCTACAACAGAACTTCCAATGAGGAGGGCGAGACGATAGGAGTTGCTATCCACTATCCCGTAATCCGAGTTGAAAAGACCAAATACGTAAAGCAAGGTGAGGGCGAGACCACCAAGCCGGAGAAGGAAGTATCCTACTACATTGCAGAAAAGGACGGCGAGCTTGTATATACCACAAGCGATACAAGCTTTGAAGTATACGAGTATCAGAATGGACTTGTTTGCTTCTTGATGGGCGATAAGTACGTGTGGATCGACAGAGATATGAACGTTATCCGTTCTGTTGAAACCATCGTTGCTAATTACAACTATGCAATCAATCCCGATTTGTTCCAGAGTGAATACAAGGGTTATCTTTATTCCTTTGACAGCATGGGACTTATGGTATTCAACCATTCCGGTGTTGTATCTGCTAAGTATACCGTATCCTCGAAGGATGCGTATATCAATAGCTTCGTGCTTGACGACGGTAACGTGCTCGTTCAGGAGTTTACCGACGTCGGAGCATACGGAAGCTGCGACTTCGTCCTCAGCGGAACACGCTATACAATGAAGAGCATGATAGTCAATGCGGTTAACGGCACCGTTACCGACATTGAGCTTGACTGCGTTGTTGACTACGTTTTGACCGAGTATGAGCAGGAAGACATCCTTTCGGGAATGTATCTGGCAAACGGCAGAGATAATTTTGCAATCGTATATAAGGTTGCTAACGGATCCATCTCCGCATACGCAAGCATTTGCGTTATGGATAACGCGGGTAAGATCGTTTACACCGTTAAGAATGATACCTTCGGCGTTGACTTCAGTTACGGTATCGAATATATCGGTCGCGAGAGATATCTTGCGTGCATGAACACGAACGGATCGCTCTGGCAAGCTATATTCGACCTTGACGGTAGCTTCATTTCTGCGTATAACGTAAGTGACTCATCAATGACCGACAAGTACATAGTTTCTAACAACGCAATCTATTCCTACGATATGGATCTCGTATATGATTTCGCAAATGACGGTTACGCTCTCGTTGACGTAATGGGCAATAACATTTATCTTAAGAAGGTAAATTACGAGACAGGCAACGTAGAGATTTACCGTTACGCGGTTGCAGGCAAGACGGAGCTTGTAATTGAAGACTTCGAGCTTGAGATGGTAGATGCAGACGATGAGGTTTACATACTCTATGACGACGCTGATGAGGTTTACAGAGTTTACAACACTGCAGGCGAGGAGATCCTTGTTTCCTGTGAGGAAGTATTGATTTATGATGTAAATGACGGCGTGAAATTGCTTATAACCCAATTTGAGGGTGAGGCAATTATATACGTGGTTAAATAATGTATAGCGGAATTTAATTCGTAAAGGAGAAAAAATATGAAATATTTGAATATTATCAAGCTTCTTACGGTTCTGCTTTGCATTGGCATGCTTTTCGTTGCGTGTGACAGCACCGCTGCGGAGGCAGAGACTACCGAAGAAGAGACTACAATAGTAACCGAAGCTCCTACTGAGGAGCCTACCGAGACGCCCACAGAGGTGCCCACAGAAGAGCCCGAGACCGAGGAGCCCCTGCTTGGAAACGTTGAGGGCAAATTTGAGAATTTCTTTGAAGAGCTTGAGGCGGAGAGCGGAAAGCTTACGACTGCAGAGCGTGTTGAGGGTGATATCGCGAAGGAGAACGGAGCCATCATTGTTTTCAGAGATGCTCAGATAGACGCTAAGAACGTAGTTATCGAGACTTATAAGGTATACAATACCGAGACCGGTGAGTTTGTTCTTACAGTTACAAACGAATACTTCAACATAAGCTGTGAGGAGTTTGATTTCTTTGCAGATGATTTCAGAGTGTTTGAGAATACGGTATTGGTTGAGAATGCCGACAAGACATTCTCCCCCGTAACCCAGAGAGAGAAGACATACCGTGAAAGCTACCTTACAGTTGAAATAATTGAGGACGCTTGGTTTGCTGATCTTATCCTCGTTGCAAAGGCAGAGGTCACTCCAATTGACGGGGAGGTAAGAGAAGAGAATCCCGAGGGATGCGTTTACAAGGTAGAGACAACCTACTCCTACTACGACGTATACGGAACACTTGTGGCAGAGTCGACTGCTCCGCTTAGCATCAATCCCTACAGCATCTTCATGGGATCGGATGTGTTCGCAGTTGAGCTCGGCTCAGAGGTGCTTTACTTCGATCTTGAGAGCGGCAAGGTTATTAAGACAAGCGGACTTGAAAGCGCGATAAGCGGCATATATGAGTACGAGAACGACAGATACGGCTACTACGAGGTAAACAATACCTACATTCTTGACGGCGAAGTATCATTTATGGATATCGTTCACAAGAGAAGCGGAGAGGTTCGTCGTTATCATTTTGATAACGGATACGAGGACTTCAACGTATTCTATCTCCACAACGGAGATCTCCTTGTTCAGTATTTGAGCGAGGTCGATGAGAGCGAGCCCTACGACTACTACAGCTGTAACGGTGCTGACTTTACCTTCTACAGCATCAAGACCGTTATCTTCAGCGTAGATGACGGCAAGGAAACAGTGATCGAAAAGCCCGAGTTCTATATTCAGACGCTGATTGCCGGAGACTATTACAATGAGTTGATGGAATATTACGGCGACGGTGTAGTGAATGCTACAGAGAACGCAAGAAACATTGCCGTGGTCTACACGATCAAGGACGGCGTTATCGGCAACACTGACGACCTGGTTGTTTTTGACAACGATCTCACCGTGCTCTATACGTACGAGAGAATCCTTGAACAGCAGGTATTGTTTGACGACAGTAGTGTATTGGGCTACAAGACTCTTGCAAACGGCGACAGACTTGTTTCCATTGGTGGAGAAGAGTTGCCTTACGCTATCGTAGCTCCCGACGGAACGGTCCGTGCATACCTTAAGGAAGGCATGACCGTTATCGGTGATTACGTGAGTGACGGAAAGGTTCTCTATGACTATGATCTCAACGCAATTTGCAACTATGCGGATAAAGGATACAGCGTCATTGAGCTCTTCGGTGAGTGTGTATTTGTATCCTCCTATGAGGGCAGATACATGACCTTCGAGGTTTACGGCGAGAACGTTTACCTTGACGATCTCTTCGAGGATGAAGTTACTCTTGTTGAGTACAACGATGATTACGCGGTATTCTATAACCTGAATACCGGTAAGTATACTCTCTACAACGAGAGCATGGAGGCTATTTTGGCATCCGGCGGAAATATTGATGTATATTCCGTTGAGGACGGCGGATATTTAGTGGTAACATATGCGGGTGCGGATCGCACTTGCTACGTGCTTAAATAACCCCGATATCTAAAAAATTTGAAAAGGAGAAAAGAATATGAAGAAACGCTTTTTGTGGATCTTGTTCCTGACCGCGTTACTCTGTCTTTCCATGCTGTTTGCAGCTTGCGACTCCGATGTAAATGATATCGAGGAAACAAGTGCGACCGAGACAGAACAGGTAACCGAGGCACCCACAGAGGCTCCTACGGAAACTCCGACAGAAGCTTCCACAGAAGAGCCCGAAACAGAGGCAAGACCCGTTGACGTTGTTGTTAATCACGAGAATGCTATTGACATCTGGGAATCATATTTCTCATTTGTAGCAAAAGAGAACGACACGAATGCCTTTGTAAGTTTTACTCAACTTTTTAATACAGCAGAGCAGGATGTTGACGGTGACGGAAACGAAGACACCTACACATCCGTAGATAGCATTGGCGAATTTTATGTTGTAACAAGAAGAACAACTACTAACGGTTATTCCCGTGATTCGATAGCGTTCTATAACGCAAGAACCGGAAAGAAGATACTCAGTGCGTCTGAGCGCTTCGATGAAGACTACAAGATTTACACCTATAGCTACAGCTACAGCTTTGGTGAGGATTGGATAATTTTCTACGAGACATCCATGGTCAGGGAAGAAACAGAGGACGTGACAGGCTGGACCGAGATCAGAACTAGCTCCTGCTACGACTTTAACGGAAATCTTCTTGCTACGGTAAAGACCTCTGATGGAGAATCCTTTGAGATAAAGAACATACACAATATGTTTAAGGAGATCGCCGTTGAGACCCGTGTGAACATGGGAACAGAGGAAGAGCCTGATTGGCAGGACGTAAAGACCTATTCTTACTTTGACAATGAGGGTAAGGCATGGGCAAAAGGTCTTGAGGAGCCTGCACGCTACGGCAACTGGGACTACGAATGGAATTATGAGCTTAACAGAGCCGAATATTTCGGATACATAAATCTTGAAGGCAAGAACTACTACTTCAACGCAGGAGAGATAATCTTTGTGGATGAAAATCCCCAGGCTAACCGTCTTCCCGTAGAGGTTGAAGTAAGCCCCTACAAGATTGGCGAATATAAGGGATTCAACTACTATCTGCTTGGAAGCAGAATCCAGGTGGTTGATACAAAGACCTATAAGGTGGTTGCAAACTACACTGTCCCCGAGCAGTATGCCACATACGGAGATTTCGAGGTTGAGATCCTTGCAAACGGAAATGTTTACGTTTTTGCCCTTATGGACGGGGATGACATATTCGACAGCGAATACGTATACGGCGGCAAATATCTCCGCTACAACGTAATCATCGACATTACTACCGGCCAGGCAACCGAGGTTGACGTTCCCTTTGTTGTGATCAACATGTTGACTCCCGCTTCAACGGCAGAGAACGGTATCTCTGTTAAGGACGAGTGCAACTATGCAGAGATCCTTGCGGTTAAGGATGGCAAGATCTCCAGCGAGATCGAGTTTGTAATTCTTAACAGCAAGCTTGAAAAGATAGCCACACTTCCCAAGTTCGTGGAAAATCAGATCGGATTTGAGAAGATGATAGGCGAGGGCAAATTTGTTGTTACTGCACAGAATCTTTGGTATGAAGAAGCCGAGTATCTGGCAGACGCTAAGACAAACACTGTAGCACCCTACTGGAACGGTAATTACAGCTATAAGATCGAAAACGGATTCGTTGTTGTAGAGGAAGACGCCTACGGCAACCTCAACCGTTACGTTGTATACAACTACAACCTTCAGAAGGTTGCTGAGTATACAAGTGAGCAGAGTCCTACATTTGATACAGGCGTAATTCGCTTCTATGATACAGTTACCGTTGGCGGCAGCGGAGATGATCCCACCGCGAACGATGCGTTTATCAACGATTACAAGCCCTCAACCGAAACGGAAACGGTTTACAAGGTTGCATATATCAATGCAAACGGTGAGCTTAAGACAAACGAGATCTCAAGAGATAAGGTTGTCACAAAGCTTGGCGGTCTGGATCTTTGGACAGTAAGCAAGGAAGTTTTCGTGTATGGAGAAGAGATAACAAGACTTTACGTGTATAACGTTTACGGCGAATGCATCACGAGCATTGATAACGCTACTGATATCAAGATTGTAAACAATCAGAACGGTATCGTTGTCGGAATGGCAATCACCGAAGACGGCGCTATATACTACATCATTAAATAAGAGAAAGGGAGAAAACAATGAAAACCAAAATTTTTGCATTGATTATATCGATCCTTTGCCTCTCAATGATCTTTGTTGCGTGTGATGAAACCGCAGTATGCGAGGCGCACGTTGATGCTAATAACGACGGTGTTTGCGACAATTGTGAAGCTGCCGTTGAAAAGCCCACTGAGAAAGAGACTGAGGCACCCACAGAGGCACCCACCGAGGCTCCTACAGAGGCAGAAACAATTGCTCCCTGTGAGACTCACAAGGACGCTGATGCCGACAAGATCTGCGATGCATGCGGCAGAGCGGTCGTTACTATCGTAGAGTACGTTACTACAGAGCAGGGCGTACGCGAGGAAATGGTTGTTACACCTATTCCCGAGACACCTGCAGAGGATTACATCAACAGCACGTTTGCAGAGGAGTTCCTGAGCTCCACCTCCAGCATAAAGGTAAAGGGTGACATAATCAGCTCCGGTGCAGACTCCGTTTTGTTCACCTCGGATACAATAACAGACGAGGACGGAGTATCTACAACCAAAATTCAGGTAATAGATATTGCTGTTGTCGATGAATCCACCGGATACTTTAAGGTTCTCTGGGAGGGAACAAGCTCTGTTAAGACAGAGGATACAACAACTACTGTTGTCAGCCACGCTGTAACTCCGCAGGCATACTTCTTTACCGTAAGAACAACAATAGCGGTTACAACTCCCGAGGAGGGAACTGTTACTACGGAAGAGTACCGTATATTCACATATACAGGTAAGGCTCTCGGCACAACCTGGGTTAGCAGCGAAGAGGATCCCGATTTTGCTGCTCCTGATTACAACTATTCTCTTATGACCGGCAGCACCCCCGAGGTTTACATTGATTACTATGGTATAACATACGTAATCGACAAGGTAACATACGACATTGTTTACAGCGAGAGCAAGGATACTATCGTGGCTCGTCCCGAGATGGATCTTGTAGTAGGTAACTACGGTTACGTTCTTGCTGACAACGGTGACTACTACGTATACGATCTCACAAAGTGGATCGAGGTAATTTACATCTACACCGCTGAGTCCAGATATGAGGACGTTGAATTCTACGTTCTCCAGAACGGCAACGTACTCGTGACCGCAGAGGTAAGACTTCCTAACGGCGCAGTTTCCTTCGACTACCTTGATGGCGGCAATAAGTACAATCTCGTATACGTTATGATCGACGTTGCTGCAAAGAAGGCTGCCCCTGTTGAGTTTGGATACGTTGTTAAGAACGTAGCCCCCGCAGGCGAGAGATATACCGAGGCCGCAGCTGATCTCAACGTGTTTACAGTTGCTCCCGTTGTTGACGGATACGTAAACAACAATGCTGAGATGACTCTCCTCGTTGACAACGATCTTAAGATCGTATGCCAGGTTGAAAATCTTGGCGTGCTTGTATCGGACGGATTGTTCGTAAGAGAAGTAAGCTTCTTTAACGGATCCAGACTTTACGAGCTTGTTGATGCAACAGGAAAGCACATCAGATATCTCAACACCTATGATCAGTCCGGACATCTTGCTATAGACAATAAGTTCTACACATACGACTTCAAGCTTCTGGTTGATCTTAGCGAGTATTACTCCTGGAACAGTCACGGCAACTACTACACTCTTGTAAAAGAGATTGAGGTTCCCGGTGAGACCGAGCTTGATCCTTCCACATACGTGTATGAAACATACATCTACGTTCCCGGCAAGGCTCCCGTAAAGGCTCCTGTGAACGAGGATGAGGCAAAGATCGGTTGGTCTGTTGTCTACATGGACGGATACTACAAGGTTTCTTATACCGTTCAAGAAGAGGTTGAAGGCCAGCTTGTTGAGCTTGAGGTTACAGAGCTTTACTCCCCCAACGGAAGTATATTCTTCACAGTTAAGGGCGAGAGCGTTGTTAACGTCGGCATTGGCAGTGGATTGAACGCAGTTCTCACAATGAATGCGGACGGTAAGCAGATTTACTACATCATTCAGTAATTATACTTGAATAAATCAAAGCCCCCGACCTCGGTCGGGGGCTTGTTGTATGTATGGATAAGAAAAGGGACCGAAGCTCAGTCCCTTTTGTTTTTTTATTTGAAGTTATCAAGCACTATGTCGCTTACATAGGTGAAGGAATCAAGCGTGCCGAGTGCCTTGCCCTCGTGCTTACCACAGTTGTACGCTGCGCCGTCAAGCACCAAAATCGGCACGTATTCACGGGAGTGATCTGTTGAGGGGGTGGAGGGGTCACAGCCGTGGTCGGCGGTGATGATGAGCATATCGTCGTCCTGAAGCTTAGAAAGAAGCTCGCCAAGGCGAACGTCAAACTCGTTTATCGCGTTTGTATAGCCCTCCTCGTTGTTTCTGTGTCCAAAGACCATATCGAAATCAACGAGATTTACAAAGCAAAGTCCTGTAAAGTCGGTATCGGCGATCTTGAGAGAAACGTCCATACCCTCGCTGTTATTTGCGGTGGGTGTGGAGGAGGAAACTCCGCGAGATGCGAAAATGTCGTTGATCTTTCCGACGGAAATGGTCGCGTAGCCGCGAGCCATGAGCTTATCAAGCATTGTTTCCTTGGGGGGCAGGAGAGAATAGTCGTGTCTGCCAGAAAGGCGCTTGAAGGGATATTCGCCGCCGAAGGGGCGCGCGATAACTCTTCCTACACCGTGCTCACCTTGAAGCATCTCTCGTGCGATCTCGCAGTAGCGGTAGAGCTCCTTTAAGGGAACTATGCTCTCGTGTGCGGCGATCTGGAATACAGAGTCCGCCGAGGTATAGACGATGAGAGAGCCTGTCTTGAGGTGCTCCTCGCCATAGTCACGGATAACGTCTGTTCCCGAGTAGGGCTTGTTGCAAAGCACGCCTCTGCCGCATTTCTCGGAGAATTCATCGATAAGCGACTGAGGGAATCCCTCGGGGTAGGTGGGGAGGGCCTTTTCGGAAACGAGTCCCGCGATCTCCCAGTGACCTGTAGTTGTGTCCTTGCCCTGAGATCTCTCGCTCATTCTTCCAAAGTTAGCCATAGGAGCGGCAACGGGGAGATATTCTCCGCGTGCGCAATTCTCGATGTTGAAAAGACCAAGCTTTTCGAGATTGGGGCAATTCAATTTGCCTGTGTTCTGCAATGCTCTAAGCGTATGGCTGCCCTCGTCGCCGAATTTAGCGGCGTCCGGAAGCTCTCCTACGCCAAAGCTGTCGAGAACTATCAAAAATATTCTTTTTTTCATATTGCACCTTTATAATTATGCTTCAGCTACTTCAAGAGCGATCTCCATCATCTTGGTGAAGGCTGTGCGGCGGGCGTCCGCGCTCATATTTTGAGAGGGGTCGATAAAGGAATCACTTACAGAGCAAATACAAAGTGCCTTTTTGCCTGCACGTGCCGCGTTACAATAGAGCGCCGCCGCTTCCATCTCAACTCCAAGAACTCCGAGCTTGGACCAAGCGAGGTCGGAGAAGGAGTCGTTGTAGAAGATGTCGGAGGAGAAAACGTTACCTACGCGGTAGTTTACTCCTGCCTTCTCGCATTCCTCTACGGCGCGACGGACAAGTCCGAAGTCCGCGATGGGCGCGAAGTGGCCGTGAAGGTTATACTGATCTGCAAAGCTTCCGTTTGTGCATGCGCCCATTGCCACTACGATATCGCAGGGCTTGAGGTCTGCCTGGAAGGATCCGCAGGAGCCAACGCGAATGATGCTGGAAACGTCGTAGAAATTGAAGAGCTCATAGGAATAGATGCCGATAGAGGGCTGACCCATACCCGATGCCATAACCGAAACTCTCTTGCCCTTATAGTATCCCGTATAGCCCTGAACTCCGCGGATGTCGTTTACGAGGACTGCATCGTCGAGGTAGTTCTCCGCGATAAACTTGGAGCGCAAGGGGTCACCGGGCATAAGAACGGTCTTGGCAAAATCTTCTTTTTTACATGCTATATGTGCTGTTGGAATTGGCATAATTTTTCTCCCTATTTTTTTAGATTAATAACCCGCGCCTGTGTCGGTCTGCTTGATGATCTTAACTACGCGGCTTGTTCCGAGTCTGTCTGCGCCGAGAGCCATAAAGTCCTCTGCGTCATCAAGAGAGGCAATTCCGCCTGCCGCCTTTACCTTGACGTGTGCGGGGGAATTCTCGCGCATAAGCTTAACGTCCTCGCGGGTCGCACCTGCGGTAGAGAAGCCTGTTGAGGTCTTGATAAAGTCTGCGCCCGATGCGCCTACGATCTCGCACATCTTGATCTTTTCCTCATCTGTAAGAAGGCAGGTCTCGATGATTACCTTGAGGATCTTGTCGCCGCAAGCCGCTTTGATTTCCTTGATTTCGTTAAGAAGGTAGTCGTAATTCTTCGCCTTGAGCTCGCCGATATTGATAACCATATCTATCTCGTCTGCGCCCTCGGCAATTGCATCCTTTGTTTCGAAAACCTTTACCGCGGTGGAGTTATATCCGTTGGGGAAGCCGATAACCGTGCAGATAGCAAGCTTGTCGCCTACGTATTCCTTGGCGCGACCTACAAAGACGGGGGGGATGCAGACGGAAGCTGTACCGTACTTCATACCGTCGTCACAAATAGCGCGGATCTGATCCCAAGTAGCGTTCTGAGCAAGCAGGGTGTGATCACACACGTTTAGTATTTTCTGATTTCTTTCGTTAGTGTTCATATTACGGTCTCCATTCTGAGATTATATTTGTTTCTCTTTATATATTATCACATTTTCATAAAAAAATCAATATATTATGCTTATGTTTCTTTAAAATGACGAAATAAGTTGCTTAAATCAACTTTTTTGCGTCAATTTATTGAATTTGGAGCGCAGGAGTGATATAATTATTCTATATGAGAGAGCCACGGGCTAAAGGAAGGTGTTTTTATGAGTATCAGAGTCGGAATTTACGGATACGGAAATCTCGGTCGCGGAATCGAGAGTGCGATAAGACAGAATGGTGACATGGAGCTTGCCGCGTTTTTCACGCGCAGAGATCCGTCTCTGCTTGTGACGAAAAGCGCAGACGTGCCGGTATATCCTGCAAGTGAGGTTGAAGCGCACGCGGATGAGATAGACGTGCTTATCCTCTGCGGCGGAAGTGCCACCGACCTTCCCGTACAGACACCCGCTCTCGCCTCTAAATTCTGTGTTGTAGACAGCTTTGATACACACGCGCGTATTCCCGAGCATCTTTTGGCGGTCGATGCTGCGGCGAAAAATGGCGGCAAGACGGCGCTTATCTCCTGCGGTTGGGATCCCGGAATGTTCTCGCTGAACCGTCTTTACGCCGGCGCAGTGCTTCCTGACGGTAAGGACTACACCTTCTGGGGACGGGGAGTGAGCCAGGGACACTCGGACGCGATAAGAAGAATTGAAGGCGTGCTTGATGCAAAGCAGTACACTATTCCCGTTGAGTCTGCTCTTGAGAGCGTAAGAGAGGGCAATACGCCTGAGTTCACTACTCGTGAAAAGCACACGAGAGAGTGCTTTGTCGTGGCAGAGGAGGGGGCAGATCTTGCGAGAATTGAGAGTGAGATCAAGGAGATGCCCAACTATTTTGCAGACTACGACACCACGGTACACTTTATTTCGCTCCCGGAGCTTCGCCGCGACCACGCGGGCATTCCTCACGGCGGATTTGTTATCCGTAGCGGCAAGACAGGCTTTGAGCGCGAGCACAATCACGTAATTGAGTACAGTCTGAAGCTCGATTCCAACCCCGAGTTTACCGCATCGGTCATCGTCGCGTATGCACGCGCGGTCGTAAAGCTTTACCGCGAGGGCAGCTTTGGTTGTAAAACGGTATTCGATATTCCGCCTGCATATCTTTCGCCTAAGAGCAGGGAAGAGATTATTGCGGAGCTTCTCTGACAATTAAGCAAAATTAACCCAATTAAGTATACTTAACTAAATTGACCTGAAATAAAGGCGCACTTGGTTTTCAAGTGCGCCTTTACTGTTTATTCATTCATCCAATCGCCGATGCTGGGGAGAGTGACCTCTTCACCGCTTGCTCCGCCGTCAATTAAGCCGTTGTTATCCTTTGATTTGGTTAATATGTCTTGCGAATCTATTGTGATCAGATGGAATAAGGGATGCGTATACTCTTTTTTCATACGGTCACTCCTTTAAATAAATTACTCCTTGATGATCAGAAATCCATTCCGGGAAGATCAACGCCGCCATCCTCGGTTGTGAACTCTCCACCTACCGATGCGGTTATGATATCTTCCTCGCTGATTGAAATGATGTCAAGTGTAGGATTTGTATATTTCTTTTTCATTATATATTTCACCTTACTTCTTTGTCAAAAATCCATACCGGGGAGGTTTACCGATCCGTCTCCCGGCTCGGTTTCCTCGTTGCTGTTTGTATCTTCCGTTGTATCCTGTTCGGCAGGTTCCTCGGTGGGTTCCTCGGTGGGTTCCTCGGTGGGTTCCTCAGTGGGTTCCTCAGTGGGTTCCTCAGTGGGTTCCTCGGCAGGTTCCTCGGTGGGCTCCTCGGTGGGTTCCTCGGTGGGCTCCTCGGTGGGTTCCTCAGTGGGCTCCTCGGTGGGCTCCTCGGTGGGCTCCTCGGTGGGTTCCTCAGTGGGCTCCTCGGTGGGTTCCTCGGTGGGCTCCTCTGTAGGTTCCTCGGTAGGCTCCTCGGTAGATTCCCCGGTTGCTTCTGTTGTTATTTCCTCAGAGGGAGACCCTTTGGAGGATGTCTCCTCCAAGGTCGTTTCCTCTGAAATGCTTTCCGTAGACGTTGATTTTTCTTCGTTGTTAGCTTCAACACATGCTGTGATTGAGAGCGTGAGAAGAATTGTCAACGCCAATAAACAAATATGTCTTTTCATTACTCAGCCGAAGGATTCAAGTAGTTCTCAACGGCAAGACCGTACTGATATGTTGCGGCGATGAAGGACTTAACCTCTGTAGTAACCTCAGCTAATCCACTGTTGTAGAGAGCCTTAAGATACTGATTAAACGAAAGAGTTGCATTCGCTACGGGATCGCCATCCATACCGTCACGAATTTCGATCGTGAATTCCTCATCGAAGTCAGCGGCATAAATGTTGTGGATGATAAGGTAACCGTCGGAGATATAGCTTGTAAGGTTGCCGTTTGCAATTGTATCGCCCTTATGTGTTACCTTGATCTTATAGGTGTCTTGGATGTTTGCTTCATTGATTTGAAGCTTTATTGTAGCCGATTCTGCAAGGGAAGCGGAGATCTGACCAAACACGTGATCATTGTCTTCCTTGGTATATGCGCCATCGTTGGTGAATTCTTCTGTGATTGATCCTGCTTCGCCGGTCGCTGCCTTGCCGTAGTTGACGATTGCATCAAGGAGGTTGTTCAACGCGTTGGTCTCGCCTTGTGCGTATGCCTTTTCGTAATATTTCGAAAAGCTTACGTCGTAAGTGTTAATTTCGTTGCCGTTTGCATCGCAGAGAACCAAGGACAATGCCTCGTTTATTCTCTTGGGGGTGAGTGTTACTGTAAATGTGTTTATTCCTGACACAAGGGGTGTGTTTTCATTGTTGAACTTAACGTATGCGCCGGGATTTGCCTCGAGCCACTCTGTGGGAACGTTGTATTCGAAGCTGATCTTAATGCCCTCGGTGAGGGATACGTTGTAGTTTTGGAGCTTGGGTTGCTCTACGGGATCGGGCGTTGTGCCACCGGCGGCGTTCTCGAAGGTTACAGTGATAGATTTCAGTCTGATCTGATTGCTACCTGCAACGTCCAATTTGATCCACTTATAAGATGAGTCGCCAAATTCGGCAGTATAATCCTTATAAGATGTTGAATCAACTGACACTTCTTTGATCGTTGTCCAAGTTGCGCCATCGTCATTGGAACCATATATGACTAATGTGTCTACCTTGTATCCGGCGTTCGCAGTGATTTTACTAATAACCATGCCGTTAGCAGCCTTTAAAACAGCAAATCCGTTGTTAGTGCTGCTGCTATAAATTCTAAGTTCAGATGTAAAGTGGCATTCGGTTGTGATAACTGTTAAATAGTCATCCAATTTATGCTCTTCATCCTTAGCATACTGTGTGCCGGCAGGATAGTTTGAGAATGTATACTCATTTGTAACTTCTGTGGGCTGTTTTTCGCCACAAACGGAGCAAGTGCCGTCAACGTAGTTGTGTCCAAGTGCGGGAACTGTTGTCTGTGCTACGATAACCGCTTTACAAACGTCGCAGTGGCTACCTGCTGTCTTACCTGCCTCGGTACATGTGGGATCAACTGCCTCGTCCTCAACTGCTGTGTGGCCGGGAGCTGTCTCAACTCTGTCTTCGCCGGGCTCGCCGCAATTGTCGCAGACCTGAGAAACAACTCTGTCTGTTGTGCAGTCGCCTTCTACCTTAACGTCACCGTCTACCCAAACATGCTCTGTGCAGAGGATTTCCTGACAGTCCTCAACGTCACATACATAGTCGCCATTTGCGTCGGTGTGACCGGGTGCTGTAATTGTTTCCTGGGGAACAAGAATTTCGCCACATTTTGCACACTTGGAGCCTGCTGTGATACCGTCCTCGGTACATGTTGCATCCTTAGCCTCGCCAATTGCAACTGTCTCGGAGTGAGAGCAGGATTTCTCAAACTCAACTGTAAGAGTATTGATTCTACCCTGACCTGTAAGGGTGAACGTTATATTTTCAACTGCTTCTGCAAATGTAACGGTGTATGTTGAGCCATTAGCGGATACTGTGTATCCAACCGCCTCAAGTGAAGCTTTAATTGCAGAGCCGTAGTCGCCTCCGGGTGTTACGAATACTGCCTTTATAATCTTTGCAGGGCCGTCGATGACTACCTGTGACGACTTATAAAGTCGAACGGGGTTTGAATAATCGCCAACGTTGGATGTGGAGCTTGCCTTGTTATTTGTGAAAACAAGACCGCCATTACTCCATACCTGCTTGGAGGAGGAGTATTCGGTACGCTGTGCTGTGGAAGCAAAGGAAATTGTTAATTCAGAGGGCTGCTCCTCGCCGCACGTGTCGCATGTGCCGTCAACAAAGTTGTGACCGAGAGCGTCAACTGTTGTTTGTGCTACGATAACTGTGCTACAAACGCTACAGTGGCTACCTGCTGTCTTACCTGCCTCGGTACATGTGGGATCAACTGCCTCGTCCTCAACTGCTGTGTGGCCAGGAGCTTTCTCAACTCTGTGTTCGCCGGGCTCGCCGCAATTGTCGCAGACCTGAGAAACAACTCTGTCTGTTGTGCAGTCGCCTTCAACAAGAACTTCACCGTCTACCCAAACATGCTCTGCGCAGAGGTTTGTGCCGCAAGTGTCACACTTGCTGTCTGCGGGATTTTCATCTGTGTGACCAAGAGCATCGATTACAACGTTTACTTCAATTGTCTCGCCGCAATCGGAACAAATAACGTCCTTCAAACCTGTTACTGTACATGTAGGCTCTGTAGTTATGTCATCATATGTGTTTGCGTGGTCGCAGGCGGGAGCCGGCTCCTGGTATGTTACTGTGAGAGAATTCATTCTTACCTGTCCGCCGGTGAGGGATGCTATGGTAAAGGTCTCCGATGTTCCGTCAAGAGTAATTGTAACTGTACTGCCACTGACGGTTGCCTCGGTTATAGAACTCTTCAGTGCTGTAGCATACGAAGATGAGCTGGCGGTAAAGACAATTTGAGTTATATTACCCGGAGCCGTTATTGTGATTTTGGAGCTTTTGTAAAAACGCGCAGGGTTGGAATAGTCGCCAATGTTAGATGTCGAACTGCCTTTTTCGTTGGTAAGTATTATACCGTTCTGTTCCCACACTTGTATTGATGTAGAGAACGATATGCGTTGAGCAGTGTCTGCAAAGGACAAGGTTGCGTCCTTCGTTCCATCCGCCGCGGTTACGGTAACGGGAATCGCGGGGAGCATTGATGCGAGCATCATTACTACCAGCAAAAGGGAGGTTAGTGCTTTTAAATGTCTTTGTTTCATTTTTAGTCACCTTTTTCTTATAGTTTTGGGGGTCAGCCTCATATATAAATATACACTTTAATTCTATCACTTTGCAAAGTCAATGTCAACACGGATTTTTATATGCGGCGAAATTTCTATCATATGTTATAATATCGGGGGAAATGGGTAGGGATTTGTGGTGAATTTGCCGAAAAAAGCGGCATTATGTCAAATTTTGATTTGTCGAACTGTTGTAAATCTAAAAGGTGCATCCTCATCCGTCACTTCGTGACACCTTCCCCTGTCTTGGGGAAGGCTAACGCAAAGCGGAATCGAGGGATAATTCGTAGCACCTTGTATCACCAAACGGCTACTCTATCTATTCTTATGAAGGGTTTTAGGAAGGGTTTTAGGGAAAGCCCTTTTGCCCAAAAGGGTTTCCCTAACGCCTCCCCTCACCTATAAATCGCAATTTGTTTGCGGCTTCAGGCAACAAAAAGGGAGCAAGCGAACGTTTGGCGCTTGCTCCGTATTATTTATTTGCGAGGTAGCCGCAATCGCGACGCACAGTGTGGGGGTCTCCGCGGCTTACGAGAGATCTGCGGTTGCGGTGCCGTCGGCGTTGTAGACTATTCTGTCGCCCTCGGAGTTGATCTTGTCAACGTATTCGAGATATGCCTTCTGCGAGGGGAAGGTGGGCTTGTATTCAGCCTTGATCCTCTTTGCGCGCTCGCCGCCGTTTTCAAGCAGCATGCGGAGCATATTGAGCTGCCACTTTGCGTTCTTGATGCATGCCGCCTCTACGTCGTTGACGTAGTAGTCGCTACCGTGGCTCGTGCCCGTCGCGCCGAGGCAATAGGGGTGGACTATGGGCATTACCATGGAGAGGTCTCCGATATCCGAGCAGCCTGTGCTGATCTCGGATGTGATGCCGAAGGTCTCTCCCTCGAACATACTCTCGTACGCCTCTTTTGCAACCTCGAGCATATTCTTATCCTGTATAACGGGGGAGTAGCCGGGGATATCGACTATCTCTACGTTAGCGCCAAGCGAGAGCGCTGCGCCGACGAGCGCACGGTTGATCTTCTTATTTTCCTTCATTATTGCAGCGTAGCTTGAGCCACGGACGAAGGTCTCTATCTTTGCCTTGTCGGGGATGGCGTTTACCATTACACCGCCTTGGGTGATGATCG
>JAFWXY010000089.1 GCA_017522905.1 Clostridia bacterium
AAGTTGAGTATCTTAACCATAGCTCTTACCTCATCGTAATACTCCTCCTCGGGCTGCACAGCATCAAGAAGCGGGAATATAGACTTTTTGATAACCGCCAGCTCGTAGAGAGTTGAGCTGTTGAAGATCACGTCGGCATTCTCCTGGAACGGGAATATCCACTTCTCTTCTCCGCGACGCACCGAATCCCACATAGAGAGAGTTCTTGCAACAGAAGAGTTTCTCGTCGCATAGTCTCTTACCGTGCGGCGCAAAAGACGCAAATAGCTTGTGGGGATTCTGTTGTGGTCGTCAAGGCTCAGGGGAAGAAGCGGACTGACGTAAAGTCTGAACACCGCACTCTGATCAAGCTCGGGTGGCAGAAGGACGGGATTGAGCCCGTGAAGCCCCTCAACTATAATAACCGTGTCCTCTGTAAGTCTCAGCTTATGCCCCGTCCACCTGCGCTTGCCTGTCGGGAAATCAAAGCTCGGAAGCTCAACCTCCTCGCCCGCAAGCAGTTGACCGAGATGCTGACCGAAAAGCTCGGTATCTATTGTATTGATATGCTCATAATCCATTTTGCCGTCAGGTCCCGGAACCATCAGATCTCTGTCGATATAATAGTCGTCAAGACTCATCAATATAGGCTTTTTACCGTGAACGCGAAGCTGGGTAGCAAGTCTGTTTCCCGAGGTAGTCTTACCCGAGGAGCTGGGTCCCGCAAGCATTACCGCCTTTGCACCCCGAGAGCAGATCATATCTGCGATTTGTGAAAACCTCTTTTCGTGCAAGGCCTCGTTTACACGTATCAGCTCACGTATCTTGCCCGAATCAACAAGCTCGTTGAGGTCTGCAACCGTCTCGCACTCCATAAGCTCGCCCCAACGCTTGCCCTCAAGATAAACGCTGAACAGATTGGGCGACTCGTGGTATTTTGCCACCTTGTCGGGATTGTGACTGTCGGGGAAAATGAACATAAAGCCCTCTGGTGCGGGGATAATATCCCAAACGCGCAAGAATGACGTCGAGGGCGCCATTTCGCCGTAGAAATAGTCGGAATAATCGCCGTGCTCGTATACATCAAGAGTAGGAGTCTCACGATATCCAAGAAGTCTCGCCTTATCGTCCTGCCCCGTCATGGTGTAATATTCAAGTGCCTCTTTCGTAG
This sequence comes from Clostridia bacterium, assembly GCA_017522905.1. Lineage (GTDB taxonomy): Bacteria > Bacillota > Clostridia > Oscillospirales > CAG-272 > SVTX01. The sequence goes on from JAFWXY010000089.1 coordinate 1,151, forward strand.
TTATTCTGCGTCGAACAAGGGGAATGTCTGCCGCCACGATCTCCTCAACTCTTTTTTTGAGATTTTCCGCAGAGAAATTCTCCTCACCAAGCACCTTGATGTAAAGTCCCGCGCCAACCGTGCAGTTCATTTTTGCGCGCGCGTGGGGATAAAGCTCTCTTAACGCTAAAAAGAGAACGAACTGTGCCGTCCTCGTGTACGCATCTCTTCCTGTCGGGTCACTGTAACGCAAAAGCCTGACTGTTCCGTCCGACGCCGCCATGGCGCGGCGAACCGAATCTCGCTCAAGAGAGGTATCCTTCTGGCGCAGAGGTATATAATTAAGTGTAAAGACCTCGCCGGCAATTTTTGCGGCGATAGGGTCAAGAGATAGCTTCCCTTTTATAAGTCCAAGCTCACGAACCATGTCAAGAAGCGACTGATCCGGTCTTGCGGTAATGCTAATTCCATCAATAATAAGCTTCATATATAAATCTCCTTTATTTCTAATTTTCGCCTTGCTTATCAAGGTCAGTTGAAATATTTTTCTCCTGCCGTCCACGGTACAACTCACGTATTATATGAAATATATTTATCGCTACCAGACAAATATTCATCACTACGACAGCCCAAGCACCATAAAAGGCGGAATAAATCGAACTTATGATTCCTCCGCACATATTGATAATACGAAGCTTGAACATTGACGTCATCATCATAGATATTATGACAAGAGCCGTGCCAACATAACCAAAAATTTCAAGAGAAAGATTAAAATCCGTGTTCACTGTAATACCTCACAATAAAAAATTCCTCTAAAAATAAAAAATACGGCTGATCCTCCTTAGAAAAGAGATCACCCGGTAGTCAACCATTTGTGGCGGTTTGTAGAAACGCTTATCCGTATCATAAGCATATACCTTTTACTTTATTACAAGATATTTTACCATATTATAAGCAATTTGTCAAGAGTTTTGCGAATTTTGCTAAAGTTTTGTGCTTTTTGCACAACAAACGATACATAGTCTCCTATTAGAATCTAAGAATAATATCAGACTTCATCCAAGGTATACAAAACGTCCCCAAAACAATTGTGAACATTTTTTAAACATTTAAAAATATTGTTGACAAATAAAGTCTTTTGTGATATACTCATACCGTTGCGAAAAAATGCACCTTTAGCTCAGTTGGTAGAGCAACTGACTCTTAATCAGTGGGTCCCGGGTTCGAGTCCCTGAAGGTGCACCATAAAACAAAAGACCGTGTCTTTGACACGGTCTTTTGTTTTATGCGTATAACTGCACGACTTAAACACCTTTTTCCCCACCACAACTTGAATTTTCCAAATATATATGCTATAATTTTATTAATCTATTTAAGAAAGGTAAAGAAATTTATGGAATTCCTTTATTTTCTCGAAGGTCTCAGAAACCCCGTCTGCGACTTCCTCTTCTCTATAATCACCCTTTTCGGTGAAGAGACGATATTCATGGCAGTCGGCATGATCTTTTTCTGGTGCGTCTCCAAGTATCAGGGATATTACCTGCTCTGCACCGGTTTTATCGGTACAATGGTAAACCAGTTCCTCGAAATGCTCTTCCGCATTCCCCGTCCTTGGGTCAAGGACCCCAACTTTACAATAGTTGAGTCGGCAAGAGAGGCTGCAACGGGATATTCATTCCCGAGCGGACACACACAGACCTCGGTAGGACTTTTCGGCGGCATCGCACGCACTAACCGCACGCTCTGGCTCCGCATCGCGTCTGTCGCTCTCTGCGTGCTTGTTCCGCTCTCAAGAATGTACCTCGGCGTACATACTCCCGCCGACGTTCTCGTTTCGGTTGGCGTTGCGCTCGTCCTCATCTTCGTGGGCTATCCGCTCTTTAAGCTTGCGGCAAGATCTCCCAAGGCAATGTATATCATTCTCGGCTCGCTCACTGCTATCTCGGTGGCTTACCTCTGCTTCATTTCCTTCTATCAGTTCCCGGATGACGTTTACAAGGTAGAAAACTTCCACAACTACGTCTCCGCCGTCAAGAATGCTTACACCCTGCTTGGCTGTATGCTCGGCTTCCTCGTTGTATACACCGTTGACCTTAAATGGATCAAATTTGAGACCGACGCCGTCTGGTGGGTACAAATCATCAAGATCGTCGGCGGTCTTGCTGCAGTTCTCCTTGTCAAGGAGCTTGCAAGATCCCCCCTCGACGCCCTTCTTCCGGGATATATCAACACATGGTCAAGACTCATCCGATACTTTCTGGTTGCAATAACGGGCGGCGTTCTCTGGCCTATGACATTCAAATTCTGGAATAAGCTTTCAGAAAAAAAGGAGGCATAAATGGAGTTCAGTGTAAACAGTCCGATACTCTACGTAATCGTAGGCGCGATAATAGCTATCGTTCTCGCGCAATCGGCATTCTTCCTTGTACGCGCATGCAAGCGTGCAAAGGAGCTTGGCATCTCAAAGCAGACAATCAAGAAAACAATCACCTCCTCCGCAGTGTTTACAATAGCCCCCGCGGTGGCAGTCCTTATCGGCGTTGTAGCACTCTCCAAGAGCCTTGGAGTTGCTCTCCCCTGGCTCAGACTCTCTGTCATCGGCTCTATCACATACGAGACCGTAGCGGCAGGAAACGCGCTTGAATCCGCAGGAATGAGCGCAGGCACGACAATTACAG